>NZ_PKRR01000006.1:0-198647 GCF_002855595.1 Uliginosibacterium sp. TH139 | reverse complement strand
TAAAGAGCATCCCGTTTCCGGGCTTTGCATTCTTTGCTACGCTTTTTACTGCGCTGCATCGTTTGCGAGAGGGGCGCATTCTACACCCCTTAAACACCTTGTCAAGCATTTTTGAGAAATTCTTTAGAACCACTCAAACCAAAACTTGACTGCCGAACCTGCTTCAAACCTAGGCCTGAAGCACTTTCTGACCCTCTTGCTGTTTCGCTTTCGCGTCATCAGCAGAGAAGCGAGATTATGGAGACTGAACCCCGGTACGTCAACAGCTTTGTCGCATTTAAGCAAAGAAACTGCCTACCCCACCTGGCCCCACCGCCAAACCCCACAAACCCCTAAACAAAAGGCCGCTTACGCGGCCTTTTGTTTGCTCGAACATCGGTTGCTTACACCGAGAAAGAGGACCCGCAACCGCAAGTTGTTGTTGCGTTCGGGTTGCGGATCACGAATTGCGAGCCTTCGAGTCCGTCCGTGTAGTCAATCTCGGCCCCCACCAGATACTGATAGCTCATGGAGTCGATCAAAAGGGTGACGCCATTTTTTTGCAACTGGGTATCGTCTTCGTTCACCTCTTCGTCAAAGGTGAAGCCGTACTGGAAGCCGGAGCAGCCGCCGCCAGAGACAAACACGCGTAGCTTGAGCTCGGCGTTGCCTTCTTCGTCGATAAGTTCCTTGACCTTGTTGGCTGCGCTGTCAGTAAAGACCAGCAGCTCTGGCATTTCAGCGGTAGTTGTGTTCATGTTCTCTCCTGCAGGGAAGCACGGGTTGGTGCTCATATAGTGCCATTGGACCTGATCTGCGCCAACAGGTTCTGGCCCGTACAGCAAAACGCCCCGCACAAGGCGAGGCGTCTAGCAAAACATCTGAAGCAAAAGCTCAGGCCTTCTTGAGCTCCAGCTTTTCCTTGATGCGAGCCGATTTGCCCGAGCGGCTGCGCAGGTAGTAGAGCTTGGCGCGACGCACATCGCCACGACGCTTCACTTCAATGCTGGCCACCAACGGGGAGTAGGACTGGAAGGTGCGCTCCACGCCTTCGCCCGAAGAGATCTTGCGAACGATGAAGGACGAGTTCAGGCCACGGTTACGCTTGGCAATCACGACTCCCTCGTACGCCTGCAGACGCTCGCGGTTGCCTTCCTTCACCTTAACCTGAACGATCACGGTATCGCCAGGAGCGAATTCAGGAATGGTTTTGCCGAGACGGGCAATTTCTTCTTGCTCGAGTTGCTGGATCAGATTCATGCGTATCTCCATTTTTAACAATCACGGTCCGCTTCGGACCCTTCACGCAGAGCAGGTCGCCACCTGATACGTGCCTTGGTTATTCGCTCCGGCGAACCAGAGCACTGCTTTCCCGCTTGAATTCCTCAAGCAGCAAATTCTCTTCGCGACTCAACTCACGACCTTCCAGCATGTCCGGTCGTTTTCGCCGGGTCAGGCCCAAGGCCTGCTTCAAGCGCCATCGTTTGATTTGCGCATGATTGCCAGACATCAGTACCGACGGCACCAAAACGCCGCGATAGTTGTCAGGGCGTGTGTAGTGCGGGCAATCCAACAATCCCGCAACAAAGGAGTCTTCCGCTGCCGAATCCGCATCATTCAAAGCGCCCGGCAATAGCCTAATGATGGCATCCATCAACAACATTGCCGGCAACTCACCACCGGAAACCACAAAATCCCCGATGGAGACTTCCTCATCCACTTCGGCATCAATCAAACGCTGATCAATGCCCTCATAACGCCCGCAGAGCAGGATCAACCCCGGCTCCTGCGCAAGTCGAACCACCCCAGCATGATCCAATGGGCTGCCTTGCGGCGAGAGGTAAACCACCCTCCCCGCTACACCAAGCACTTCCTTTTGCACTGCTTTTGCCGCAGAGATCGCCTTACTCAAAGGCTCAGCCAGCATCACCATGCCCGGCCCACCTCCGTACGGGCGATCATCAACCGTACGATGCGGATCCACCGTGAAATCACGAGGATTCCAGCACTGTGACTGCCACAAGCCCCGGTCAACCGCTCGCCGGGACACTCCGAAATCGCGAACCGCTGCGAACATTTCGGGAAAAATCGTTACTACATCAAAACGCCGCAAGCCAGCAGAAACCTGACTCACCAGTCCGCCCCCCAGTCGACGCTAATCAGGCCGGCAGCCAGATCCACATCCAACACGTAGGCTGCGACAAAAGGAATCAGTCGCTCTGTTTCGCCATCAGCAATTTCCAGAACGTCGTGAGCGCCTGTCTCGATAAGCCCTCGCACCACGCCTAGCGGCACGCCGGCCTTACCTGTCACGCGCAACCCGATCAGGTCAGCCCAGTAATACTCATCCTTGCCTGGCTTCGGCAAAGCCTCCCGGGGCGCAGCGAGAAACCAACCATCGATAGCCTCGGCAGCTGTTCTATCTGCAACTCCCTCCAGCGCCACGACAATCAGCTTGCCATGGGGCCGCAGACCGCTCGAAACAACCGGGCGCCAGTCTTCCGCTTTTGCGGAATCCGGATCAGGGCCGACCCACCACTGCGGCATACGCCGCCATGACATCGGATCATCACCAAGCGGCTGAACCTTCAGCCAGCCATGAATGCCGAAAGGGGCGACTATGCGCCCCATCACGATCATGGCTTGTCGATCAATCAGGCAGCTGCCTTGGCAGACTGCTTGACCAGACGAGCAACGGTGGGCGACAACTGGGCGCCCTGTTGCTGCCAGTAAGCCAGACGTTCCACATTCACCGACAGGCCTTGTTCGGCGCCGGAAGCCACGGGGTTGTAGTAACCCACGCGCTCGATGAAACGACCATCGCGACGATTGCGGGAATCGGTCGCAACGATGTTGAAGAACGGGCGCTTCTTGGCGCCGCCACGTGCAAGACGGATAACAACCATGGTTCAGTATCCTGAAAAATCCGGTAGCGAATTACCGAAAACCGGCAATCATATAGCTGCCGAACGGGCAGATCAATACCTTCCGCTCCGAACAACCGGAACGAAAGACGGAAAAAACTGGTGCCGCTTGTCTGGATTGAACAGACGACCTACCGCTTACCGTACCACTTCGTCTTTCGACGCCGCCCGAAAGCGTTCGTGGTCTGGACTATCCCTTCACCCTGGCTTTCGCTTTAGGCGCTGCCCGTCTAGTCTCTACACCTTCCCCGTCTCCAGGGCTTGGCTCGGGATTGGCATGCTCTTGCGAACAAAGCTTTCCCCGAATTTGAGCAGTTCTACTCCCAAGGTTTCCCAAGGGGCACTCATGTCAATTTTAAGGCGGTTGCTCTACCACTGAGCTAAAGCGGCACTACCAAACAACAAAACAACCAGTTGGGCTTCAGCGCCCGACCCTCAAGCGGCCCGGAAGACTGCGCCCAAAAACACAAAGCCCGGCCTTTCGGCCAGGCTAAGTATTTGATTCGCTGGTGGTGATGGGCGGAGTCGAACCGCCGACCTATGGGTTATGAATCCATCGCTCTAACCATCTGAGCTACATCACCCCCGAAAGAGCCGGCGATTATAGCGAGGGTCGCGGAGCTTTGCAATGCCCTGAATGCAGGCAAATCGGAGGAGCCGCCTGCGCGCGCACCGTCAAAGCATCGTTAATTCATGCACTTGGGCGGAGCTGGATTGACTTTGGCAGGGTGATGACTGACCATGCGCCCCTTCCCGCAACCAGCCTTGAAACCTCGTGCGCGCCATGAAATCTCTCCTGAAATTCGTGTTGTGTCTGATGCTTACGGGTGCTGCCATGGCCCAAACCGATCCGGTACGCCCCATTCCGGACGATGCACTGAAGGCTGAGATGCAGGTGATCGGGGAGCGCCAGCTGAAGCTCAACAACCTGAGCGTTCGACTCTCTGTCGGCGGCGTGATCGTCAATCAAAACAATCTGGTTGTGCTGACCCAGTCATTGGGCAGTTCAACCTATATCGTTCGTGTGAAATTCAACGCGCAAGGCGAAGCCCAGAAGGTCTGGATCCTGACGGCGGCCGAAGACGCGGTTGCCGCGCCCAAGCTGAAGTCGGACACCCCCTGGTGGAAAGTGTTCTGAGCCTTGCCCCAACCTGCAGTGAAGTGACCTGATGAAGAAGCTGTACATCCGCACCTTCGGGTGCCAGATGAACGAGTACGACTCGGACAAGATGGCCGACGTACTCGCCGCCGGTGAAGAACTGGTCAAAACCGACAACCCCGAAGAAGCCGACGTGATCCTCTTCAACACCTGCTCCGTGCGCGAAAAGGCGCAGGAGAAGGTGTTCCACGACCTGGGTCGGGTCAAGCACCTCAAACAATCGAATCCCAAGCTGATCATCGGCGTAGGGGGCTGCGTGGCCTCTCAGGAAGGCGAGGCGATCATTTCACGCGCGCCTTATGTAGACGTGGTCTTCGGCCCGCAGACCCTGCACCGCCTGCCCGAGCTGATCGAGGCCCGCCGCGAGTCCGGCAAGTCGCAGGTGGACATCAGCTTCCCTGAGAACGAGAAGTTCGATGCCCTGCCGCCCGCCCGAGTCGAGGGCGCTTCGGCTTTCGTGTCGATTATGGAAGGGTGCTCGAAGTTCTGTACCTATTGCATCGTGCCTTACACGCGCGGCGACGAGATCTATCGTCCGCTCGGCGATGTGCTGGCCGAAATCGCCGGACTGACGGAGCAAGGGGTGAAGGAAATCACCCTGCTCGGGCAGAACGTGAATGCATGGCGCGCCCCCGTGGAACCGGGCTCGGAAGAAATGGCGGACTTCGCCTTCCTGCTCGAATGCGTGCATGAAATTCCAGGCGTGGAGCGCATCCGCTACACCACCTCGCACCCGCGCGAGATGACCCAACGCGTGTTCGAGGCCTATGCCAAGCTGCCCAAGCTGGTCTCCCACCTGCATCTGCCGGTGCAGGCCGGCTCGGATCGCGTGCTGGCGGCCATGAAACGTGGCTACACGATCCTCGAATACAAATCGGTGGTGAGGAAACTCCGCGCAGCACGGCCGGACCTCTCACTGTCAACTGACTTCATCGTCGGCTTCCCCGGCGAAACAGAGGCCGATTTCGAAGCCACCATGAAGCTGATCGACGAGATCGGCTTCGATGCTTCCTTCAGCTTCATCTTCAGCCGCCGCCCCGGCACGCCGGCAGCCGAGATGCACGACGACACGCCGCAGGAATTGAAGCTCGCACGGCTGTCGCGCCTGCAAAAGCGTATCGACGAGCTGGCCAGTGAGGTCAGCGCCAGCATGGTCGGCACGACCCAGCGCGTGCTAGTGGAAGGCCGCTCAAAGAAAGATCCGGGCGAACTTGCCGCGCGTACCGACAACAACCGCGTCGTGAACTTCAAGGGCAACCCTCGCCAGATCGGCCACTTCATCAATGTGAAGATCACCGCGGCGCTGCCGCATTCGCTGCGCGGCGAGGTGGAGATTGCGGAATAAGCGGTCTGAACAACTGAAACTGGCGTCACTCGGTGTCGTGCTCGCAGCCCTTGCTGCCTGCGCGGCAGCACCCGAGCAAGCTGTCAGCAGCGGCACCACACCCAAAAAACCAACAGCCAAAACCGTGGCGGTCCCGTTGGCGTCGGCCTCTGCACCCATCGCGACCGCCCCCCCCGGGTCAAACGGCAGTGCCAGCAGCGCGGCCAGCAAGCTCCCGTCTTACGCAGAGCTCATCAAGGACTTCACCCGCCTGCCCGGCTGGCTGAACATTTACAAGAAGGACGAGCGCTACCTCCTGGAACTCAAGGAGAGCGACTTCGCCCAGCCTTTCTTCTTCACCACCCAACGCAGCCGCGGCATCGGTGAGCGCTGGTTGTGGAGTGGCATGATGCTGGAGTCCGGCATCGGCAAGTTCGTGCGCCTGTCGGACCGTGTTCAGTGGATCGAACGCAACGCGGGCTTCGTCGCCAGCAGCAAACCAATGCAGTTCGCGGTGGCAGACGCCTATTCGGACAGCCTGCGTGGCGGCGCAGCCATTCTCAGCCAGCCCCACCCTAGCAGCCGCGCCATTCTGGTTGACCTCAACGCCCTGCTGCTGACCGACTTTTCAGCCAGCGTGGCCCAGCTGCAAAGCACCTACCGCCAGCCCTACCAGTTCGATCGGGCCAACAGCCTGATCCAGCAGGTGCGCAGCAACAGCGAGGAAACTGTGGTCGAGTTGCTGAGCCACTACGCCGCCGCCTCGCTGGCAGTGCCGACCCCCGGCCAGGCGGTTCAGCCCTCCACGCCGGGCACCCTGCCCGATGCACGCAGCATGTTCCTCGGCTTTGCCGTGAGCTTCTCGCCGCTGCCCACCGAAATGGCGGGCCGCCCAGCCGATGCACGCGTAGGTTACTTCCGCAGCCAGCGCTACAACTACGATCGCAACCTTGCGCCCCATCCACGCGAATACGTAATCAAACGCTGGCGGCTAGAGAAGAAGGATCCGGCGGCCCCCTTGTCCGAGCCCGTCAAGCCAATCACCTACTGGCTGGATCGCAATATCCCCGAGCAATACCGCGACACCGTGCGCGAGGCCATCCTCAGCTGGAACACCGCCTTCGAGCGTGCCGGCTTCAAGGATGCGATTCGCGTCGAGCAGCAGGCCGACGACGCCCCCTGGCGCAGCGCCTCCCGCCAGCACGCCACCGTGCAATGGCTGCTCGGCACCGATGCCAGCGCCTCAATCGGCCCCTCGCTCGTCGATCCACGCAGTGGCGAAATCCTCGATGCGGATATCGTGATCAGTGACTTCCGCCCACGCGGTGCGCGTCGGGCCGCGCTCTATGACTTCCCGCGCAAAGCGCACACCCACGAGCACGACGAACCCTGCGACTTTGCAGAAGCGAGCTTCGCCGACCTCGCCCAGGCCCTCGAACTGGCCGCTGCACGCGGCGAAATAGAGCCGGACGGCCCTGAAGCAGAAGCCCTCGCCAAGGACGTGCTGCGCTGGGTGGTGATGCACGAGGTCGGTCACACCCTGGGGCTCACCCACAACTTCCGCGCCTCCTCGGCTTACACCCTGGCCCAGCTGCGCGACCCGGCCTTCGTGGAACGGAACGGTCTGGCCCCCTCGGTAATGGACTACACCCCGCTCAATCAGCACCCTGCCAGCGCAGGCAAGGTCGCTCTGACCCAGAAAACGCTGGGCCCTTACGACCTGTGGGCCATCGAGTACGGCTACACCCCACTACCACGCGAGGAAGAACGCGCCCAATTGCGCAAGATTGCCGGGCGCGCCGAAAACGATCCGCTGCTGAGCTACGGCGACGATTTCGACGCTGGCAGTTTTGACGGCAACGTGCTCTCCGCCGGCATCGATCCGGCAGTCGCCCGCTACGACCTGGGCAATGATCCGGTGGCCTGGTTCCGCCTGCGCCTGCAGCTCGCCCGCGAATTGTGGGATGCATTGGCCAAACACCCCCCTTCCGGTCGTGAAGAGGAAGCCCGGGAAACACGCGCGGCAGTCAATAGCAGCCTCAGCCAGCTCGGCATGGCCGCCAGCAATGCGGCACGCAACATCGGCGGCGTCAGCATCAGCCGCCACACTTCACCGGCCCGGCGTGACGTGTTTACGCCACTGCCCGCCTCGGTCCAGCGCGCAACACTTGCGGCCCTCTCTCAGGGGCTGTTCCAGCCCGCCAGCTTCCAGATCGAGCCGGCCTTGCTGCGCCGCCTCGCGCCGGACTACTTCGAACCGCTCAGCCTTGAGCCACAGCCCAGCATCGGCGCCAGCGTGCTGCGCCAGCAAAGCACGGTACTGGACCTGCTGTTCTCGGACCGTGTCAGTCAGCGCCTGCTCGAAGCCGAGCTGCTGGTCAGCGATCGCTTCAGTCTGGCCGAACTGCACGCCACCCTACGCCAGGACATCTGGCAGGAACTCAGGGCCGGCACGGACATCCCGCAGCAGCGCCGCGCCCTGCAGCGGGCTCACCTGAGCCGGCTGAGCAACCTGATCCTGCGCGGCAGTGGTGCCAGCAGTGGTGCGACAGGCACCGCACCCGCCGATGTGCGCGCCCTGGCCCGCCACGAAGCCAGCGCTCTGCAGCTCGCCTTGCGCACGGCCCTGCCGCAGGGCGGGCGCAGCGTGGAAGCACGCGCACATTTGCAGGAATCGCTCGCGACGCTGGACGAGGCCTTGCACGCACCGCTGCTGCGCACGCAGCCGTAACGCTACGGCTTGCCCGGCGCGAGCCGCAGGTAGACAATCGCGGCTTCGCCCCGTGCGGGCCCGTACTGAATTTTCCGGAGTCTTCCGAACATGAAGAAACTGACCGCGCTTGTCGCTGCCGCCCTCACCACCAGCCTGTTGCTTGGCGCCTGTGGCAAGAAGGAAGAAACCCAGATCGCCGCCGAAGCCTCGGCACCTGTAGTTGCCACCAAGATCGTCGTGGGTCTCGATGATCACTTCCCGCCGATGGGTTTCCGCGATGAGAAGAACGAGCTCGTCGGCTTCGACATCGATATGGCCAAGGAAGCCGCCAAGCGCCTGGGCATGGACGTGGAATTCAAGCCCATCGACTGGAGCGCCAAGGAAGCCGAGCTCAACGGCAAGCGTATCGACGTGCTGTGGAACGGCCTCACCATCACCGAAGAGCGCCGCGCCAACATCGGCTTCACCGCGCCCTATCTCGAAAACCACCAGATCGTGATCGTGGCCACCAACTCGCCGATCAAGACCAAGGCCGAACTGGCCGGCAAGATCGTCGGTGTGCAGGAAGGATCGTCCGCTGTGGATGCCGTGAACAAAGATCCGGCCGGCAAGACGCTGAAGGAACTCAAGCAGTTCGGCGACAACGTCACCGCGCTGATGGACCTCTCCGCCGGCCGGCTCGACGCCATCGTGGTCGACGAAGTGGTGGGCCGTTACTACGCAGCCAAGAAGCCTGCCGACTATGTGGTGCTGGCCGACAACTTCGGTACCGAAGAATACGGTGTGGGCGTGCGCAAAGACGACAGCGAACTGCTCGGCAAGCTGGACAAGGCCATGGCTGATATGAAGGCCGATGGCGCAGCTGCGAAGATCTCCGAGCAGTGGTTCGGCAAGAACATCGTCAAGTAAGCGACGCACACCCCTGCATCACCCGCACAGCCGGCCCCACGGGGCCGGCTGTGTCTTGAAGGCTTCCGCATGGATTACATACTCAGGATTCTTCCCCAGCTCATCGACGGCGCGGGCATCACGATCCAGGTTTTCCTGATCACCCTAGTCCTCGCTGTGCCGCTGGGCCTTGCCCTCGCGCTGGGGCGTATCTCTCGCTGGCCCGCCGTGTCGGTCGCCGTGAATGGCTACATCTGGCTCATGCGCGGCACACCGCTGATGCTGCAGATGCTCTTCATCTACTTCGCCCTGCCTTTCGTGCCGGGCATCGGCATCCGCCTGCCAGACTTCCCTGCCGCCATCGTGGCCTTCGTGCTGAACTACGCGGCCTACTTCGCCGAGATCTTCCGCGCCGGCATCCAGTCCATCGACCGCGGCCAGTACGAGGGCGCCAAGGTGCTGGGCCTCACCTATGCCCAGACCATGCGCCGCATCGTGCTGCCGCAGATGATCCGCCGCATCCTACCGCCGGTGTCGAATGAAACCATCACGCTGGTGAAGGACACCTCGCTGATCTACGTGCTGGCCATGAACGATCTCTTGCGCGCCGCGCGCGGGATCGTGCAGCGCGATTTCACCACCTCGCCCTTCGTGGTCGCCGCCGCCTTCTACCTGCTGATGACCCTGCTCCTGACCTGGGGCTTCCAGTACCTCGAGAAACGCTACGCAGCCCATGACGAATAAGCCCATGATCAAGGCCAGCGGCCTGCACAAACGCTTCGGCCACAACGAAGTGCTCAAGGGCGTGTCGCTCGAAATGAGCAAGGGCGAAGTCATCGCCGTGATCGGCCCGTCGGGTTCCGGCAAGAGCACCTTCCTGCGCTGTCTGAACCATCTGGAGACCATCGACGCCGGGCGCATCGAGATCGAAGGCGATGTGCTGGCCGACACCGACGCCGCCGGCCAGGCCCGCTACGCCCCGGAAGCCGAAGTGCGCCGCATCTGCCGGCGCATGGGCATGGTCTTCCAGCACTTCAACCTGTTCCCGCACATGACCGTGCTGCAGAACATCATCGAAGCGCCGATCACCGTGAAAGGCATGAGTCGCGACGCGATCATTCCCAAGGCCGAAGCCCTGCTCGCCAAGGTCGGCCTCTCGGCCAAGCGCGACGCCTACCCAGCGCGCCTCTCTGGCGGCCAGAAGCAGCGCGTGGCGATCGCACGCGCCTTGGCCATGGAGCCGGACATCATGCTCTTCGACGAACCCACCTCGGCACTGGATCCCGAGCTCACCGGCGAAGTGCTGCGCACCATGCGCCAGCTCGCCGATGAGCACATGACCATGCTGGTCGTCACCCACGAGATGGGCTTTGCGCGCGAAGTCGCCAATCGGGTGATCTTCATGGACCACGGCGAGATCGTGGAGGAACGCCCGGCGGCTGAGTTCTTCGCCAGCCCGGCGCATCCCCGCAGCTGCGCATTTCTCGATAACATGCTCTGATCCAGCTTCCGGAATCGCTTCGTGGTCACTCCCGTCAGCAAGCCCGCTCCCGCCTCCCGGCCGCGCCGCCTTGAACTCCAGCTGGCCCCGCCAGACAACGCCCGGCTCGCCAACCTGTGCGGCGCGCTGGACGAGAACCTGCGTCAGATCGAAGCGGCCTACGATGTGGCCATCGCGCGTCGTGGCGAGCTGCTGACCCTGCACGGCGAAAGCGCCCAGATCAATATCGCCCGCAACGCCCTGCAGGCCTTCTACCGGCGTGCCGACCAGCACCTCACGGTGGAAGATATCCAGCTTGGCCTGATCGAATTCGCCAAGCGCGATGACACCAGCCCTGCCGCGCCCACCCTGCTCACCCGCCGCAGCGATCTGCACGGCCGCACCCCGCGCCAGAACGAATACCTGCGCGCCATTCAGAGCCACGACATCACCTTCGGCCTCGGCCCGGCCGGCACCGGCAAAACCTATCTGGCCGTGGCCTGCGCGGTGGACGCCTTCGAGCGTGAGCAGGTGCAGCGCATCATCCTGACCCGCCCGGCGGTCGAGGCTGGTGAGCGCCTGGGCTTTCTGCCCGGCGACCTCGCGCAGAAGGTCGACCCTTATCTGCGCCCGCTCTACGACGCGCTCTACGATCTGATGGGCTTCGAGCGCGTGGCCAAAATGTTCGAGCGCCAGTGCATCGAGATCGCCCCGCTGGCCTTCATGCGCGGCCGCACCCTGGCCAACGCCTTCATCATTCTCGATGAAGCACAGAACACCACGCCCGAGCAGATGAAGATGTTCCTCACACGCATCGGCATCGGCTCGCGCGCCGTCGTCACTGGAGATCTGACCCAGATCGATCTGCCGCGCGGCCACAAGAGCGGCCTGCTCGACGCAGTGAAGACCCTCGGCGAAGTGCGCGGCATTGCCTACACTCATTTCACCAAGGAAGACGTGGTGCGTCACCCATTGGTGGCCCGCATCGTGGATGCCTACGAACGCGCCGCCGAAAAACGGGATGCCAGCCCGGATTCCACCTCACAGGCCCAGCCATGAAAGCCATGATCCTCGCTGCCGGACGCGGCGAACGCATGCGTCCGCTCACCGACAGCTGCCCCAAACCCCTCCTTTCGGTTGGAGGCAAATCCCTGATCGCATGGCACATCGAGCGCCTCGCACGCGCCGGCATTCACGACATCGTGATCAACCACGCCCATCTCGGTCATCTGATTGAAGAAACGCTGGGCAGCGGCCGCGAATGGGGCGTGAATATCGATTACTCGCGCGAGGGCGAAGCGCTCGAAACCGCCGGAGGAATCGCCACCGCCCTGCCCCTGTTGGGCGACGTGCCCTTCCTGGTCGTGAATGGCGATGTGTATTGCGAACTCGATTACGCCACCTTCTGTGCCCGCGCGCTGACCCGCATCACCCAGGGCCAGCACGCCCACCTTGCCCTGGTCGACAACCCACCGCAGCATCCGGACGGTGACTTCGTGCTCGACGCCAGCGGCCAGGTGCTGCGCGAAGGCGGCGCCCGCCTGACCTTCTCCGGCATCGGGCTCTATCGCAGCTCGCTGTTCGCTGCAACCGAGCCCGGCACCAAAGCCAAGCTGGCACCGCTGCTGTTCAAGGCCATTGATGCCGGACGCCTCTCCGGCGAACACTTCCACGGCCGCTGGGAAGACGTCGGCACCCCGCAACGCCTGATCGCGCTGGACGAGGAACTCAAGCGCCGGAGCGCTGCCTGATCTGAAAACACCCCAAGCCTCATCACAACAAGAAGATTGCCGATGAACTTCGATTTCGCCCCCTTCGCTGCCCGCCGCGCCCGCCTCGCCGACCAGATCCGCGCCGCCGGCGGTGGCATTGCCATCGTGCCCACCGCACCGGAGCGCTGCCGCAATCGCGACAGCGACTACCCCTACCGGCACGACAGCTACTTCCACTACCTCAGCGGCTTCGGCGAACCCGAAGCCGTGCTGGTGCTGATCGCCAGCGCAGAGGAAACCCGCAGCGTGCTGTTCTGCCGCGAGAAGAACGAAGAGCGCGAGATCTGGGATGGCTTCCGCTTTGGCCCCGAAGCCGCGCGCGAGCGCTTCGGCATGGATGCCACCCACCCGGTCAGCGAGCTGGCCAAGCGCCTGCCCGAGCTGATCGGCAACCAGCCGGCGCTGTGGTACTCGCTAGGTCACGATGAAGAATGGGACCGCCGCATCACCGACGCCCTGAACAGCGTGCGTGCCGGCGCCCGCAACGGCATCAGCGTGCCGACCGAGATCTGCGACCTGCGCGTGCAGCTCGACGAGATGCGCCTCTTCAAGGATGCCAACGAAATCGCCCTGATGCGCCGCGCCGCCGAAATCACCTCAGCCGCGCACCGCCGCGCCATGCGGGCCTGCCGCCCGGGCATGATGGAATACGAGATCGAGGCCGAAATCCTGCACGAATTCCGCCGCAGCGGCAGCCAGTTCCCGGCCTACACCAGCATCGTCGCCGGTGGCCCGAATGCCTGCGTGCTGCACTACAACGCCAACAACCAGCCGCTACGCGATGGCGAACTGCTGCTCATCGATGCCGGCTGCGAGTTCGACAGCTATGCCGCCGACATCACCCGCACCTTCCCGGTGAACGGCCGCTTCGAAGGCCCACAGCGCGACGTCTATGCGCTGGTGCTCGCGTCCCAGAAAGCGGCAATCGCCGAATGCCGGGCCGGCAAATACTTCAACGATCCGCACGACGTGGCCGTACGCATCCTTGCTCAGGGCATGCTGGATCTGAAGCTGCTCAGCGGCAGCCTCGACGAAGTACTCGAAACCAGCAGCTACCGCCGTTTCTACATGCACCGCACCAGTCACTGGCTGGGCATGGATGTGCATGACTGCGGCGAATACAAGCAGCGCGGCCGCTGGCGCGATCTCGAGCCCGGCATGGTGCTGACCATCGAGCCCGGCTGCTACATCCGCCCGGCCGACGACGTTCCCGAAGCCTTCTGGAACATCGGCGTGCGCATCGAGGATGACGTGCTGATCACCGGCAATCATCCGGACGTACTCACCTCCGCCGCGCCCAAATGCATCAAGGATGTGGAAGCCTGCATGGCGGAGGCACTCGCCTGATGGCCCCACCGATTGCCATCATCGGTGCCGGCCCGCTCGGGCTGGCCACGGCGCTGGCCTTATCGCGACGCGGGCAGGCAGTGGAGATTTTCGACGCCCGCAGCCTCGCGGCCACCCAGCAGGACAATCGCACCCTCGCCCTCTCGCACGGCAGCCGTGAGCTGCTCGAGTTGCTCGGCGCTTGGCCCGCAGCCCTGGCTACGCCGATCACCCACATCACCATCTCGCAGCAAAGCGGCTTCGCGCGCAGTCAGCTCAGCGCCGCCGAACAACGTCTGCCCGCGCTGGGCTACGTCCTCGGCGCCAGCGCCCTGCACGCGGCCCTGCTCAGACAGGTGCAGGCCGCCGGCATTCCGCTGCATGAAGAAACCCGCCTCGAAAGCAGCCAACCCGAGGCCGCTTACATCGAACTGCAACTGCAGCACGCCACCAGCCAGGCCCGCCTGCTGCTGCGCTGCGAAGGTTTCGTGCCGGAGCAGGAAGCCACCCGCATCCGCGACTACGATCAACACGCCCTGCTGTGCCGCGCCACCCCCGTTGCGCCACACCAGAACCTGGCCCACGAACGCTTCACCGCCCGCGGGCCGATCGCCCTGCTGCCCTTCGGACAGGATTACGCCGTAGTGTGGACCGTGCCGGCACAGGAGGCAGAAGGCCTGCTCACCGCCCCCGAGGCGGAATGGCTCGGCGCATTGAATGGTGCACTGGGCGGCCTCGCCACCCTCAACTCGATCAGCGAGCGCGCCCACCATCCGCTGGGCCTGCGCATGCGCCGCGAGATCACCGCCCCGCGTTGCGTATGGCTTGGCAACGCAGCCCAGACCCTGCATCCGGTGGCTGGCCAAGGCTTCAACCTGGCGCTGCGCGATGCCTGGGAGCTGGCCGACACGCTCACCGGCGCGAGCGACCCCGGCGCGCCGGAGCTGCTGGCCCGCTATGCAGCCCGCCGCAAGCTGGACCGCGAAGGCGCCGCCGGCTTTACCGATCTACTGGTGCGCGGCTTCTCCACCCACAACCCGCTGATCTCCGGCCTGCGCGGCGCGGGCCTCGCCGCGCTCGAAGTCCTGCCTCCCCTGCGCCACTTTGTGGCCAAACGCATGATTTACGGGGCCAGGGCCTGGCCTTGAACTTCAGGGCTGAACGCTGAATGCGTCGCCACGTACGACACTGCTGTAGGGTGGAGTGAAACTCCACCAGATGCGTTGACCAGGCTGGCGGAGTTGGCACTCCGCCCTACCGCCCAACGACTTCCGACACCAGACACCCAATACCATGAACCTCCACCTCCTCCGCATCTTCGCCGCCGTCATCGAACAGAAGAGCTTCTCGCGCGCAGCCGAAGTGCAGGGCGTGAGCCAGCCGGCCGTATCGAAAGCCGTCCGTGAGCTGGAAGACCAGTTGCAGGTGGTGTTGCTGGAACGCGGCGGACGCTCGTTCAGGCCGTCGGAAGCGGGCCAGATGCTCTACAAATACGCGCGTGGCATCTTCGCCATGGAGCGTGCCGCCATCGAGGCCGTGCAGGCCTATTCGGAGCTGGAGCGCGGCAGCCTCACCATCGGCGCCTCCACCACCATCGCGGCTTACTGGCTGCCGAAATACATCGCCGAGTTCTCCAGCCAGCACCCCGGCGTGAGCCTGCGTCTGCTCTCCGGCAACACCAAGCAAGTCGCCCAGTGGCTGCTCGATTGCGATGTGGATGTGGCGCTGGTGGAAGGCCATATCGATGACGAGCGTCTCGAGATTCGCCCCTGGCGCCGCGAGCGCATGTTGATCGTGGCAGCCGCCAAGGCCTTCCCGGCCGGACGCAAGCAGCGCGCAACCGATCTCTCGTCCCAACTCTGGCTTTTGCGCGAACCCGGCTCGGGCAGCCGCTCGGTCGTCGAACACGAGATGGAACGGCTCGGCATCCAGCCCGCGCGCACGCTGGAAGCCGGCAGCAACGAGATCATCGTACAGATGGCTGCGGCAGGGCTCGGCCTGGGGCTGGTGCCGGAGCTAGCCGCGGCCGATGCGATTGCGCTGGGCCGCGTGCAGGTCGTGGAACTTGTCGAAGGCGAAATCAGCCGCGAGCTCTTCCGCCTGCGCCTGCCACGCCGCCCGGTGAGTCAGGGCGCACTGGCCTTTGAAGCCATGATCGGCTGAGGTCCAGGCTGCCGAGCCATCATGTGTGCATGGCCCGCGCGACAAGCAAGGTGTCGGTGAATTGCTCGAAGCGGACGATCTTCCCTTCGGAAAGGCGCCACACATGCGTCACCCGCGCCTGCATCGGCTTGCCGGTCTTGCGGTAGGTGCCGGAGTAAGTGCCGATGCCGACCAGTTGCTCACCACCATCGATGATCTGCTCCAGCGCGAAGCTGTAGCCTTCCCATTCACTACCAAGCACAGCAAAGACATTGGCAATGACCTGGTCGGGGCCGATCCAGGTGCCGGCGCAGGGGAAGCCGGCCATCTCGGTCCAGGCCACTTCAGGGGAGACGTCCGCCATCATGGCGGCGAGATCCTGGCGTGCTGATGCAGCGTAGTGTTCGGTGACGATCTGCAGATTGGTTTTCATGACTGTTTCCTGTTTCAGAGCGCGCAGCCATCGGCATCGCAGCCAAAGGCCTCACCTGTAGCAGGCGCGGTCGCGGAGTGAATCTGATTGCGCAGCAAGGTTTGGAAATCCTGCGCACGCCCCAGATAACTTGCAACATCCAGGCGTTTGAAGACGCCCCCGGTTTCGAGCACGAAGCTGGGGAAGCCCTGAGCGGCCATCTGTGCCATGAAGGCCCGGGTCTGCTGGATATGCGCCTGCACGGCCTCGCCCGACTGGTGATCCAGCGCCACGGCGAAGCTTTCCGCTTCCAGACCAAGGCTGGCGGCCACTTCGATCAGCACCGCACGATCCGCGATCCGGCGCCCTTCAACATAGTGGGCAATCTGGAGTTGGGCGAGCATGTCCAGCCCGCGCCCGGCCAGCGCTTCGGCCGCCAGCATGGCTGCCGTCGGCGGCTCGGAGTCGAACACGGCCTCCGTGTCATGCAACAACCCATCGCGATAGCCCTCGCCGAAGGGCTGCCCACTCAGCTGGGCAATCCGCGCGTCATGCGGTTTAACGAAATCGCGTAGCTGCGCGGTGACTGGCTGGCGCCTGGCGCCGGTCATCATGCCGCCGCCATGCGGGATCACGGGTAGGACTTCGCGGGCAGCCTTCACCAACGGCGCGGCGCCGTAGCACCAGCCGCACAGGGGGTCATAGAAGTAATGCAGGGTCGTTGCTGACATGATGAGCGTCCTTTAAAAGTGCAAAGCTCCCGCGCCGCCCTGGTGAGTGCGCCGCGGGAGATTTTCAGCGGATTACCACTGCATTTCGCCCTTGTTGACCTTGGCGCCGATGTCCAGCGCGATGCCCAGGCCAGCTTGCGGGTAGGCCTTCTTCATGGCGTCGATCAGCTCGGCACCGCTCTTGGCCTTGGCCCCTTCCACATCAAAACGCTGCAGATAATCGCGGGTGTAGCGAATGGCGCTCACGTCCAGCGCGGTGCCGGCAGCCATGTGGCCCGGCACAACGGTAGCCGGCTTGAGCGCTTCGATCTCGTCGAGCTGGGCGAACCAGGCTTTGCGTTCGCTGGCCTTCTGGGTATCCGCCGTCCACACATGGAGGTTGCCGAAAATCGCGATGTTGCCGGCGATGGTCTTGATCGACGGAATCCACACATAGGGGCGATGGGCCAGCTCACCCGTGGTGCCGCGCACTTCGATGGTCTCGCCATCCACGCTCAGGCGGGTGCCCTGCAGGAGATCCGGCACGATCGGCTTGTGCGGTGCATTAGCGCCCATCTTCGGTGCCCAGAACGCCACTTTTCCGGCCAGCTTGGCCTCGATTTTCTCGCGCACGGCCGGGGTGGTCAGCACCTGAGCGTTCGGAAAATAGGCCTTCAACACTTCGGCGCCGAAGTAGAAATCCGGGTCCGCGTTGCTGATGAAGATGGTCTTCAGCGTCTTGCCGCTGTCGAGCACATTGGCCGCCACGCGCAGGGCGTCGGCGCGGGTGAAGCCGCTGTCGATCACGATCGCTTCAGTCTTGCCGCTCACCACCACGGCATTGACATGGAAGCTGTTGCCATCGGCGTTATAGACCTTGACCGTGAGCGGCGCAGGCGTCTGCGCATTCGCACCGGTGGCGGCGACGACGCCGAGGGTCAGGGCGGGCACAATGAAACGGACGATGCTGCGGGGCTGGAACATGGTGAATCTCCTTGGGTGGGTTTGCTGTGGAACGAACTTTATGTTTTGCACTCCAGTTGATAAAGTTCGTATCAGTTGAATATTTATTGCATGGATCGACGAAATGGATCGCCTGACAGCTGTGCGCGTCTTTGTGGAAGTGGCCGACCGGGGCAGCCTCACCCAGGCCGCTGAACATCTGGACATGTCGGCCGCAATGGTCAGCCGCTATCTCGCCGCAGTGGAAGACTGGTTCGGCGCCCGCCTGCTGCACCGGACCACGCGCAAGGTCAGCCTCACCGATGCCGGCTTCGCCGCGCTACCCACCTGCCGGCAGCTGCTTGAGCTCGCGGAAGAGGCGCAGCACCTCGCGGCTGAACGCAGCCGTGAGCCCGCTGGCGTGCTGCGCGTTACCAGCTCCGGCTCCTTTGCGGATGCCCAGCTCACAGCGGCGCTGGTCGACTTCCAGCGGCAATATGAGCAAGTGGAAATCGTGCTGTCGGTGGGCGACAAGGCAGCCGATCTGGTGGGTGAGCGGGTCGACCTGGCGGTGCGCATCACCAACACCCTGGACCCGGCGATGATCACGCGGCCACTGGCGCGCTGCCGCTCGAAGCTGTGCGCCTCACCGGACTACCTGAAAAAGCACGGCGTGCCACGTGTGGCAGAGGATTTGCGCCAGCACCGCTGCATTGCGCACGCTTTCGGTATCGGCAAGCAATACCGCTTCACGCAGGGCGGCGAGACGCTGACGGTGCCGGTGGACTGGAGCTTCCACACCAATGAGACCGCCGTGCTGCGGCGGGCTGTGCTTTCGGGCGCGGGCGTCGGCATGTTGCCCACCTACTACCTGGGGGATGAGCTGCGCTCAGGCCGCCTGGTGCAACTGCTGCCGGATCATGAACCGGAGGAGCTGGGCATCCATGCCATCTATCTCTCGCGCCAGCACCAGCCGCTGGCCTTGCGCCTGCTGGTGGATTTTCTGGCCGCGCGCTTTGCCGGCGACCCGGCGCCCTGGGATCAAAGCCTTTAAGCGCGGGAGGAAATGGCGCGTCTCATAGCGCTTGCGGAGGCTGTGCCGCCAACCAAGCTTCATAACCACCTTTCAGCGGCCGGGCGGAGAGATAGCCGGCATCCAGCAGTTGGCGCGCCGCATGTTTCGCGCTGGCGTCTTCCGGGCATGCACACAGGGTCACAACAGGGCGATCCTTCGGCCACTCGCCGGCGTCAATCAGCAGCAATGCAAGCGTCGTCCGCCTTGCCCCCGGGATCGCCGCGGTTTCGGCTGCCATCGCCGCTCCGCGCAAGTCGAGCACCAGCGGCGCATCGCCCTCCGCCATGGCCGCGATCAACTCGTCGGCAGTGATATGGGGAAGTGCAGCGAGTTTGCGGAAGCGGAATTTCTGCCACAGCTTCCAGCTAAGCCAGCCGCCCAGCAAGACCAGCACCAGCACGAGTGCCGTGCGGGTATGCGCTTCGAGCAAGGCGATGGCAGCTCTGACGGTGTCCTGCAAGAGCCAGCCCGCGCTCAGTGCCAGGCCAGCCCACAGCACCGCGCCGGCGCCCGCAGCCAGCAAGAACTTCAGCTGATTCATGCGCAAGGCACCGGCAATCGGCGGCGCTACCGTTGAAAAGCCAGGGATGAATTTAGCGACCACCAGCGAAGGCAGGCCCCAGCGGATGAAGCGCGCTTCCGTTTCGCTGACACAGGAAGAAGGGTTGATCGAGAGCTTGCACAGGCCGGCCAGCACCCGGTAGCCGAAGAGCTGACCCGACCAGTACCACAACCAGTCAGCAATCACCGAGGCCACCAGTGCTGCCGCCAGCACCTGGCCCAGTGCCGAAGGCGTCGTGGCGAGGCTCCCCGCCAACAACAGCGTCGGCACCGCAGGCACCGGCAGACCGATCTGCTGCAGAAGAACGTTGAGAAAAACAACCGTGACTGCATCCTGCTGCAGCGCACGGGTGATCTGTGCTATTTCCATGACCCACCCAATCAACGAATGTCGTGAGGCTGCTGATGACCCGTGCCGCTTCAAACCGGCACCATCACCCCCTGTGCTGCGCTGCTTGCACACCAGGAAGCCAATTCAGAGCTTAGCAAGTGTCAGGCAACAGGCCTAACAAACATTAAAGCTCGCCTGCCAGACAATCATTGCGTGAGCCAACACTCAAGATACGTATGCCTGAACAAGAGGAGAAGCGGATGACCCCTTTGCCCGAGATCCTGGCCCTGATGCGCCAAGGCAAGTGGAACGAGGCTCACAACCTGGTTCAGCTCGATGACTCCCCGACGGCAGCCTGGCTGCATGCGCTGCTGCATGTGCAGGAAGGCGATCTTGAAGATGCCGAGTACTGGTATGGCAAGGCTGGGCGCCACTTCCGCAGCCGCGGCACGCTCAGCGAGGAGCTGGACGCACTCGCAGCCACGCTCCAGGCAGCACAAGGCTGAGGCGAGACGCCCGGCATAACACTCAGACCGCCAGCGCCTTCTGCACCGCAGGCAGCGCGCGGACACGCTCACGATGCGCGATGACTTTTGGATAGGCCGCAGGATCGAGGCCATCGCCTTCCAGCCATTGCGCCACGGTGAACAGGTAGAAATCGCTGATGCCGGCCCGCGCCCCGCTGACCCAACCGGCGGCAGGCAAGTGGGCCTCCACCAGCGCAAAACAAGCGCCCACGCTCTCGGGCACCTTGCGCCGCATGGCTTCAATGGCCGCCGGATCGTCGGCCCAGCGACTGCCGCGCACGCGGTGAGCATGCGCCACATGCAGGGTCGAACACAGGTAACTGTTGAAGGCCTGCACTTGCGCCAGTGCAAACGGATCCTCCAGCGGCGCCAGGGCGGCGGCAGGATAGGTCTGTGCGAGATAGAGCAGGATCGCCGGCGTCTCGGTCAGCACGCCCCGCGCGCACTGCAGGGCCGGCACCCGGCCATTCGGATTGAGCGCCAGAAAGGCCGGGCTGCGCTGCTCGTTGGCCGAGAAGTCCACCTTGTGGACCGTGTAATCCGCGCCGGCATATTCGAGGGTGATCAGCGAAGCCAGCGAGCAGGTGCCGGGGGCATGAAAAAGCATCAGCATGCGGAGAGCCTCGTCAGTAAGTAGCAGGAAGGGCCATCCTGCCACGCATGGCCGCCGGGCTCCAGCGCCATGGCGCGCAAGCAGCACTTCATGTTTCTTTACATTACGGAGAAACGCGGGCAACTCATGGCGGCCACACTGCGTCCTGCCAACCCCGGCAGAGACTCAGGACACACAACATGGACACAAATCAGGACACTCCGGCGAAGAAACGCTGTTGCAGCACCGACAAGGCTCACCGGGGCGGCAAGCGGTGCTGCGCGGGCAAGCTGCTCGGCACCGTCATCGTGCTCGCGCTGGTCGCAGGCGTCGCCTTCTGCGCCGGCACACGATTCTCGCAAGCGGGCAGCGCAACGGGCGCGAAGCTGGCCGCCCAGGAAATCGACAAGATTCCGGTTCTGCGCCCCTGATGCTGCCAGTACGGCCAGCCGCCGTTCAGAAACCGCACCGCGCCTGACCTGGAGACTTACATGCGTAAAGAAGCCACGCCCTCCTCACACCCGGCCGCCATACCGGGCCTGCCGGATGCCGCAGTGCGCAAGGATGCGCTATCGTGGGCCCGCTCGCCGGTAGAGCTGAGCTGCCCCGGTTGCGGCCGCAGCAAGACCTTGCAGGACACGCGCGACTGGCCGCCGGGCCTGCGGCAGATGCGGGCCCTGTGCCCGGACTGCAAGGGACATGGGCATGACAGCACCGTGCTGATCTACGCTGACGGCCGCGTGGTGACCGAGCACTCGCGCGCGCACTGAAATCCGCACAGGGAACCCGATGGCTGAACGCCTGTTGATGATCGATGACGATGCCCCGCTCACCCGCATGGTGGGCGAGTATCTCGGCACCCGCGGCCTCGCCGTAACCCCTGCGCACAGCATCGCCGAGGGCGAGCGCCTGCTGCGCAGCGAGGCCTTCGAAGCCCTGATCCTCGACGCCATGCTGCCCGATGGCGATGGCTTTGAGCTGTGCCGGCGGCTGCGCGAACACAGCGCACTGCCCATCATCATGCTCACCGCACGTGGCGAGGAAGTGGACCGCATCGTGGGCCTCGAGCTCGGCGCGGATGACTACCTCCCCAAGCCCTTCAGCCCGCGTGAATTACTGGCCCGCCTGCATGCCCTGCTGCGCCGCGCCCACAACCAGGTTCAGCGCACGCCCTCGCCGGCGCTGTTGCGCTTTGGCCGCCTGGAGCTCGACAAAGGCGCCCTCGAAGCCCGCCTCGATGGCCGCCTGTGCGAGCTCACCGCCCACCAGTTCGCGCTGCTGTGGGCGCTGGCCACCCATGCCGGCCGGGTATTGTCCCGTGAGGCACTGCTGGAGCTGGCGCGGGGCGACGCCCTGGAAGCCTTCGATCGTTCGATTGATGTGCACATCTCGCGCATCCGCGCCGCCATCGAAGATGATCCCAAGGAGCCGCGCCGCATCGTCACCGTGCGCGGCGCCGGCTATGTCTTTGCCCAACGCCAGGACGAGAGCGCATGAAGAAAACCTGGCCCTGGCACCGCACTCGCTGTGAGGCAGAAGACGCAAAACCCCGTTGCGACTGGCGTACGCGTCACCGCGAATGGCATGAGCAGCATCGGCAACGCCGCCATTACGTGCATATCCGCCTGTACCGGCAGATCTACCTGAGCTTCATGGCCGTGGTGCTGCTGGTCGGCCTGCTCGCCGCTGCCGCCGGCTGGATAGCAGGTGATCGCGGCTCCAGGCCACTGGATGCAAACACCCGCGCCCTGCTCGTCCGCCTGCTGCCCGCAGACGCCCCGGTGCAGACGCTCACCGCCACCCTGGGCGAGATCGCCAGCATCATGCATGGCGCAGTCGGCCTCTACAGCCCGCAGGGCGATGCCATTGCCCGGGCCGGCGAAGACATGCCGCCACGCCTGACGCCCGAGCAGCGAAGCGAAGCCAGCCTCATCCTGCCC
The DNA here is from genome assembly GCF_002855595.1 of Uliginosibacterium sp. TH139. Classification (NCBI taxonomy): domain Bacteria; kingdom Pseudomonadati; phylum Pseudomonadota; class Betaproteobacteria; order Rhodocyclales; family Zoogloeaceae; genus Uliginosibacterium; species Uliginosibacterium sp. TH139. The sequence continues at coordinate 175,850 of NZ_PKRR01000006.1, read as the reverse complement.
GATGGCCGCCTGGTAATGATGGAATGGGGGCAACGCGCCCACATTCTCTTCATCGTCTGGCTGGTCGTCTGCTCACTGCTGATCGCCCTCGCCACCTGGCCGGTCGCCCGCCGCCTCACCCGGCGCATCGAGCGCTTGCAGCAGCAAGCCGATATATGGGGCGAAGGCCGCCTGTCCACGCGCATGGAGGTCGATGGCTGTGACGAAATCGCCGAGCTGGCGATCCGCTTCAACCAGGCCGCCGAGCGCGTCGAAGCCATGGTCAGCAGCCAGCGCGCCATGCTCGCTGCCGCCTCGCACGAACTGCGCTCACCGCTGGCACGCATCCGTGTGGCCCTGGATCTGCTCGATGGTGATCGCCCGGATCTGCACGCCCAGGTCGCCCGCGACATTGCCGAGCTCGACGGCCTGATCGGCGATCTGCTGCTCGCCAGCCGCCTCGCCGACGATGCCCCGCGCCTGCAGATCGAGCCAGTGGACCTGCTCGGCCTGGCCGCCGAAGAAGGCAGCCGGGTCGGCGCCAGCGCCAGTGGCGAAGCCCTCTGCGTGCCGGGCGACCTGCGCCTCTTGCGCCACCTGCTGCGCAACCTGCTCGACAACGCCCGCCGCTACGCGCCAGGCAGCGCCCCCGAAATCGAAGTCTTCCGCCGCAGCGACGCCTGCGTGCAACTGCACGTGCTCGACCGTGGCCCCGGCATCCCCGAAGCCGAGCGCGAAAAGATCTTCGAACCCTTCTACCGCCTCGCCGGCAGCGCCGAGCGCGGCGAAGGCACCGGCTACGGCCTCGCCCTGGTTCGCCGCATCGCCGGCCTCCACGGCGGCAGCGTGCAGCACCTGCCCCGCGAGGGTGGCGGTAGCTGCTTCGAACTGATCCTCCCGCTGCAAGCGCCCGCCCGGGCGTAGGCGCAAATCCGCCCGCAGTGCGCTGGCTGACGTGACAGCCCGGCAGCTATCGGCAGAGCCGCGCATTCAGAAGAGCACTCACCTTGAAACTGGGCAGACCAAGCCAAGCGTGCAACTTGCGCCTTTGCGGCTGTTAATGCCAAAGGACTAGAATGGCCGCAAACGGCCAGAAACGGACGTCCTGATTCGCCGCTACAAAGCAGCCGTTCGTTGCTCCCGGACTGTAATCTGCAGAGTGAGGTTTTTATCGACTCTGTTAATGCTGTTCATCTTTACATCGGAATCGTGGAGAGCCGCTCTGGAAGCCAATCTTCGCTGGTCGGTCGTGCCATGTTAGGGAGCACGTTCCGATGTTATGCGGCAAAACTGATCCCTATAACACGTTAGCCATCAATGACAGATTTTCACCACTCTATAGAAGGAGCTCTCGTGAACGACACCCGGAATGCCATCAAGGATGCAATTGAACGACAAGTTGGAAACGGAGATTGGACCGGCATTACAGTCGACGACGGACGTTATGAAGGCAACGTGGACTCTCTAGATATCGACGCGGACTCGATTGAAGTCGAAGAAGTTGATTTGGAAGCAGGAACTATCACTGTCACCGCCAGCGGCACGGGCTCCGCGACGCACAAAGATGCTGACGGCGAGGATGTGAGTGATGAGTACGATGTATCGGTTACTTCCAAGGTCAGCATCGGTATTGCGGGCGCTGTAATAATTCGCGTGACCAACGATGGTTGATGGCTAACAATTCATTCAAGCCGACGCCGCTTCGCGGCGCGGCTTAATTAAGACGTTAGACGATTGCCCATGAAACACTGCTGCGAAGCCATGACAGCGCAAATTGAACGGCAGTGCGATGTGCACTCCGATCAGTTCTCTTGTCCCGATGCACTGATTTCGTATTTCGAAAAGTTCGATGAGTACGGGATCATCATCCACGACGGTGGCTCTGCTGTAATCAGCATCGAATTCTGTCCGTTGTGTGGCACGAAGCTTCCCGAGTCCAAGAGAGACAGATGGTTTAATGAGTTGGAAGCAATGGGATTTGATGACCCGTCGGAACAAGACATACCTGAGAAATACCATTCATCAAAGTGGTACAGGTAGCACGTTCAACCTGAGAAACCGCAGAGTGACCGAAGATTCGTCTAACCCTACAGCCAGGCAGCCTTGTAGGGCGGGTCATTGACCCGCTCTGACAACCCCCTCGTTCACCTCGTGCGGCAGAGTCGTCGAGGTATGCCTGACGCGTAGGGTGCGGTGCCAACCGCACCGGATGTTGCCCCCGTACGTGACCGCGTGCGTTGTTCCGAGTGGCGCAGTTTCCACTGCGCCCTACGCCTGAACGTCCACGCCCTGATTTCCTGACCGACCGTAAAGGGTCGATTGCTGGCATAGGTCCCGAATGAAAACTCTCCTAAGCCTGCGAGGTTGAAGGGCTACGGCGCGAGATCATCCCGTACCGGATACCCCGTCGGGGTGGTGCAGGGACGGCCGACGGCCCTCTTCAACCGGCCGCCCCACTCAAGCAAGCGCCGCCGCGCTTTCCGTGAGTACTGTCTGAAGACGCCCGCCGGGCCGCGCTTCTACAGGAAGCTCTATCTTCTAGCGCTCAGATCCAGCCCAGCAGGCGCCACCACAAATAGTCCAGCGGCATCACCAGCACGAGGGTCAGCAACGCGAGCGGCAGCGTGATCCTCAGCAGGTGGCCGAGTTTCTCGCCGGAGAGCTGCATCGCCACCACCAGCGGGCCGACTTGGTAGGGGAAGAGCACGGTGGAGAACCCGATCACCTGGGTCATCAGCACCGCCGGCAGGCTGAAGCCGGAGCCTTTGGCGAGCTCGGGCGCCATCGTGGTGAGCACAGTCGGCACGCCGGGAATCGTCGTCACCAGCCCGGTCAACACGGACATCAGCGTTAGCGAGAAGAAGTTCAGCGCTTCGCGCCCAATCTGCAAGGGCAGTACCTGCTGCAGAAACTCGCCGACCAACTTGCCAAGACCGGAATCGTTGACCAGCGCGCCCAGCCCAAGGGCCGCGGCAACGAACAGCACAACCCCGAAGTCGATGGCGCTGTTGAAGCTCTTCGGCGCCACCACGCCGATGCCGGGCAGCAGCAAGACCACGGCGGCCGCCAAACCGACCCAGGCGGGATTGATGCCGTGCAAGCTATCGGTCATCCAGAGCGCTAGCGTTGCAAGCAGAATCGCGCCCACGCGCCACTGCATGGCTCCCTCGCCCGGTTTGTCGGCTTCGACCGTGTCGGCGATGAGGCCATCCTGCGGGTGAATGCGATCCGGAAACAGGGTCAGAACCAGCCAGTCCACCAAGGCCAGCTTGAGGATGCCGAGCAGCGGGAAGTGCAGCGTGAGATAGCTCGTATAGCCGAAGCTCACACCGTGCAGGGTTTCGCTCGCGCCGGCGAGGATCATGTTCGGAATGTTCGCGGGCAGGATCGCAAAGCTGGGCAGATTGCAGGCCAGCGCCAGTGCGGCGGCGATGCCGATGCGCCCGTTCGAGCCGGCGCGAAAACCGACACGATCAGCCAATGCCATGCCGATGGGCAGCATCACCACGGCCCGCCCGACCGAGGACGGCATCACGAAGCCCAGCAAGCTCGCAGCAATGCTCAGCCCGATGATCATGCGGGCATAACTACTGGCCAGATGCGGCGCCAGAAATCCGGCCAGCCGCTTCCCCAGGCCGGAGACACTGATTGCCGTGCCGATAACGAAGCCGGAGACGATCAGCCACACGGCAGCCGAACCGAAACCGGAGAAAATCAGATCCGGCCGCGCCAGCCGGAAGATCAGCACCAGCCCGAAGAAGATCAGGCTGGTCAGGAAGGGCGGCAGTACGCCGGTGCTCCACAGCACCAGCGTCACCAGAACCACCGCAGCACTGTGCGCTGCGCGCGGATCGGCACTGGAAGCCGGCCCCAAAGCCAGCCACAGGGCGAGCACGACGGCGGCCCACACAAACAGGTTCTTGCCAGAAAAAAGCTTGCTCATTGAAAGACTCCGGTTAGGCATGACGAGCATACCGCGACCGAACTGTCGTCATAGAATACAAAAATGCCAAACGATGTCGCCAACACGCCAACCCACACCCCCAGTCACGCAGCCTTCGTGCTCGACCCCGAGCAACCGGTGCTGAGCCACGGTCGCGATCTTGAGGCCGAAGCCTGCATCGCCCCTCACAGCCACCCACGCGGTCAGCTGCTGTGGGCCGCCGAGGGGGTACTGCGGGTGACCACCGAGGTGGACGTCTGGATCGTGCCGGCCAGCCATGCCGTGTGGATTCCCGGAGGCCACATACACCAACTCGTGACCGAAACCAGCGCACGCACCCGCAACCTGTACATAGACCCGAGCATTCCGGTGCGCCAGCAAACGCCCGGCTGCAGCATGCTGCTGCTGACCCCGCTGATGCGCGAGATCATCCTGCGCCTGACCTCGGCAAGCGCTGCGAACGATAACGCGTGCCGCCAACGGCTCGGGCTGGTCGCCATTGATGAGATCGAGGGGCTTGAAGCTACGCCACAGAACCTGCCGGCGGGACAGGACGCTCGCCTGCGCCGGCTGATCGGCCACCTGCTGCGCCATCCGGACGAGCAGCGCCTTCTGCCGGAGCTGAGCCGGATCGCCGGCGCCAGCGTGCGCACGCTGGAGCGACTCTTCGTCGCTGAAACGGGGATGAGCTTCCGCCAGTGGCGTAGCCGCCTGCGCTTGCTCAATGCAATCGAGCTCCTGCGGCAGGGCAAAAGCAGTACCACTGTCGCGCACTCATTGGGCTATCGCAGCGCTAGCGCCTTCGTAGCTGCGTTCGGGCAACACTTCGGTCGCTCACCGCAGAATTTCTTCGGCCAGATCGCCACTGACGAGACGCCATGAACCCTCTTAAAGTTGATCGAACCCGCATTGCCCGGCTCACGGACTTGCCCAATATTGGCAGGGCTTCTGCCGAGGACTTGCGCCTGATTGGCATCAACGAGGCATCGCAGCTTGCTGGAATGTGTCCGTTCGAGCTGTATCACCGGCTTTGCGAGAAAACCGGGCTGCGCCATGATCCTTGCGTGATTGACGTCTTCATGTCGGTGACCTGTTTCATGAACGGCGAGCCCGCTCGCCCTTGGTGGGCTTTCACGGCGATCAGGAAAGCTGCGCTGGCCGAGCGAGCGCCCCACGCAAGTCCGGGCCCCGCCGGCTGAAGCCGGCCCTACACACCCCATGCGAGACTGGCCGGCTATCCCTATGTAGGTGCGGCTTCAGCCGCACAAACCGACGCAAGCCCGGGCCCCGCCGGCTGAAGCCGGCCCTACACACCCCATGCGAGGCTGGCCGGCTATCCCTGTGTAGGTGCGGCCTCAGCCGCACAAACCGACGCAAACCCGGGCCCCGCCGGCTGAAGCCGGCCCTACACACCCCATGCGAGGCTGGCCGGCTATCCCTGTGCAGGTGCGGCTTCAGCCGCACAAACCGACGCAAATCCGGGCCCCGCCGGCTGAAGCCGGCCCTACACACCCCATGCGAGACTGGCCGGCTATCCCTGTGTAGGTGCGGCCTCAGCCGCACAAACCGACGCAAGTCCGGGCCCCGCCGGCTGAAGCCGGCCCTACGTGTCCCTGCCCGGCTGATACTCCGGCAAACCAGCCAGCCCGGCTTTGAGCGCTTCCACCAGCAGCCGCACCTTGGGCAGCGGGTAACGGCGCTGGGGCGATACGGCCCACACCGCAGTATCCGGCGGCTGATTGGCCTCAAGCAGGGACACCAGCTCACCACGCCGGAGCGGATCGAGCACGTAGTAATCCGGTAGCTGGCACAGGCCGAGGCCGCGCAAGGCCGCATCCAGCACGGCTTGGCCGCTATTACAGCGCCAGTTTCCGGCGGGTTTGAAGAGGTGTTCGCGGCCGTCCTGGCGGAAGGGCCAGGTATCGCCGGTGCCGATCAGGCAGTTGTGGCCGGCCAGTTCCGACAGCGAATGCGGCCGGCCGTAACGCTCCAGATAGGCCGGCGCAGCGCACAGGTAAAGCGCGCGCGGAGCGATGCGGCTGGCGACCAGAGAGGAGTTCTCCAGCCGGCCGAGGCGAATCGCCAGGTCGAAGCCCTCGTGCACCAGATCCATCACCCGGTTGGTGAGCTCGATCTCCACGCGCAACTGCGGATACTGAACCATGAAGGCATTCACGATCGGCACGATGAAGCGCTCGCCGTAAGCCACCGCCGCAGTCATGCGCAGCAAGCCGGTGGGCGCACGGTGCAGGTCGGTAATGGCGAGAAAGGCTTCGTCGCGCTCCTCGATCAGGCGTTGGCAGCGGGCGAAGAAGGTCTGCCCGGCCTCGGTGAGCGACACCTTACGCGTGGTGCGATACAGCAGACGGGCCTGCAGGCGCTCTTCGAGCAGCGCCACCTGACGGCTCACATGCGAGGACGACACCCGCAGCCGCTCGGCTGCACGCGAAAAGCTCGCGCACTCCACCACGGCGACAAATTCTTCCAGGCCTTCCCAGCGATTCATGCTTTTTCTCCTCGCCCGGATTATCCCTCACTAGCAACAGTCTTTCCCATCAACAGCAATTATCCCGCCACATCATTCAATTAGACTCGCCGGCACACTGATAAACCCAAGGAGACGCCCCATGTCCGCCACCACTATCAAGTCCCGTGCCGCGGTTGCCTTTGCCGCCGGTGAAGCCCTGAAGATCGTCGAGGTGGATGTTGCTCCGCCACAGAAGGGTGAAGTGCGCGTGCGCATCGTGGCGACCGGCGTGTGCCATACCGATGCTTTCACGCTCTCGGGCGATGATCCGGAAGGCATTTTCCCGGCCATTCTCGGCCACGAAGGCGGCGGCATTGTCGAAGCGGTGGGCGAAGGCGTCACCTCGCTGGCCGTGGGCGACCACGTGATTCCGCTCTACACAGCCGAATGCCGCCAGTGCAAGTTCTGCACATCCGGCAAAACCAATCTCTGCCAGGCGGTGCGCGCCACTCAGGGCAAGGGCCTGATGCCAGACGGCACGACGCGCTTCTCCTACCAGGGCCAGCCGATCTACCACTACATGGGCTGCTCCACCTTCTCGGAATACACCGTGCTGCCCGAGATCTCGCTGGCGAAGATCCCGCCGGAAGCGCCGCTGGAGAAGGTCTGCCTGCTCGGCTGCGGCGTCACCACCGGCATCGGCGCGGTGCTGAACACCGCCAAGGTTACCGAAGGCTCGACCGTCGCGATCTTCGGCCTCGGCGGCATCGGTCTCGCGGCCATCATCGGCGCAAGCATGGCGAAAGCCAGCCGCATCATCGCAGTGGACATCAACCCGGCCAAGTTCGAAATCGCGAAGCAGCTCGGCGCCACCGATTTCGTCAATCCCAAGGATTTCGAACGCCCGATCCAGGATGTCATCGTCGAGATGACCGACGGCGGCGTGGATTACTCCTTCGAGTGCGTCGGCAATGTGAAGCTGATGCGCGCGGCGCTGGAGTGCTGCCACAAGGGCTGGGGCGAATCGACCATCATCGGCGTCGCCGGTGCCGGGCAGGAAATCGCCACCCGCCCCTTCCAGCTGGTGACTGGCCGCGTCTGGCGCGGCTCGGCCTTCGGCGGCGTGAAGGGCCGCACCGAATTGCCCAGCTATGTGAAAAAGGCCCAGAGCGGCGAGATTCCGCTGGACGTGTTCATCACCCACAACATGCCGCTCGCCGAGATCAACGAAGCCTTCCACCTGATGCATGAAGGCAAGAGCATCCGCACCGTGATCCACTTCTGAGCGCCGCGCCATGAGCCTCGAAAACATCGCCTGCAACAAGAGCTTCGGCGGCTGGCACAAGCGCTACCGCCATCGCTCGAGCACCCTCGCCTGCGACATGGTGTTCGCCATCTACCTGCCGCCACAGGCTGAACTGGGCAAGCCGCTGCCCGTGCTCTACTGGCTCTCCGGCCTCACCTGCACAGATGAAAACTTCATGCAGAAGGCCGGCGCGCTGCGCATGGCCGCCGAACTGGGGATCATCGTCGTGGCGCCGGACACCAGCCCGCGCGGCATGTATGTGCCGGGCGATCCGGACGGTGCCTGGGATTTCGGCCACGGCGCGGGCTTTTATCTGAACGCCACTCAGGCCCCGTGGAACACCCACTACCGCATGCACGACTATGTGGTGCATGAGCTGCCGGCGCTAATCGAAGCCAGCTTCCCGGCCTCCGATGCGCGCAGCATTTCCGGCCACTCGATGGGCGGGCACGGCGCACTCGTCGCAGCATTGCGCAATCCGGGACGCTACCGCTCCATCTCGGCCTTTGCCCCGATCAGCCAGCCCACCGCCTGCCCCTGGGGTGAGAAGGCGTTCAGCCGCTATCTGGGAGAGGATCGCAGCACCTGGCGTGAATGGGATGCCAGCCTGCTCATCGCCCAGGCCGAAGAGCGCTTGCCGCTGCTGGTCGACCAAGGGGATCGCGACAACTTCCTCGAAGCCCAGCTCAAGCCCGAAGCCCTGCAAGCGGCAGCCCGGGCCGCCGGCTACCCGCTCAGCCTGCGTCTGCAAGCCGGCTACGATCACAGCTACTTCTTCATCGCCAGCTTCATCGACGAGCACCTGCAGTTCCACGCCCGCGCGCTAGGCTGAGCCGGGCGCGCAATTGAAGCGCGTGGGCAGCCGGGCTGGGCCTTTACAATGCGCCCATGAAAAGCATCCGTCATGTTGCCCTGGGCCTGCTGGCCAGCCTCTCGCTGGCCAGCCAGGCCGCCCTGCCCGAGCCCCTTGCCCGCGCCGCACGCGAGGCCGGCCTGCCTCCTGAATCCGTCAGCCTGTGGATTGCTCCCGCCGCGGGTGGCGCAGCCAGCGTGCAGCACAATGCCAAGCAGCTGATGAACCCGGCCTCGGTCATGAAGCTGCTGACCAGCTACGCTGCGCTGGACCTGCTCGGCCCGGCCCACACCTGGAAAACCCAGGCCAGCCTGCGCGGAGTGCTGCGCGAAGGCGTGCTCGAGGGTGATGTGCTGATCGCTGGCAGCGGGGATCCTGCGCTCACCTGGGATCGCCTCGGCCAGTGGCTGCGCGACTGGCGAAGCCGCGGCCTGCGCCAGATCCGCGGCAACATCGTGATCGACACCAGCCTCTTCGCCACCACCCCGCCCGGCGCGCCTTTCGACGAAGCCCAGCACCGCGCCTACAACGCCCAGCCGGATGCCTTTCTGGTGAATTTCGGCGCCCTGAGCCTGCGCCTGACGGCCGGCACTCCGAATACGCCGGTCGAGGTCGCGCCGCTCACCCCAGCCACGCCGCTGCGCATCGTGAATCACCTGAAGAGTACTCCGGGCGCCTGCGGTGACTGGCGCAGCGGCCTGCGCGGCGCCTTCACACCGGAAGGCAAGGGCCTCGTGCTCACCCTGGAAGGCCGCCTCGCCCAGAGCTGCGGCGAACGCCAGCTCAACCTCAAAGTGGACGACAGCCTGCGCTGGGCCAGCCTCGTGATCCGCGCCCAGTGGCAGGAGCTCGGCGGCAGTTGGTTCGGTGAAGTTCAGCGTGGCAGCGTACCGGCAGCCATCACAGCCTTTTCCAGCTGGGAATCCCCCACGCTGCCGGAAGTGCTGCGCGACATGAACAAGTGGTCCAACAACGTGATGGCCCGTCAGATGTTGCTGGCGCTTGGCAATGACGGTGGCGGCGCGCTCACGCCCGAGAAGGGCATCGCCCGTCTGCAGGCCTGGATGCCCGGGCAGGGGCTGGATCCAGCGCAATGGGTACTGGAGAACGGCAGCGGCCTCTCGCGCGTGGAGCGCACAACGGCTGCCCAGCTCGGCGCACTCTTGCGCGCCGCGTGGAAAAGCCCGCGCATGCCCGAATTCCTGATGGCCCAACCGGTGATTGGCAAGGACGGCACCATGCGCACGCGCCTCGTCGACAGCCCGCTGGCCGGACGTGGTTATGTGAAAACCGGCACCCTCGATGGTGTGAAGAGCGCGGCCGGCTATGTGCAGGATGCCAGCGGCAATTGGCAGGCGTTTGCGCTGTTGCTGAATCACCCCCGCGCCCCCGCCGCCGAGAACACGGTGGAAGCCACGCTGCGCTGGATCTACGAACACTAAGCCCGCGGGCGCTGACGAGGCGGGCCGCGCTCTGCGCCAGCGGCGGCACATAAAAAAAACCGGTGCGCGCCTTGCGGCCCGCACCGGATAAAAAGCGCTCTCTGCCCTGTTTCAGCGAGCGTCCAATCAGGCTTTCCGGAGAGTTTCTGAACAGCGTCCGTGGCTGGATCGGGCCTTCGCTTCCCGATCCAGCCCGGCTCACCCTTCAGCGCGCCCCCAGACCGCCAAAGCTGTCGACGTCATACACATCCCATTCGGCGGCCACATCCCAGCTCGTGCCAGGAATGCTGCCCTGTGTGACGCCGGCCTTGCGGCGCAGGGTCTTGTCCTGGGTCGCGACGCTACCGCTGGTCCACGACACGCCAGGATCCACACCCAAGACGCCGATACCGTCGATCACCGCCCCGCTCTTCTCCAGGGTCACCGCATCATCACCATTGAAGTTGGTCACGCTGCTGCTGATCGCGCTGGCCGGGAAGGTGTAGGTGGTTGTGAAGCTCGGGTGGCGGATGATCAGCGTCCCGCCTGCGGCGAGGCTACCGCTGAGCGTCAGCGAGTTGGTCGCAGTCGTACCGCCGTTGGCATACATGCGAACGGTATAGGCCGACAGATCGACGCTGCTCGAGAGCGGGTTGTAGATCTCAAGCGCCTTGTTGTTGCTGGTGCCCTCGATGTACTCGCTGAAGAACAGGTCCGGTCCGCTCGTCGTGCCACCCGTGCTGGCTGCGCTGATCTTGATCGTGCTGATGCGCTTGGCCGGCAAACCGCTGCCAGTGAGCGTCAGGGTGATCGAGTAGCTGCCCGCTGCGGCATAGGTATGGCTTGCGCCCGTCACCGTGGTGGCCAGGCTTTCCGTCGTGCCATCCCCCCAACTCACGCTCAGGCTGCTGCCATTACTGGCAGAGAGATTCGTGATGCTGACCGCCGTGCCCGCCGTGCCGGTACTCGGCACGCTGGCGCTCAGCGTGGTCGCAGCCACCGCCGCATCGGCACCGAGAGTCAGCCCCACCACCACCGGATCATGATCCGAGCCGCGATACGGGCTCACCGCATAGCGGTCATCCGTCTTGCTCGCGGTGGTGTAGTCGATGATCTCCGGCTCTTCTGAGTTGATGTGCCAGACGCTGATACCGCTGAGCTGCGCCTTCAGGCTGCTGCTGGCAAAGGCGTGATCCAGTGCGCCGGTGGTGCCGTCGAACTGGTAGCTGTAACGCTGCTCGGCAGGCAAACGACGCAGCACGGCCTCGTAGCCGGCACTTTCCAGCACCGCCAGCGGATCTTCATTCAGATAGGCATTGAAGTCGCCCATCATCAGCACATCGCTCTCGCCGGAGCTGCTCACCAGCGAAGCCACCCAGTCACGCAAGGCCTTGGCCTGAGTCACCCGCGAAGCATTCCAGCAGCCCTGACCGTAATCTGCTTCAACGCTGGAGCTGCTGCTCGGGCAGGAACCCTTGCTCTTGAGGTGGTTGGCCACCATCCAGAACATGCCGCCATTACTCAGCGCCGCGAAGCGCTGCGCGATCGATGGGCGAATCCCCCCGGAGACCGCGAAGTTGCTGTCAGTGATGATCTGCGCATTGCCTACCGGGCTGACCTTGGCGGGTTTGTAGATCATGGCCGAGGTGATTTCATCGTCCCCGGCGATGCCGGCATCGACATAGCGGTAGGTGCCTGCGCCCATCTTGGCATTCAGGGCGGTGACCAGATTATCCAGCGAATAGCCCGCGTCGTTCTGCGTTTCGATCAGGGCCAGGACATCGGCATCAATCCCGGCGATGGCCTCCACCAGCTTGGCGCGCTGGCGGGTGAAATCGCCCGACGAAACGGCCCCGCGCGAGCCCAGGGTGGTGAAGAAATTCTCCAGGTTGTAATGCGCGGCTTTCAGCGTGCCACCCACACTCGCCGGTGCGGTGCTGCGCGGATTGCTGGCAACGAATGCAGGAGCGGCCGAGGGATGCACACGCCAGGCGTTGGAGCTCCAGGTGAGCGCACCGGCGACGCCCGCCACCGTATCCCCCACGCGGCGCGTACCGCTGGTGTCGCTCGCGCTGAGATAGGGGATTGGATTCGGGTAGGCCTTGGTACTGCCATCGTCGAGAATCATGCGATTCAGGGCGTTGGCGCTGGTGGCCGCGCTGGCACTCAGGCTCGGATGGTTGTAGGGCTCCCACAGGCGGCCGCTGGAGAGCTGTACCGAACCGTAATGGCCGAGGTCGGATACGTCGGTCACGGTCAGGGTCTGCTCGAACTTCACCAGCATGCCTTCATAGGCTTCCATTGCATCAGCGCTGGTCAGCGGCAGGCTCAGGGCAACAGGCGCGATGGAGAGCCCATTGCCACACACGCTGATGGCGGTCGGCGCGCTGATCTCGGTCAGTGCGCGCGTATCGCTGCTGGACTTGTACTCCAGAACGCTGCCTTCAACCTGCACGTAATCGCCCACGGCCACAGTGGCTGCACTGGGGGCGTAAATAAAGAGCCCTTCGGAGGTCAAGGGATCCGCATCGGCCACCGGCTGCTGGATGAAGAAGCCCTTCAGTTGCGTATCGGCCTGGAAGATGGCGGTGACCACCCCGCGCACCGCCACGGCCTGCCCGGCCAGCGGGCTGGTGTCGGTGCTGCCCTGCACAGCGGTGATGGCCTGCAGAGGATTAGTGGGCGTGGCACAGGCCGGCAAGGCGACGCTGGACGCGCTCGAAGCGCTGGTGCTGCTGGCCGACGAGGCAGCGGCGCTGCTGCTCGCACCGGAGCTGCCTGCGCTGCTGCCACTGGCGACGGCACTCTCCGAACTGCTGGTGCCACCACCACCACAGGCCGCAAGGCCCAGAGCGAACGCGCCGGCGACCATCGCCGATAGCGCGGGATACTGCTGTTTTAACTTGACCATCTGACTTCCCCGGGGTTGAGAGTGAATGCTCTTTGCCGGCCCGGCCCGCCACGCGGACCGTCAACCGACGCATGTTCTCGAGGCTCTGTGGCCCCTTTGATCCGATTTTCAGGCGCAGAAAGCCCTTCCCGCCCGGCAAGGGCAGGAACACAAACCGGCCTGGTCATTCTGGCGAGCCGGAGAACCCGGCCCTTTTCAAATCAAGGCATGCGTTTGCCGCGCACCTGGGCGTCTGGCGCAAAAGCCTTACCGTCTGCCGCGAGACTGGGCTTCATGTAGTCGAGCAAGGCGTCGATATCCTGGCCACCAGCCTGCCGATTGCGCCCGTCGCGGAACACCAGGAAGCCATCGCCCCCTTCCGAGAGGAAGTTGTTCACCACCACCCGATATTCCCTAGTCATTTCCAGCGGCAGCCCCTCAAGCAGGATGTCGCTGACCCGGCTGCCCAGCGGAGCATCGTCGTGCCAGACATAGCTGAAACCAGCCGAGGGTTGCAGGAAGCGCGGCTTGCTTGCACCGGCGGGCCACTGCATTTCCAGCGCCGTCTTGATCTGTGCGCCAGTCAGCGTCATCACCACCAGGTTGTTACCAAAGGGCTGCATGGCGAAGATCTGCCCAAAGCCCACGGTGCAGCCATTGGCCTCCTTGCACAGCAGATCCGAGCGAATGCCACCTTCGTTGAGGAAGGCGATCTGCGCGGCGCCCTTGTCTTCCGGGCGGGCGGCAGCCAGTTGCGCATCGGCTATCAGCCGGCCCACCGTGCTGTCGCTGCGGGTTTCACCACGCACAAAGGAAGCCGTCACCCGTGCCACCGGCCGCTGCGCCCTCGGCGCGGCCTGCTGCACGAAGGCCTCCACCCGGGCAGCGATAGCCGGGTCCGGCTGGGCGTTGAGCAGTGCGCCGCTGAAAGCCGGGGCGGTCACCCGCGCCAGTTGCAGGCGCTGCAGCAAGGTCGTGCGCTCTCCCACCACGGGCAGATTGGCACTCACGGTGCGCTGGCGATCCACATCATGGGTTTTCGGATCCAGCACCAGATCGACTACCGACACGCCACGGCCATAATTGACCGCCTGCATCACCGGACGCCCATCGATTACGCAGCGGTAGCCCTGGTGGGTATGCGCCGAGAAGATCACATCGATATCCTGCGTGGTGCGCTTGGCGATCTCGAAGATCGCCCCCTTGGCCTGCGGGCAGCTCGCGTCATTCCAGTCAGCCGGTTTTTCTTCACTGCCAATTTCGCCCCCCTCATGCACCATGGCCACGATGGCCTTGATGCCGTTCTTGCGCAGCAGCCGTGCGGTGCGGTTAAGGGTGTTGGCTTCGTCGTCGAAACGCAGGCCTGCAATCGAGGAGCGCACCACCACGCTGGGGGTTTCGCGCGTCACCGCACCAATGAAGGCCACCGGAATGCCCTTCACCTTGCGGATCGTATAGGGCGCGAACAAGGCCTTGCCGCTGCGGGCGTCACGCACGTTGGCACCGAGCAGGCTGAATTTCATGCCGGTATACGCGCCCTCGGCGCAGGAGCTGGTCATCGAATCCGGCGCACTGGCAGCACAACCACCTTTCTCCAGACGCTTGAGTTCCTTGATGCCGGCGTCGAACTCGTGATTGCCGAGCACCCCGACATCCACCCCCATGTCATTCATCAGGGCGATGGTGTTTTCATGCCGGAACAGGGTCGACACCAAGGGTGAGCCGCCCACCAGATCACCGGTTTCGAGCACCAGGCTGGCTGGCACTTCACTGCGCAGGGCCTTGATCATTCCAGCCAGCGCAGCAGCACCACCGACCGGAATGCGCGCGCGCGTCTCGGGCTGCAGCGGATCGGTCCAGGCCAGGCTCAGACTGCCCGGCTCCAGATTGCCGTGAAAATCGTTGAATGCAATCAGGCGCACACTCACGCCGGCCTTGTGCGGCCCCATGCTGCTGGGCTCGGGCCACACGGCCTGAAGCATTTTCGCCAGCCGGGCACCGGCCAGAGCCAGCTGCGCCTGCTTGAGCTGGTCAGCCTGCTTGCGATACGCATCTGTCATCCCGCTGGCCGACCAGCCGGCGGCGGAAGAGCTATTGGCTTGCGCGGGACGCGGCGTGTAACTCAGCGGCGCGTACACCGCCTTGCCGGTCTGCACCAGCTCGGTCGCCCAGGCCTGTGCCCAGCCACTGGCGTCTCCCACAGGGGTGGTCACCTGGCGCGCCCGCGCCAGCATTCCGGCAAAGCCCTCGCCCTGCACGGCCAGGTTCAGGGGGATGTCGTCCCAGAACGCATGAAAACGTTTGCTGCCATCAAAAATCAAATTGCCACCGGCGGTTTCGCTGGCGTGATCCAGGCCATGCTCGTCCGGATCGACCGGCTTGCCATCCGCGCCCAGATAGATCGACTCAACATGCAAAGGCTGGTGCAGATCGCCCACGTAGTGGCTCAAGAGCATCAGCGCCTCGCGGGCGTCTGCAATCTGGAACGGAGCCGGCGGCGTCTGGCCTTTGAGCACCGCCAGCATGGCCGGGATGGCATGTACGACATCGTGATCGCTGGTGCCGGCGAACTTGCGGTCGTAACGCTCGCGTTGCGGCGCGACATCCGTGTAGTGATACTGGCTGTGGCACCACTCGTTGCCCTGTGCCGTACCGCACTGGGTCCAGTTGGCCTTGACGAAGGCGATGATGCGAGCCTGCTGCTCAGGCGTGTTGAAGGGGATGCACTCGGTGAAGCGCTGCGGATTGGCCGTATAGGTGAAATTCACGCCATCCTTCGAGGACGTGCCCTTCACACAATCGGCCCACACCGCGGCGGTTTCCAGGCTCATGCCCCCCAGAGTCTGGCGGACCATCTGGCCGGCATAACTCCCTTCCAGCAGGCGGTCGGCAATGGCGCCCACGGCCTGATGGCCAGCGGAATTCCAGGCCAGCGCCGCACTGGAGCCCAGGGTGGCGATCAACAGACACAAGGGACGCAGCAGTCTCGCATTCATCACATTCTCCAGGATCAGGCGGCAACGGCCTTGGGTTGAATCCGGGCGGGCTCGCGACCGCCACGGACCTCCATTTCTTCACCCCCCATGGCACCGGCCTGCTCCAGCGCCACCACCTTGAGCTGCTCGTTGATGCGCTCCACACGCTCGTTGAAATAGTTGTGGAACACCAGGCAGAACACCGCAATGCCGATCCCCGCCGCGGTGGCAAACAGGGCGGTGCCGATCCCCTGACTGACCGCCTGCGGATCGGACACCCCTTGCGTGGCCAGCGCGTTGAAGGTGTCGATGATGCCCAGGATGGTGCCCAGCAAACCCAGCAGCGGAGACAGCGTGATCGTGGTGTCGATCACCCACAACAGTCGTTTCACGCTGCTCTGTTGCTGCAGGTAGAGCGCCTGGACCTTGTTTTCGAACTGATCCTTGGAGGCGCCGGCAAAGGCCAACACTCCGGCCATGATGCGGCCATGGGGCGTGCGCGCTGCACCCACCGCCGCTTCGATGGCGGACGAATCGCCACTGGCCAGCGCCTTGCCCAGACGCTTGCGGGTACGCTCGACGAAGCTGTAGTAGATGAAGCGCTCGATGATCACCGCCACGGCAAGCGCCAGCAGGACCACCATCGCGGCGAGGACTATTTCATGCAGAAGATTGAAGTTCATGATTCGGTTTCCTGATGTTGCGGTTCGGTTCGATCAGTAATCGACCTGGAAAGTCATGCTGGCAAAGCGGCCTGCGCCGGTATAGACCTTCGGTGCGGCGACGTCGTTGGAGATCGTGACGTTGGAGCCGCTGCCGGCATTGGCAACGTAGTACTTCTTGTTGGTCAGGTTGCTGATGTTGAAACGCAGGGTCGGGTTCTTGAAGCCCCACACGCCGTTGAAGGGCATGCTCCAGGCCGTGTTCAGATCCAGCAGGGTGTAGCTCGGGATGGACACGTCATTCACAAGGGTCAGGTAACGCTCACCGGTGTACTTGGCCGCCAGGTTGGCCATGTACGGGCCATAGGCGTATTGCAGAGAGAGCGAGGCCAGATACTTCGGCGTATCGGGGAACTGCTTGCCGGCGGTGGCGTAGTAAGTCGTGCTGCCGGAAGGCATGTTCTCCTTCATCTTCGAGAGGGTGTAGCTGAATGAGCCATACACGCTGAAGCCATGATAGGGCGCGGAACCACCTTCCAGTTCTAGGCCGTGAGTGGTCGAATCCCCAACGTTCCACGAGTGGCTGTAGCCCTGGGTCGGGTCGTAGCTGGAGGCGATCCGGTCACGGAAATCAACAAAGAAAGCCGTAACGGAAGCCTTGCCCCAGTCGCCCTTGAAGCGCGTACCGAGATCGTAGTTGGTGGACTTTTCCTGCTTCACCGGTACGTCATACATGCTGGTGATGGTGTTTCCGGAGTAAGTCCTGATCAGGTTGGCGTAGTCGGAGTTGCTCGGCGCACGGAAGTTGTTGGCCACACCGAAGAAGGTCTGCACCTTGTCGGTAATGTTGAACGAAGTACCCAGGCCCGGCTGCACCTGCTGATACTTTTCGACCACCCGGTAATCCAGATAGCCATTACCGGCAGCCGAGGTCGCGGAGGTGGAGGCGGTGCCGTTGTTGGAGAAGTTGCGGAAATCGCGCTGAAGCACCTTGTAGGTCACGGAAGGCGTGATTTGCAGGCGGCTGTCCATCAGGTCGATGGTGTCTTGCAGGAAAGCACTCTTGCCCGTCGAGATGGTGAGCCAGTCACGCGCCTGATACGGATTGCCATCCTGATACTTGATCAGCGCGTCGCTGTCATCAAGCCACCAGTCCAGCACCGTGCCGCTGTTGTCCACATAGGTGGCGGGACGAGTCTGACGGTGACGTGCGCGCTCAAACCATAGACCGGTGGTGATCTTGTGGTTATCCAGATCGTGGGTAGCCTTGACGTTGATGCCGGGGCGGTTGGTTTCGGTCATCGAGCCGGTCAGCACCAGCACCCGGTCGCGCACATCGGTATCGCCGTTGATGTCGGACACCCCACCGTGCACATTGCTGCTGCTCTTCGATTCGGTGATGGTGGTCGGGTAGGTCGAGCCGCCGTAGCCGTACCAGTAGTAAGGCTCGATATCCAGACGGGTGCGCTCGCCCACCTGCAGATTGGCTTTGGGCGTGAGCAGGTAGTTCTTGAAGGGGTTGCGAGCGTAGTCGTAGTAGTTAACCGAGCCTGCGCTCTCGGTTTGCGCCGTGCCATTCACCGGCGTCACGTGCTTGGGCATGTCGCCGCTGTAATCGGCCTTGTAACCTTCCGCTTCGATTTCGGCCAGCGTCATGCTGCGATAGTTGTGGTTCATCAGCTCGTTGGCCAGCATGCCCATGGACAAGCGCGAGCCTTTGCCAAGGTCATACTCGAGCTTGCTATCGATGTGTTGCCGGTTGTTCTCGCCCTCCCCTTTCCACTTGTCGACGCTGGACTTGGAGTAGGAGAGATAGCCCTTGAACTTGCCGATTTCACCGGTATCCACGCGCACATAGCTGCGCAGGTAATCGAGTTGGCCAAACGATTGCGCGACACGCAAACGCATCTCTTTGGTCGGCCCACAGCTGTTCATGCCGATATTGCCGCCCGATGCGCCCACGTGCGGCGCTTCGGCATCGGTGCCCCCCTGCGTAACGAAGAGGTCACACATGTTTTCCTTGTCGGTGAGCTCCTGCGGATAGACCGCGAAGTTGCCCGAGTCATTCACCGGAGCACCATCAACGGTGAAGCCCATCTGGTCACTGTTAAAACCACGCACGCGGAGATTGCCGCCCGACATGCCGGTGGGATCCGTGCTGGAAGCATTCACACCCGGCAGCAGATTCAGGTCCTGGAAGGCGTTAGAGCTGGAGCGGGTCTTGTCCAGCTGTGCCTTGGTCACGGTGCTCTTGGCCTTGGGGCTGTCTTCATCGACCAGCAGGCCGGTGCCGAGCTTGTCGCCCTCGCCGGTCACGGTGATCTTGCTGAGCTCAGAGGTCTGCTGCGCATGCAGCTGGCCAGAAGCCAGCATGGCAATGATTGCGAGCGTGAGGGGTTTCAAAGTGTATGTACGCATGATGGGCTGCCTTCTTTAAGTTCGGGGGCGGAAGAGGAGTGGAACAAAGCAGTACTTGCAAAAGCGCAGGAGGGACGCATCACGAAGTTCCTTCCAGCACGTATTCGATGGGCACCGCAAAGCGGCGCATGCCCTGACCGGTAAAAGCTTCACCGGGGAAAGCCTGGTATCGACCATTGCGCACGGTGCGCAGGGCCTCCTTGTCCAGCAACATGGTTCCGGACGAAGTCTCGACGCCGGCATCGAGCAGCCGGCCTTCACGGTCGATCTCGATCCAGATCTTGACCACGCCAGTGGGGCGCAACTGCCTTGCCTCACGACTGTTCGGATAGCGCTTGATGCTTTCCAGATAGGCCCGCAGGTTCGCCTCGTAGGCCTGATCGGCAGAGGCCGATGCGGCACGCACAGGCTGTGGCGGCGGGGGTGGCGGTGGCGGAGCCGGGGTGGGCGGCTGCGGCGTCGGCACCGGAGTCGGCGACGGAGCGGCCGGGGCTGGTGTTGGCATCGGCGTTGGCGTCGGAGTGGGTGCCGGAGTGGGTTGAACAGCCTTCACCACTGGCTGCGGGGTCTCCGGAGGCGGCTCCACTTTCGGCGGTGGCGGCGGTGCTTCAGGAGGAGGAGGCAGCGGCAGATCCTCCATCGTGATGACGGTTTCATCCCGCGCAGAGATCAGTTGCGGAGGCGGCGGCATGAACTGCCAGGCTCCGAACAGGGCGGCCATGACGATCAGCATGCCGCCAACAGCAGCCGGATCGCGATGACCGTAGATGGATTCCAGGATCATCACTGCACCCGCTTGGTCGCAAAGGTGATCGACTCAATCCCCTGCTCGCGCAAGGCATCCATCGCAGCCACCACGCCTTTCCACTGCACGGTCTGATCCGCACTGACGATGAAGCGCTTTTTAGGATCTTTTTGATGCGCGGCCTTCGCCGCTCCGCCCAACTGCTCGGACGCCAGCAGCTGCCCGTCCAGCGCCACGGAGCCATCCGCCTGCAAGGACACCACGATCGGCGCCTCATCGACCGTCGCCCGTGAAGCGGTCTTGCTATCGGGCAACGTCGTCTTGAGGCCGAAGGCAGGAATCACGTTCAGGCTGATCAACACGAAGAAGATCAACAAAAACATCATCACGTCGATCATCGGGATGATCTCGATGCGGGCTTTGCGGGGGGGCGGCTCTTCAAAATGCAACATGGCTGACGACTCTCTTCGGCTGATTAAGCAAACGTTTGCGCTCTTTACAGGCAACACACGGAAAAACTGTGCTTGCAGATACCTTTTAGCAATTTGAATGCCACTTTTTGCTTCAAATTACTTAAAAAATTCAAAACAGCCGTTTTCAGGAAATTTCCGCC
The DNA here is from genome assembly GCF_002855595.1 of Uliginosibacterium sp. TH139. NCBI lineage: Bacteria > Pseudomonadati > Pseudomonadota > Betaproteobacteria > Rhodocyclales > Zoogloeaceae > Uliginosibacterium > Uliginosibacterium sp. TH139. Next base: position 155,578 of record NZ_PKRR01000006.1, on the reverse strand, counting down.
AAACGGACAGTAAAACACCGTCTCCATACGGTTAAAACCAGAATGCAAACGTTTGCCTTGTAATGACGTAAATAAACAATCGAGTATGTCTTTAGATATAACAGCGGCGATTTTCTGCGCGCCGCGTGACAAGGAGATGAAATGCGCCCCGAGGCGGAAAAATTTCCCGCTTTCGGCATCCAGCTTGGTGCAGGAAATTCCCTCTTGGTGCATTCCGCTCACCACGCTTTCTCACCGCACGCCACAGGCGCCAGCCCGAGGTGTGCAGCCAGGGTCTGGGCAAGATCGGCAAAGCTCTCGCGCACACCGAGGGAACGCCCGGCAGGTACGCCGGCACCGGCAAACAGCAGCGGTACGTGTTCGCGCGTGTGATCACTGCCAGGCCAGGAGGGATCGCAACCATGGTCGGCCGTGAGCACCAGCACATCACCGTCCTGCATCGCAGCCAGAAGGCGCGGCAGGAAAGCATCGAACTCTCGCAGTGCATCGGCGTAACCCTGAATGTCACGGCGATGGCCATACAACATGTCGAAATCGACCAGATTGGCGAACACCATCCCACCCGACGCACAGGCCGACATCGCGGCCAGCGTTGCTTCGCAGAGTGCGGCATTGCCGTCGGCGGCGTGATGGTGGGTGACGCCACGCGCTGCAAAAATGTCGCGAATCTTGCCCACACCGTGAACTTCCCTGCCCGCTTCGACGAGCGCATCCAGCAAGGTGCGGGAAACCGGCGGCGTGGTGTAATCGTGCCGGTTGCCGGTACGGCGAAAGCGCTGCGCCTGCCCGGGCGCGGCATCCACGAAGGGACGTGCGATAACCCGGGCAATGTTCAGTTCGTCGAAAATGACTTTCGCCTTCTCGCAAATGTCATACAGCCGTGCAAGACCGAAATGCTCTTCGTGCGCGGCGATCTGGAACACGCTGTCGCTGCTGGTGTAGCAGATCGGCCAGCCGGTACGGACATGCTCGTCGCCAAAGCACTCGATGATTTCGGTGCCACTGGCGTGGGTGTTGCCAAGGCTGCCCGGCAGATCGCAGATGGTCAGCCAGCGCTGCAGTTGTGCAGCAGGAAAAACGTTTTCTGCCGGTGACTCGGCGCGCGGGAAGTAGCCCCAGTCAAATTCGACCGGGCAGCCCATGAGTTCCCAGTGCCCGCTGGGCGTATCCTTGCCGCGGCTGCGTTCGCGTGCAGCGGCCCAGGCTCCCACGGGCGAGAAATCAACCGGCATGGCTTGCGGCCAGACCCCGCTTGCCAGCTGCGCGGCCTGCGGCAGACCGAGGCGGGCAAGATTGGGCAGTTTCAGAGGCTGGCCTTGCACCGCACAGCGGGCAGCGATGTTCCCCAGCGTGTTGGCTCCGGCATCCCCGTAGGCCCCGGCATCCGGCGTCGCACCGATGCCAAGCGAGTCCAGCACCACAACAATGGCGCGCGCCATGCTAAACGCCTCCCCGGCAGGCTTCGACCAGCACCGGGCGTGTTTGCACCGGCGCCTCGCTGAGCGTGAAACTCTTTGCCAGTTGTGCCTGTGCCAGCGCCAGCCCTGCCGCGTCTGCCGCGTGAATATGCGCCAGCACCTCACCGGCGGCCACCTTCCGGCCGATGCCAGCCACCCCGGTGAGGCCCACGCGATAATCGATGCGGTCACTCGTCTGGCGACGCCCGCCGCCCAGTTCGATCAGCAGCAAGCCAATATCCCGCGTTGCCACACCAGAGACCCATCCAGCATATGGCGCAACGAAGTCACCACGCACCGGGGCGGCAGCCAGATACTGATTCGGACGCTCAGCAAAGTCTGCCGGCCCGCCCAGCGCAAACACCATGCTGGAGAAGCGCTCCAGCGCCGCACCACTACGCAGGGCAGCGTCGACACGTTCCAGCCCGGCACCAAAATCCGCCGTAATGCCGCCGATGCACAGCAACTCGGCACACAACACGCGGGTCAGCTCCAGCAGACGCGCATCCACCGGCTCCCCCTTGAGCAAGGCCAGCGCTTCATGCATTTCCAGCGCATTGCCGCAGGAGTCGCCCAGCACCTGATTCATGTCGGTGATCCAGGCCCGCGTTGGCAAGCCCGCACCCACCGCCACCTCCACCAGCGATTGCGCCAGGGCGCGAGCCATCTCGAGACTGGCAGCGAAAGCGCCGTTGCCCGTCTTCACATCCATCACCAGGCCCTGCAAGCCTGCCGCCAGTTTCTTCGACAGGATGCTGGCCGTGATCAGGGGAATGGATTCGACGGTTGCGGTCACGTCGCGAATGCCGTAGAGGCGCCGATCTGCCGGCGCGAGCTCACCGGTCTGGCCGATGATGGCGCAGCCCGCTTCCGTCAGGCAGGCGCGCAGGCGCTCCAGCGATGGTGCGGTCTGATAGCCGGGAATGCTGTCGAACTTGTCGAGCGTTCCGCCGGTATGGCCCAAGCCACGCCCCGAAATCATCGGCACGAAGGCACCACATGCGGCGAGGATCGGCGCCAGCGGCAGGCTCACCTTGTCGCCCACGCCGCCGGTGGAATGCTTGTCGAGCACCGGCCCCGGCAGATGGGCCTGGCCCCACTTCAAGACATCCCCGGAGTTCATCATCGCCCGGGTCAGGCTCACCTTTTCAGTCTGGCTCATGCCATTGAGAAAGATGGCCATGGCCATCGAGGCTGCCTGGGCATCGCTCCAGCCGCCATGGGTGAGACCATCGACGAAGTGATCGATCTCTGCGGAGGACAGTTCCAGACCGTCACGTTTATGCCGTATGACTTCCTGTGCAAGCATGCCTGCCCCCTTCAGTAGACGCCAGGGGCGGCGCTGCTGTGCGAGGCCTCGCCGGAGAGCACCCGCTCGATATCGTCCAGCACGCTGCTGGCGCCGATCCGGAAACGCTCTGCAGAAAGTGCCGCCTCGCCCAGCAGGCTGCGGGTCAGTTCGATGTAGGTTGCCGCATCACTCACCGTGCGGATTCCGCCGGAAGGCTTGAAGCCGACACGCCCTTCGGCCGCGGGATCCTGCCGGATCGCCTCGAGCATCAGGCGCGCAGCTTCGGGCGTGGCGCTGATGGTGGTTTTGCCGGTACTGGTCTTGAGGAAATCGGCACCAGCCTTCAGCGCCAGGCGCGAGGCACGGGCGATGGCTTCGTGCTGCAGCAGCATGCCGGTTTCCAGAATCACCTTCAGGGTCAGGTCCGGGCAGGCCTCGCGTGTGGCCTGCATCACCTTGAGTGCAGCGGCATCATCGCCGCGCAGCACATGCTGCCAGGGCAGCACCAGATCCACTTCCTGCGCACCGGCAGCCACAATCTCGCGGGTATCCCGCACAGCGCGTTCAACATCCGCGTAGCCATCCGGAAAATTGGCAACGGCGGCCACCCGGATGCTGTCAGGCAAACGATTGCGCGCATAACCCGCAAGGCGCGGCCATACACACACGGCCGCGACCTGACCAAAAGCGCCCTGAGCGCGTCGGCACAGCCGTTCGACGTCCGTTTCGGTATCGTGATTGTTGAGTGTGGTCAGATCCAGACTGGCCAAGGCGATCCGCGCGGCTTGCTGCAGTTGTTCGGTATTCATCGGTAAGACTCCGCAGTTCAGAGATTGGCAATGATGCGTGCCAGCAGGCCGCTGGCGGTGTCGCCGGCAGCTCGGGCCTGGGACAGTGTGTGAGAGTGGCTGAGACTCTCGCCAGAGAGCCCCGCCGCCATATTGGTAATCAGCGAGAAGGCCAGCACCGGCAGCCCCATGCGCCGCGCAAGAATGGTTTCCGGCACCGTACTCATGCCCACGGCATCCGCCCCCATGAGCTCGAACATGCGGATTTCCGCTGGCGTTTCGAACTGGGGGCCGAAGCTCCACAGATAAACGCCTTCGTGCAGACGGGTGCCGCTCTCGCGTGCCACCTCATGCGCCACCCGGCGCAGCGCGGGATCGTAGGCATCCTTCATGTCCACGAAACGCTCGCTGCCCATCTCCCCCACCAGCGGCGAGCGCTGGGTGGCATTGATGTAGTCATTGATCAACATCAGGCTGCAAGGCTCCATGGCCGGCCTCAGGCTACCCGCAGCGTTGGTCAGCACGATCGCTTCGCAGCCAATGTCCCTGAGCGTTTCCAGCGGCAGGCGCATGCCGTCAACCACGCCATCCTCGTAGGCATGTTTGCGCCCACTCATGACAGCCACCTCGGTCTGGCCGATTCGCCCCAGCCACAGCTCGCCGCCATGGCCCTGCACGGTAGCCTCGGGAAAGCCGGGCAGCTCAGCGTAAGGCACCCGCACCGGATCGACGACATGTCCGGTGAGCCCTCCCCAGCCCGATCCCAGCACGACCGCAACGCGGGGCTTGTGCTGGGGGTAAAGCGCTTTCAGTTTCTCTGCTGCGTTCATGTCATTTGTCATTTTTAAGATGTTCCGGACCAAAGCTCTCTGGGAGCAGCTGGGCGAGCGTGAAGCTGGCGCGCACCATCTGCCTGTCTGCAATGAGAATGGGGGTGTTGGGCAAGGCAAATTCACGCAGCTTCTGGCGGCAGCCGCCACAGGGCGTCACCAGCCCCGGGCCTTCACCCACGACGAGCACGGCTCTCACTGCCCGGCTGCCGGCGAGCACCATCGTGCTGAGCGCCCCGGCTTCAGCGCATACGCCCTCGGGGTAAGCCGCGTTCTCGACATTGCAGCCGGCATGGATGCAGCCATGCTCATCCAGCACCGCCGCGCCAACGAGAAAGTGCGAATACGGCGCGTAAGCCCGCAGCTGTGCATCCAGCGCGGTCTTCCACAGGGCCGTGCGAATCGATTCAGGTAAAACAATGGCTGACATGCTCAGCGCTCCTTGAGATAGGGACGACCCAAAGCCCCCGGGGCCTGGGAACTGCCCATGAACCCGGCGAGCAGGATCACGGTCATCAGATAAGGCAGTGCCTGGATGAACTGCACCGGCACCTCACCGATGACAGGCAGCACCGCGCCCTGCAGGCGGATGGCCAGTGCATCGAGAAAACCGAACAGCAGGCAGGCAGCGAGGGCGGGCAAGGGGCGCCACTTGCCAAAGATCATCGCCGCCAGCGCCATATAGCCCCGCCCTGCAGTCATATGCGGGGCGAACGCGGCGTTCTGGGCCAGCACCAGATAGCTGCCTGCCAGGCCGCACAGCAACCCGTTGAGCGCCAGTGCCGAGAAGCGCAGGCCATGCACCGATACGCCGGCGGCATCCACCATGTGAGGGTTCTCGCCAACAGCACGCAAGCGCAGCCCGAAGCGGGTGTGCTGCAGCAGCAGCCAGACCCCGGGCACCAGTGCCAGCGCCAGATAGACCAGCACGTTGTAGCCGGCCAGACCATTGCCGATCAGATCCCCCAGCACCTCCGGCGCTTCCGGCCACAAGGCACGCAGGCGCACTTCATCGGGCAACGCGGGGGTCTGTCCGCCCTGGTGGAAGCACGCAATGCCCAGCACCACGGTCAGCCCCGCCGCGAGGATGTTGATCGCCATACCCGATACCACCTGATCCCCGCGATGGATCACGCAGGCATAGCCATGCAGCATGGACAGGGCGAACGCCACGCCAATGGCGGCCGCCAGGGCCACAAAACTGCTCCCCCAGACGGCACCGGCGGCACCGGCAGCGAAGGCCGCACACAGCATCTTGCCTTCCAGGCCGATGTCGATCACCCCGGAACGCTCCGCCAGCACGCCCGCCAGCGCGCACAAGATCAGCGGGGTCGCCACCCTCAGGGTTGAGGCCAGCAGGGTGCCCAGCATGAGCTCATCCATGCTGCGTCTCCTTTTCGGTAAAAGATGCCTCACGGCGGGAACACGCATGCACAAGGCGCGCCACCGGCCCGGCCACCACATGCGACATTGCGCCGGAGACCAACACGATCAGGCCCTGCAGCATCACCACCATGTCGCGGGTGAAGCCCTGGACTTCGAAAGCCACTTCCGCGCCCCCCTGAAACAGCGCACCAAACAACAGGCTGGCCATCACGATCCCGAACGGATGATTGCGCCCGATCACCGCCACCGCGATGCCGGTGAAGCCTGCGCCGCCCACGAAATCCAGCAGCAACTTGTCATTCACGCCAGCGATCTCATTCATCCCGACCATCCCGGCCAGCGCTCCCGAGCAGGCCATCGCCAACAGAGTCTGATGACGCGGATTGATACCGGCATATTCGGCAGCGCTGGCGCTGGAGCCAAAAGCGCGCAGGCGAAAACCCGCACGGCTGCGCCACAAGAGGAGATACACCGCCACGGCCGCCCCCAGCGCCAGCACAAAGCTGAGATTCAGCGGGGAAGACGGCCATTCCACTCCCAGGCTCGCCAGCACCTGATGAATCCCGGAAAGATGGGCCGATGCGCCGAAGGGAGCGCTCTCCACGGCCATGCCGTCATTGACCTTGAGCTGATGCACCAGCAGATAGCTCAGCAAGGCGCTGGCCATGAAGTTGAACATGATGGTGGTGATCACCACATGGCTGCCCCGCCAGGCCTGCAGATAGCCCGGCACGGCGGCCCACAGGGCCCCAAAGCTCATGCCGGCAATCAGCAGCAGGGGCCACATCAGATACCAGGGCAGGCTGTTCGAGAGCCATAGCGCCAGCAGGCCAATGCCCAGGCCGCCGATGCTCGCCTGCCCCTCCGCACCGATATTGAATAGCCCGCCATGCGAAGCCAGCGCCACGGCCAGTCCGGTGAAGATGAAGCTGGTCGTGTAATACAGCGTGTAAGACACTCCGCGCAGACTGCCAAAAGCGCCCTGCAGCAAGGTTTCCAGCACCAGCCCCGGCGCCTGCCCGACCAGCGCCACGACGCCTCCTGCCAGCGCAAACGCGATGGCGAGATTGACCAGCGGCATCAGCACCAGCTCTGCCCAGCGAGGCATCGGTGGGGTCGCGCCCGATTTGAAGAAGCTGATCATGCCTCGGCCTCCTCAGCCACCTGGGCGACGTCGGTTTCGCTCATCAGCATGCCCAGGGTTTTCTCATCGCACGCCTCGATCGGCAACTCACCCGTAATGCGTCCGGCATTCATGACCAGCACGCGATCCGCCAGCGCCAGGATTTCATCCAGCTCGCTCGACACCACCAGCACCGAGCAGCCGGCATCGCGCAGCTCCCGCAGGCGGGCGTGAATGAATTCGATGGCGCCGATATCGACGCCGCGCGTCGGCTGCCCCACCAGCAGCAGCACCGGGTTCTGACCGATCTCTCGCGCCAGCACCAGCTTCTGCTGATTGCCGCCGGAGAATTTCGAGCTGCCCAGTTGCGGCAGCGGCGGGCGCACATCAAAGCGGCTCATCATCGCAGCCGTTGCCGCCATCATCGCGGCACGCCGCATCCAGCCCTTGTGGCTATAGGCAGGCAACGCTTCGTAGCCCAGCACAGCAGACTCCCACGCCGGGAAGTCCATCACCATGGCCCGTGCGTGACGATCTTCCGGCACATGGGCCAGGCCCAGCTGACGTGCTATGCGCGGATCCAGCCAGCGCTCGCCGGGCATAACCCCAAACGTTTGCGCGCCCAATTTCAAACGCCCCGCCTGGGGGCTTACCAGGCCCGAGAGCACGGCGAGCAATTCGCTCTGACCATTGCCGGCCACGCCGGCCACGCCCACGATTTCGCCGGCACGCAGGCTCAGGCTCACCTCTTTCAGCCGCACACAGCCCATGGCATCAGTGAAGCGCAAACCCTCTGCGACGAGGCGGATCTCTCCTGTCACCTCTTCCGCGGGCTCGCTTCGCCCCAGCGAAACCTTGCGCCCGACCATGGCCTCCGCCAGTTGCTCCACCGTCGTCTCGGCAATGGCGCATTCATGCACCACACGCCCGGCACGCATCACCGTCACCTGATCACACAGGCGCATCACCTCCTTGAGCTTGTGAGTGATGAGGATTACGGTGCAGCCCTGCTCGCGCAGCTTGGCCAGCACGGCAAACAGCTGCTCGGTCTCGGCGGGGGTCAGCACCGCAGTCGGCTCGTCCAGAATCAGGATGCGGGCACCCCGGTACAGGGCCTTGAGGATTTCAAGACGCTGCCGGTCTCCAACGCTCAGATCCCCCACCCGCGCATCCAGATCCACCACCAGGCCGCTGCTCTGCATCAGCGCCAGCAGGCGCTCGCGCGCCATGGCCTGGGCCCGGCGCAGGAAGAAGCCCTGCTCCGCGCCGAGCAGGATGTTGTCGAGCGCGCTAAGCCGGTCGACCAGCATGAAGTGCTGATGCACCATGCCCAGCCCCAGCGCGATGGCGGCATGCGCATCGGGAATCCGGACCGGACGGCCCTCGATCTCGATCTCGCCTTCATCGGCCTGATAGAAACCATACAGCACCGACATCAGGGTGCTCTTGCCCGCGCCGTTCTCGCCCACCAGCGCATGAACCGTCGCAGCCCGCACGCTCAGGCTCACCGCATCGTTGGCCTGCACCGTGCCGAAACGCTTGTGGATGTTGTGCATCCGCACGGCCAGAGGCTTCACTTCCACCTGTTCAGTCATGTTCATCCTTTCGGCGCCGGTCCGGTGGAAGCACGCTCGATCAGGTGCGGCGCCATCACTACCTCACGGACCGGCAACACACGCTTGCCCAGACGCTCGAGCAGCACCGATGCCGCCATCTCGCCCAGCTCGCGGATCGGATGACCGACCGAAGTCAATGCCGGGAACATATAGCTGCCCATATCGATGCCGTCGAAACCGATCACGGACAACTCGCCGGGTACGGACACGCCCAGTTCGGCCGCGGCACGCAGCACCCCGATGGCCATCATGTCGTTACCGGCCAGGATGGCCGTCACCTCTCGCTGGCGGAGCAACTCATGCGCCAGCGCATGGCCAGCCGCCGCGGAAAAATCCCCTTCCAGCATCCAGTCGGCACGGATTTCGATACCCGCCTCCTGCAAGCCAGCAACCCAGCCTGCCGTGCGCTCGCGACTGACCTGGAAACGCGACGGGCCGGACAGGCAGGCAATCCTCCGGTGCCCCAGCGCCGCGAGGTGGGACGCGGCCAGGCGCGCCCCCGCGTCATGATCGACCCGCACCAGATCCGCTTCCAGACCCGGAATACGCCGCTCTACCACCACCGTCGGCACGCGCGCAAAACCCAGACGCCGGACCAGCGGCTCCGGCTCACCAGCCGCCGCCGCCAGCAGCAGCCCATCCACGCGCCGCTCGAGCAGAGTTTGCAGATAGTGCGTCTGCAGCTCGGACTCATCGTCCGTATTGCACAGGAACACCGAGTAGTCCGTCTGCCGGCAGCGCTCTTCGATTCCGCGCGTCAGCTCGGCAAAGAAGGGGTTGGTGATGTTGGGCACCAGCACACCGAACACGAAGGTTTCACTGGTTTTCAGTGCCCTCGCCACGGCGCTGGGCGCATAGCCCATTTCGGCCACTGCCTGTTCCACCCTGGCACGTGCTGCATCGCTCACCCGCCGCGTGCCGTTGAGCACATGGGAAACCGTGGTGAACGACACGCCGGCCCGCGCGGCGACATCCTTGATCGTACTCATGCCTTGTATCCTGTCGGCTTACTTGCAAACGCCATTGACATAGTCGGGAACTTTCACACGACCGGAGATGATGTCGGCCTTGATCGTCTCGACCTTCTTGGTCATCTCTGAAGAGATCAGTGCCGCGTTGTATTTGTCGAGCGCGTAATCCACACCGCCCTCCTTGAGGCCCATCACGGAGAGCCCCGTACGTGTAGTCACCAGCGCCTGATACACCGCTTCATCGACCCGCTTGATCATCGAGGTCAGCATAGTGCCCGGCTGCATGTAGTTCTGATTGCTGTCGACACCGATGGCCAGCTTGCGTGCATCCTTGGCCGCCTGATAAACACCGGTCCCGGTGCCACCGGCCGCCGCAAACACAACATCGACGCCACGCGCGAACTGCGCCCGGGCCAGCTCACCGCCTCGTGCCGGATCGTTCCAGGCCGCCCCGGTGGTGCCGGTCATGCTGGCCATCACCTCCACCCCCGGATTGACGAACTTCGCTCCCTGCTCGTAACCGCACTGAAACTTGCGGATCAGCGGCACATCCATCCCGCCAACGAAACCGATCTTGCCGCTCTTGCTGGAGAGCGCCGCCAGTGCGCCAACGAGGTAGCTGCCTTCGTTTTCCTTGAACAGGATCGACTGGACGTTCGGCAAGGGCACCACTTCGTCAATGATCACGAAGCGCTTCCCGGGAAAATCCTTGGCAACCTTGGCAACGGCGGACTGCTGTGAAAAACCGATCGCAATCACCGGATTGGTGCCGCGCTCAGCCATCCGGCGCAATGCCTGCTCGCGCTGGGTCTCGGCAAAGACCTCGAATTCAGCCACGCGCTGCCCGGTCTCCTTGCTCCAGCGCTCGACGCCGCGATAGGCCGCCTCGTTGAAAGATTTGTCGAACTTGCCGCCCAGTTCATAGACGATGCCTGGCTCGGCCGCTGCGACACTACAACCCAGCACTAAACTCATCAGCCCGATGCGATGAACAAATTTCAGTGCGTTACTCATCTGTTGGCTTCCTGTGATCAAAGGGATTTGATTCGCGCTCTGCAAACGTTTGCATTGAGAAAGTATAAGCAGGCTCCATGCCAACTTTGGTTATAGAAATGTGACGCTCGTGCTGGCCTGAAACCTGCTGTTGCAGGACGAGCAATTCTTGCTCCAAGATCAGATCAATCCAGGAAGGACAACAACAATGACTCACCCCACCCCCGGCACCGTAAATTGGCCGTCCATGCCCAAGGCTTTGCTGCATGAGCATCTGGACGGCGGCCTGCGGGCCCAGACCCTGCTGGACCTGTGCGCCGAGCGCGGGATTGCCGTGCCTGCCGGTAGCGCCGCAGAACTGGCGCAATGGATGCAGAGCAACGCCAACTCGGGCAGCCTGGTGCGCTATCTGCAAGGCTTTGCCCTCACCGTTGAAGCCATGGCCAGCGCAGCCGCCTGCCAGCGCGTTGCCTTCGAGGCGGCTGAGGACGCGCTTCTAGATGGCTGCGTGCTGGCCGAATTCCGCATGGCGCCCTTGCTGCTGGAGCCCTTTGGTATCACACCGGAAGCGGTCGTCGAAGCCTTGCTGAGCGGCCTGAAGGAAAGCCGCCTGGCCAGCGGCCTGATCCTCTGCGCCATGCGCACCGATACGCCGGAAGCCTCACTGCGCACCGCCCGCCTGGCTGCGCGCTACAGCGATCAAGGCGTCGTCGGCTTTGACCTGGCCGGTGCCGAGCTCAATTACCCGCCGGGCAGCCACCAAGCGGCCTACCTCGTGGCCCGCGAGGCCGGGCTGGGCCTGACCTGCCACGCCGGCGAAGCGGACCTTGGCAGCCGCGTGCTGGAAGCCGCGCAGATCGGCGCCCGCCGCATCGGCCATGGCGTAAACATCATGGCGCCCCCGGATGACGCCACCGGCGCGGCCTGGCTCGCCGAGGCACGCGCCCTGAACCTGCACTTCGAAGTCTGCCCCAGCAGCAACGTGCATACCGGCACGGTGGCATCGCTCTCCGAGCACCCGATCCGCCGCATGCTGGCGGCAGGCTTGTCGGTATCCTGCTCCACCGATAACCGGCTGATGTCAGGCGTCACGCTCAGTGAAGAGTTTTCCAGTCTGGAGCAGCACCTGGGGCTCTCCGTCACCGAAGCCGTACGCCTGACCCGGCACGCCATCAGGGCCTCGTTCCTGGAAGAATCCCAGCGCCTGAAAGCCATGCAAGCACTCGATCAATGGCTCGTACGCTCCACTGCCTGAAAGGTCTGAAACAGCGGGCAATCGTTTGCGCAAACGATTGCCTAGCACCAAAGCGGTGAAACAGGCGCAAGTTTGGGGCATGGCGGAGCCCGCTCTCCGCGATACCCCAAAGCGCTCTGCGGTGATTCTGAAACTCTTCGCAGCCAATCCAGCGGCCTCCCGGACCACTCCGGAAACAGTGGCCTGCCCTGCATCCTCCTCGCTGCGCGCACCAAAGCCCTGGCATGGGCTTTGGTGTCTGCGGCAGGCACATCTTCATACGCAACGTAGTTGCATATAAGAATGGCTTGTGTTGGAATCCGCACCCTTCCATTGACACGGCGCCTGAAGCTGTCGCGCCACGCATGAGACGCCCCACCCTCTTTCCGTTCAAGCAGCTCAGGCCCGTCTCCCGCCAAAAACATGCGCTGGGGGCCGGTCTGCGCTCACGCGGACAATTGCTGATCCTGCGCGCATTGCTCCTGATCCTCTGGCTGAACGCCTCGCTCATCTGGAGCCTGCATTGGGCACAGCACTTCGAGCAGCCTCCGCAGACCAGCTTCGAGCAGACCACCCCAGCAGATAGCGACGAAGGCCTGACTCACCGCCTCTGCAGCCAGTGCCAGATATTTGCCCACCTGATCGCGCCGAGGCTTGCGCCACCAGAGGCACACCATCCACTCAGCCTCAGCCTTGCGCCAAAGCATGAGCTGCCTGCTCCGCCAGCCCTCACCCGCAGCTGGCTGCACTTCCCCCGCGACCCTCCAGACGCTGCCTGAGCCCAGGCTCCCCGTATCACACCCTCTGGCCAACGCCCCGCGCCCGGCCGGGATACGCACACGTCTGCCTTCTGGAGTTGTCCATGAATACCCCCAAGCTAAATATCAAGCACCTGAGCCTCGCCGTCCTGACCACGCTTTCGCCGCTGGCCGCAAAGGCCCAGACCCCGCCAGCTCCTGCCGAGCTGGAGGCCATCACCGTGGTGGGGCGCAGCAGTAGCGGTAGCTATCTTTCGGAAGAAGCCACTGCCGCCAAGACCAGTTTGCCGGTGCGTGAAGTGCCGCAATCGATCCGCGTTTTCACCAAGCAGGCCATCGACGATCTGGGTGCCACGCGCCTGGACGATGTTTTTGACTTTGTGGGCGGAATTTCGCGCCAGAACAGTTTTGGCGGCCTGTGGGACAACGTCGCCGTGCGCGGACTACCCGGTAACGAGAACACCGGTATCGCTACCCTGCTCAACGGCATGACGGCCAGCCGTGGCTTCAACGCGCCGCGAGATCTGGCCAGCGTGGAGCGTATCGAGTTCCTCAAGGGCCCGGCCGCCGCGTTGTATGGCAGCAGCGAACCGGGTGGCACGCTGAACATCGTATCCAAGCGCCCCTTGTGGCAAGCCGCCAACTCGATCGAGGCTTACGCGGGCAGCCATGGCTACTGGCGTACCGCGCTGGACAGCACCGGCCCCTTAAGCGAAAGCCTGGCCTATCGCCTGAACCTGGCCGCCGAAAGCCGTGACGGTTTCCGCGACTACACGGATTCGGACCGGCAGGTTGTAGCCCCCGCCTTCACCTGGAAAATGGGTGCCGACACCCAGCTTGAATTCGTCGGCGAGTACCTGCGCCATGCAGCGCCGCTTGATCGCGGTGTGGTCGCTGTAAATGGGCAGCTCGGCCAGATCCCGCGCGAGCGCTTCCTTGGCGAGCCCTCGGATGGCAAGATCACCCTGCGCAACGCCAACTCACAGGCCATCCTGACCCACATCTGGAACGATGCCTGGCTGAGTCGCTTTGTGCTCTCGGAGCGCGAGACCAGCCTTGAGGGTTACTCGACAGAGGCGTCCGCCCTGCAAAGCGATGGCAGTCTGCGCCGCCAGCGCCGCTACCGCGATTACGACTCGCAGGATCTGGGCTTCCAGGCCGAGCTGCAAGGCAATCTTGAGCTCGCCAGCACGCCGCACGAAATCCTGTTCGGCTACGAAACCTATCGTTACACCATGGATACGGTGATGTTGCGCGCCAATCCCAGCGCAGCCTCGCCCTATGCGATCAACATTTACGATCCGGTCTACGGGCAGGCTCAACCCACGCCGGGTGCCAACACCGACACCTACGAAACCCAGCGCAACAACGCCTTCTACCTGCAAGACGCGATCAGTCTGGCGCAAGCCTGGCGCCTGATGGCCGGCCTGCGCGTGGACAACTACAGCCAGTCGCTGCAGAACCGTCGCACCACCACCACCACGGAGCAATCCCCCTCCGCCACCTCGCCACGTCTGGGGCTGAGCTGGCTGCCCTCGAAGCAATGGACACTGTTCGCCAACAGCGGCCAGTCCTTCCGCCCCAATGCGGGTTCTGATCGCAACAGTGAAGCTTTCGAGCCGGAGAAGGGGCGCTCTTTCGAACTGGGCAGCAAGTGGGAAAGTGCGGACAAGAAGCTGGCCGCCAACGCCGCGCTGTTCCAGATCCGCAAACAGAACGTGCTGACGACGGATACGCAGAACAGCAGCTACTCGGTCGCCGCGGGTGAAGTCCGCAGCCGTGGCGCCGAGCTGGAGTTTTCCGGCCAGATCACCCCCCGCTGGCGCGTCAACAGCGCCGTGTCCTACACCCAGGTCGAAGTACTGCGCGACAACACCCTGGCCATCGGCGAGAGTCTGCTCAATGTGCCTGCGGTGGTCGCCAGTGCCATGGCGATGTACGAGAACGCGTTCAGCAATGGTCAGCGCTATGGCGCCGGAGGAGGAGCGACCTACGTCGGCGAGCGTCTTGGCCAGGCCCGCACCCAGGCCGAAGCAGACGCCGGTAGCCCCGCCTTCAATCTGCCGGCCTACACCACAGTGCGCCTGAATGCATATTGGCGCCCGACAAAGTCGCTGCGCCTCACGCTGGATATCGACAACCTCTTCGACACCACTTACTACACCAGCTCCTACAGCACGCTGTGGGTGTCGCCCGGCAGCGGCCGCAGCTTCACCCTTGGCGCGCAGTACAGCTTCTGAGAATGACCATGACCCAGCCTGAACCCGACGGCCTTCGCCGCCGTCTTCTCCAGGGCGCTGGCCTCGGCGCCCTGGTGCTGGCCTGTCCGCCCTTGCGCGCACAGCCTGCCGTGAAGCCCTTGCTGATCGTTTCCTCATGGGAAATCAGTGGTCTTGCTCCTGCCGCCAGCGGCTATATCTTCACCCGCCTTCAGGTGACGGAAACCCTCCTTGACGCGCGGGACGACGGCACGCCGGAGGCGGCACTCGCGGCGAGCTGGAAGGCCTCGCCGGATGGCCTCGAATGGCACTTCGAACTGCGCCCCGGCGCACGCTTCCATGACGGTAGCCCGGTCACGGCACAGGCCGTGGCGCGCAGCCTGAACCTGGCACGCACTCCGCCGGGAGTGCTGAGCATGGCGCCTATCCGCAGTATCGAAGCGGCAGGCGAAAAACTGCTCCGGATCCGCCTGGCGATCCCCTACATGCCGCTACTCAGCCTGCTGGCGCACAGCAGCACGATGATCCTCGCGCCCGCCAGTTTCGAAGCGAAGGGGACGGTGCGCGAGATCATCGGCAGCGGCCCCTACCGGATCAGCAAACTGGAGGCCCCGCATCAGGTCGAGACTCGCCTCTCCGAGCACTACGATGGCCCTCGCCCTGCCATTGCACAGGTGCGTTACATGGCCGCCGGGCGCGCCGAAACCCGCACCCTGATGGCCGAATCGGGCCAGGCCGATCTGGCGTACAACCTGGACCCCGTCAGCATCACCCGCTTGCGCCAGCGCACATCGCTCAGCATCGCCTCGGTGACCCTGCCGCGCACCCTGGTTGTCAAACTGAATGCCGGTCTCCCCGGACTCAAGGATCTGCGCGTGCGCCAGGCCCTGAGTCTGGCCATCGATCGGCCCGGCATCGCGCGTGCCCTGCTGCGCGACCCGGAGCTAGCCGCCAGCCAGCTGATGCCCCCTTCGCTGGGCGCCTGGCACGATCCGTCCCTGCCGGCGCTCAAACGCGACCCGGTGGCGCTCAGACAACTGATGCAGCAGGCCGGCTGGACGCTCGGCGCCGAAGGCTGGCATGACGCCCAGGGCCAGTTGCTGCGCCTCAAGCTGCAGACCTTCCCGGATCGCCCGGAGCTGCCGGTGCTTGCCGCCGCGCTGCAGGATCAATGGCGCCAGGCGGGTTTCGCAGTGAGCGTGAGCATCGGCAATTCCGGCGACATTCCGCTGGCCCATCGCGACGGCAGCCTGCAGATGGGCCTTGCCGCGCGCAACTACGCCACCGTACCAGACCCGACCGGCACCCTGGCGCAGGACTTCGGCCCCCACGGCGGCGACTGGGGCGCCACACACTGGTCCAGCCCGGTCGCTGTCGACGCCCTGCAGCGCCTGGTGCGCGGTGGGCTCGACAAGGCGCAACTCGCCGCCCAGCGCAAACGCCTGCTGCAGACCCTGCATGAAGAGCTGCCCCTGATCCCGGTGTGTTGGTATCGCCAGAACGTCGCGATCAGCAAACGCCTCGAAGGTGTGAGCCTGGATCCACTGGAACGCAGCTTCCGCCTCACTGGCATGAGGTGGAAAGCATGAGCCCGACCCAAACCTCCGCCTGGCGCGGGCTGCTGCTGCGGCGCGCGATCCAGATCCTGGCGCTCCTGCTGATCATCGGCAGCGTCTGCTTCCTGATGGTACGGGCACTACCCGGCGACATGGCGATGCGCATCGCCGCCAGCCGCTACGGCTACGATTTCGTCGGCAGCGCCGCCGCCAGCGCCGTCGCGCAAGAGCTGCAACTGCAACGCCCGCTGTGGCAAGCCTGGCTGGAATGGCTGGGCCAGCTCCTACGCCTGGACCTGGGTCACTCGCTGGTCAGCGGCGAAGCCGTATGGCACGAGATGGCCCACCATCTCGCCGCCAGTCTCGATCTGGCGGTCACCACCCTGCTGCTGGCATTGCTGATCGGCCTGCCGCTGGGCATCGCTGCCGCACTTCGGCCGGGCGGTGTCGCAGACCGGATCGCGTTGCTGTTCGCGGTTGTCCTGCGTGCCACGCCGGCCTTCCTGCTGGGCATCCTGCTGATGCTGCTGCTCGCGGTGCACTGGGGCATGCTGCCCGCAGCACACGACGATCAGGGCGGCACCCTCTGGCTGCCAGCCCTGACCCTGGCCCTCGGTCTGGCCGCCGGGCTGGCACGCATCAGTCGCAGCGCGGTGCGTGAAGCGCTGGCCTCGCCAGCCTGCGAGTTCGCCCGCAGCAAGGGCTTGTCGGATTTTCAGGCGCTGCTGCACCACGCCCTGCCGCTGGCGGCCCTGCCGGTGCTGGCCTATCTGGGCGTTCATCTGGTGCTGCTGGTGGAAGGCACTGTGGTTGTCGAAAGTCTTTTCGCCTGGCCCGGTGTGGGCCACGCACTGGTGCATGCCGTGTTCGCCCGTGATGTTCCCGTCATTCAGGGGGCGGCACTGAGCATGGGCCTGCTCTTCATCCTCTTCAATCTGTTGCTGGACGCCCTGATGCTTGCCATCGATCCGCGCCAGCGCAAGCCCGGAGCCTCCGATGCCTGAGACCTTCTCCGCCCGCCTCGCGCGGCATGGCGGCCTGGGATTGCTGATCCTGATCGCCTGCTTCGCCCTGCTGGGCCCGGCACTGATCGGAATCGATCCGGCGACGCAATCCCTCGGAGACTCCCTGCTGCCCCCAGGCGCCAGCCACTGGCTGGGAACCGATGTATTCGGCCGCAGCGTACTGGCGCGCCTCGCCCACGCCGCCCAACTTTCACTCGGGCTGGCGCTGCTCGCGGCACTGAGTGCGGCACTGCCCGGTGTGCTGGCTGGAGTGACCGCCAGTTGGTGCGGCGGTCGCATCGAGCGCGGGCTGGTGATGCTGGCCGACGCCTGCATGGCCGTGCCCGGCCTGCTGCTGGTGCTGCTCTTCGCGGCCATTGCGCCGGGGCAGTACTGGGCGCTGTACGTCGGCTTGGCCCTGTCACTGTGGGTGGAATATTTCAGGGTCACGCGCGCCGCCAGCCGGCCGGTCCTGCATGGCGATGCGGTTCAAGCCTCGCGCCTCCTGGGCTTTGGCAAGCGCTACATCCTGCGTCGGCATGTGCTGCCTGCGCTCACGCCGCTGCTGGCCACCTTGTTGCCGCTGAGTGCTGCGCAAGCCGTGCTGGCTCTGGCCGCGCTGGGCTTCATCGGGGTCGGCCTGCAACCGCCGACGCCGGAACTGGGCGTCATGATGATCGAATTTTTCCCTTTCTACAGTGAAGCCCCCTGGCTGATCGCAGCGCCGGTTACGCTGCTGATCCTGTTGGTGCTGGGCATGATGCTGCTGGCAGGTGACAAGGAACTGACATGAATACGGACCTCATCCTCGAAGCCTCCGGCATCTCGGTGCACGCCGGCAGCCAGCGCCTGTTGCGCGAGCTTTCCTTCACGCTGAGGGCCGGCGAAGTGCTGACCATCCTGGGCGAAAGCGGCGCGGGCAAGTCTCTGCTGGCAGACGCCTTAATGGGGAACCTGCCGGCCGGGCTCGTCGCAGCCGGTGAAGTCAGCATTCAAGGGCAGCGCAGTGCCGCCCGGGACACGCAAGCGAGTCGCGCGCTGTGGGGCCGCAAGATCGGTCTTCTGCCCCAGGAACCCAGCCTGGCGTTGAATCCGGTGCGTCGCGTCGGATCGCAGCTTGAAGAAGTCTTCCGCCTGGTCCGGGGGCTGCCCGCTCATGTTGCTGCCGAGCAGGCCGCTGAGCGACTGCAGGAGGCCGGCCTCGGCGCGGCCTCTGCCCAATACCCCTGGCAACTCTCCGGCGGCATGGCCCAGCGCGCCGTGACCAGCATGGCGCTGGCCGGTGGTGCCTCCCTGCTGATTGCTGACGAGCCCACCAAGGGACTCGACGCGCACTGGCGCACGCATGTCACCGAAAGCTTGCGCGCGGTGAGCGAAGCTGGCGGCGCGGTGCTGCTGATCACCCACGATCTGCGCGTGGCCGAGGCCCTGGGTGGGCGCATGCTGGTGCTGCGCGGGGGCGAACTGATCGAGGCGGGCGAGACCGCTGACATCCTGCGCGCGCCGAGCGAGGCCTACACCCGTGAGCTGATTGCGGCTGACCCCGCGCACTGGTCCGCACGCCACGCGCCCGCCAGCGGGCCGCTCATCGTGCAGGGACGCGGGCTCAGCAAAGCCTTCAACGGTAAAACACTCTTTCATGCGCTGGACCTCGATCTGCACGCCGGCGAGCGCTTCGTCGTGCAAGGCCCCAGCGGCACCGGCAAGAGCACCCTGGGCAACGTGTTGCTGGGCTTGCTGCGGCCCGATGCCGGCAGCGTGATCCGGGCGCCCGGCCTCGCGGCCACCGCCTTGCAGAAGCTGTATCAGGACCCCGTGGCCTCCTTTCCAGGGCGACAACCCCTGGGCAGTAGCCTGCGCGATGCCTGCCGGCTGCACGGCGAGGCCTGGTCTGCGCTGCAAGCCCGACTGGATGGCCTGAAGATCGACGCCAGTCTGCTCAGGCGCCGCCCCAGTCAAGTCTCTGGCGGCGAACTGCAACGGATCGCCCTGGCGCGCGTGCTATGCACCCGGCCCGCCCTGCTGTTTGCGGACGAACCCACTTCCCGCCTCGATCCGCTCACCCAGCGTCAGGCGCTTGAGTTGCTGGGCGACGCCATGGATGAAAGCGGCGCAGCGCTGATGCTGGTCACCCATGACGAAGACATTGCGCGGGTCTTCGGCCAGCGCCAGCAGGTGTTTGCTGCGCACTGACCATGGGGAGGCCGGCTCGCCCGGGGAACGCCTATTGGCGGCGCCGCACGTATAGCATCCAGGGCAAGGCAATCAGCAGACTGATCCATTCGTAGCGGCTGAGCACCTTTGCCAGGGCGACAATGAGCACGCAGAGCACAGCCAGTACGATGCCATCGATCAACAGCGGGGTGATGGCGCGCGCCTGGGCCGCAGGCTGCTCGATCACGCGCGGCGCAGAGGGCGGGTTCGTCTCGGTAACCGGGACGCTGGCCGCGTCCTGCTGCGCGGCCGATACGGTGGCATCAGGCAGCGCAGGCATCAGCATCGAGCCGCCTTTCCCCCCTTCACGCCAACGACGCTCGTTGGCTGCGGCGCGTTGCAAGGTATCGACCCAGGCATCGAGCCGCTCACCCCAGTGATCAATCCTCGCGGCCTCCTCGGCACTGGCGCACACATAAAGATTGCCTTCATTCTTGGGGTGCGTGTCGTTTGAAAAGCGCGCCTGCTCGCCATGCAGATAATCGAGCAGGCGATGCGGCAGGGTCAGGCTTCGGGAGTGCGGCAAGGTCGGCAAGCTGGACCACTCCGCGTCTCCCTTGTTGCCTGCGCGAAGCTCTGTCTGGTCTGGCAGACGCCACCTGCCGCGCAAGCCATCTTCCGGAAAGAGTTCGGCCTGAAGGCGCGCGGCGCTGGCGCTCCAGTCGGTCTCCGGCACCGAAATCGCCTCGCCCATGCCGAGGCACCACCAGGTTTCGATGTCGCCGGCATACGCCCCTGGATCAGGCACCCAGCTCCACTCGCCACTCGCCTCCCGTGCGGCTTCGAGCGCGGCGTCGTTGGCGTCCGTACAGCCCGGTATTTCTTCCCCCGTCAGCCAGCGCTCACAGCCCTCCGCAAAATGCACGCAGATCAGTCGCTCCCCCCAGTAGAAATCCTCGCCTGCGGGAACCTGCCCGGACTCCGTCGCATGCAGGGTAAGACGCATGGCCCCACGTGATCGGAGCCAGAACAGCCAGGCGCAGAAATCGGCGGCGATCAGTGTCCGTCCTGGCAAGGACCGGAACAGCTGGGGCGCTTCCCAGAACACGCCGTGGCGGAACCAGTCGTCCAGCTCATTGCCGCCGGCGAGATACTGGCTACCCCAGGCACACAGGGCAATCTGGCGCCAGCTTGAATCGGATGTGCTCATGAGAAAACCGGGAGTCGGGACATGCCCGCGACCCTAGCACGCCGGCATTCAAGCGATAAGCGCCTCCGCCTGGCGGCACGGCAGGACTCCAACACCTGGCTGGACCAGGCAGCGCCGGGCTTTGCTGCAGCAGACACGGAACAGACGAATTGCCCTGCGACGGCGGTGACAGCCAATCCAGCAAAGATAGGCTTGCAAATGAGAACGGATCGCATTATCTTTCAATCCATCACCCCACCACGCACCCCGGGTACCGCCATGTATGTTTGCGTCTGCCATGCTGTCACTGATCGCGATATCGCACGCGCTGCGGCCGATGGCGCACGCACGGTGCGCGACCTGCGCGAGTCGCTCGGAGTGGCCAGCAGTTGCGGCCGATGCGCCCAGTGTGCCCACGCCTGCCTGAAGGAGGCGAGTGCAGCACCGCACAGAACAA
The DNA here is from genome assembly GCF_002855595.1 of Uliginosibacterium sp. TH139. Lineage (NCBI taxonomy): Bacteria > Pseudomonadati > Pseudomonadota > Betaproteobacteria > Rhodocyclales > Zoogloeaceae > Uliginosibacterium > Uliginosibacterium sp. TH139. Next base: position 134,552 of record NZ_PKRR01000006.1, on the reverse strand, counting down.
TCCCCCTGTTGCATGTCGCCGGAGATGGGCTCGGCCAGAGGGAGTTCGCAACCGCCTGAAGGCTTTGTGCTCCACACTCCTTCCTCGCGCACCTTCCGCGCCATGCCTATCAGGGTCATTCATTAAATTGACCTTGATGCATGGCGTTTGTCTTGTGCACAATGGACTCATGCCTGCGGCGGAGAAGCCCCTCTCCACGCGGTACGCCCCCAGCCCTTGAGAGGAGTCCCAGCATGGAAGGTGACAAGAAAGTCATTCAGTTGCTCAACCGCCAGCTCACCCACGAATTGAGCGCCATCAACCAGTATTTCCTTCACGCCCGCATCTACAAGCACTGGGGCTTCGAGAAACTCGGCAAGCACGAGTACAAGGAGTCCATCGAGGAAATGCATCACGCGGACATGCTGATCGAGCGCATCCTGATGCTCGACGGTCTGCCCAACCTGCAGAATCTCAACAAGCTTCTGATCGGCGAGAATGTGCCGGAGTGCCTGGCCGGCGATCTCAAGCTCGAAGTCACGGCCCACGCCGACCTCAAGGAAGCCGTCGCCTACTGTGAGTCCGTGCGCGACTTCGTTTCGCGCGACATCGTGATGGAGATCCTCGAAGCGACCGAGGAACACATCGACTACCTCGAAACCCAGCTCGAAGTGATCGAAAAGGTGGGGCTGCAGAACTACCTGCAAAGCCAGCTCGAACCCGAAGGCTCCTGATCCGCCTGATCTCTGATGTAACAAGGCCCGGCAGCTTATGGCTGACCGGGCCTTTTTGCAGCCTGCGACAAGCGGCTCAGCGCACCACGCGATACACCGCAGCAATGTCGTCGTCACCATGCCCGGCGATGTTGGCGCGCTTGAACACCTCGTTGGCAGCAGAGGCCGCCTGCAGGGACTGGCCCAGCTCCTCGCTGAGGGCCAGCGCGAGGCGCAGATCCTTCTGCATGTGCTTGAGCGGGAAGCTGGTGCTGGCGTCATCGTTCAGCAGCATCGGCCCCTTGCCCTTGAACATCGGGCAGGCCATCGCCCCCGCCTCGATCACCTCGAGGATCTTGGCGCCATCCAGATTGCCCTTGAGCCCCAGCGCCAGGCCTTCGCTCAAGGCCACCATCATCGAGCCCATGATCATGTTGACCACCAGCTTCATGCGCGCGCCCTGCCCCACGTCACCGAGAAACACGCGTTTCTTGCCGAGCTTGTCGAAAGCCGGCCCGGCTTCGTCGTAGAGACTCTGATCACCCGCGGCAAGGATCACCAGCGTACCGTCTTCCGCCGGCTTCTTGGTGCCGGACACCGGCGCTTCGAGAAAACGCCCACCCTTGCTGGCAATCGCGGCAGCAATCTCACGGGCGGTGGCATCATCAACGGTGGACATGTCGATGTAGCCCTTGCCCGCAGACATACCTGCCAGCACGCCATCGGCCGCGAACACGGTTTCGCGTGCCGCGGCCGGGTCGGCCAGGATGGCGATGGTGAAATCACAGGCTTCCACCACTTCGCGCGGCGTAGCCGCTTGAGCCGCCCCCTGCGCCACCAGCGGCGCGCACTTGGCTGCCGAGCGGTTCCACACTGTTACTTCAAAACCCGCCTTGAGCAGATTGGCGGCCATCGCCCGCCCCATGATGCCCAGCCCCAGAAAACCGATTCTTGCCACAACAACACTCCTATGAATTCAGCACTCACGCTCGCCGGAGCGAGCCTCCGGCAGACAGGCCGTAATGGTGCGTCAGCAAACCGGCGCTGCCAATGGCAGCGGGCTGATGTTTGCTATATGAGAGGGCCGGCAGCCCCGCCGCCGAGCTCGGGCTTCTCAGGCAACGGCGAGCGCAAACTCGTGCGCCCGCGCCTCGCGGTCATGCAAGGCCACCACCGCGCTGATTTCCGGATCCACCTTGCCGGAGCCCAGTGACTCGACGAAATGGCAGGCTGAATGCGAGGCTGCCGCCCGCTCGTAAGCCGCCACCCATTGCTGCCGGACGCCCAGCCGATCCGGGGGCACCGGCCAGATCCCGGGGCGGGGGCGCATATGATCGCTGATGCCGATCCGCCAGGGCTTGGCCGTCAGCCGGGCACGAAAGCATTGCTGGTTGCTGCACATACGCACATAGACCGGGTCCGCCCCGATCGCCGCAAAGAACTGCTGCACCTCGGGTGCGGATGCCTCGAAGGCCTGATGTGTGGCCAGTAGCCGGAAGCCGCCCGGCGTACGATAGAGGCGCACGTTCCAGGCCGGATGCCTGGCCAGGAAATCCATCAGACGCTGCCGGGCGATGCGTTCATGCCCGCCCTTGCGCAACAGGTTCAGGCGATCCATGCCTCCGGCAAGCGGCCCGGTCAATAGCAGGGCCAATAACAACAAACCTCCCGCGATGCCCCAGCTCCGCAAATGGAATCCGCCGATCACTACTGCCAGCAGCGCCAGCAATCCGAACACAGCGAAACGCAGTCCGGCCCGCGGGGTGCTCGCGAAATCCACATCGGCAAATAGCGCACGCGGGGTGTTGAGGCAGTGCGCGCCATATGAATTTCGGGTAACGACCTCTTCGCCGTGGCGGGACAACACCTCTTCGCGAATGGGAACGCCGAAGGCTCCGTTGTAGGCCGCCTTGGGCTCGCGGCGCGTCAGCTTCTCTCCACCCAGAAGACGCTGCAAGGCCTCTGCCGCACGAGCTTCGGCCATTGCACGCGCATCGTCTTCACTGCTGCTTGACCAGCCCCAGCGACGGATGGTGATTTGCTTGCCAGCCGCGCGATGCTGCTGGCGGGCTTCCGCCCAGTAGTCAGGAACGATCATCAGGTAGGAGGCGTAAAAGGGTTGGGTGCAAGCGCGGTCTGAAAGATGAGCCGGGGTTTTCCCAACACACCGGTGGGCACGGCTAAGCCATCATTCTGCAGGCGTCGCCCGTTTCCCACGAAAAGCATTCGCGGTCATTGCGCCTACAGCCGCGCCCCCTCAAAGCCCGGTCCACTTCCGCTCCACCGCGAACTTGACCAGTGCCGAGGCGCCTTCTAGCTCACACTTGCGCTTGATGTTGAGGCGGTGGGTCTCCACGGTCCGCACCGAGAGGTTCAGGCTGGAGGCGATTTCCTTGCTGGAGCGGCCTTCGGCAATCAGAGTCAGTACCTCCTGCTCGCGCTGTGTGAGGAGTGGCGCGGGGGTGGCGCCGGCAGCCAGGGCGTCGGCCACGCCGGCGGAGTAGTAGCGCTTGCCAGCCATCACGGCGTGGATGGCAGCGACGATTTCCTGCGCCGGGCTGTCTTTCAGCACATAGCCGCGGGCGCCCTGACGGAAGGCCTCGACAACGTATTGCGGCTGATCGTGCATGGTGAGCATGATCACCTGCACCTGTGGATAGCGCTCGTGCAGCTTCTTCACCAGCTCGATGCCGTTGGCGCCGGGCATGGCAATGTCCATCAGCACCACATCGGGCTCCTGGCGCTCCAGCGCAGCCAGCGCAGCGATGCCATCGTCGGCCTCGGCAATGATCTCGAAGCCGGGCACAGTGGCCAGGCGCAGGCGCAGCCCGTCGCGCACCAGGGGGTGGTCGTCGACGAGCATGAGTTTGACGCGGGATGCTTCCATATTCCGTCCTTCCTTCAATTCCGGAGTGCGCTGGCCGGCAGCACGATTTCGATACTGGTGCCGGCCTCGCTGGCACGCATCACGAAGATGCCGCCGAGGGTTTCGATGCGCTCGCGCATGCTGGTGAGGCCGAGCCCGCTGCGCGGCTGCGCGATCAGCGCTTCAAGATCAAAGCCGCGGCCATTGTCGGCGATGGTAAGACGCAAGGCATGCGGCCGGCTCATCAAGGTGAGGTTCACTTCGGACGCGCGGGCGTGGCGCTCGATGTTGGTGAGCGCTTCCTGCACCACGCGGAACAGGGCCGTAGCGACCGGACCGGGCAGCGAAGGGCTGTCCTCTGCCTTGAGCTGCACAGCGAGCCCGGTACGTTGGCCAAATTCATTGAGCATCTGGGCCAGGGCCGCCTTGAGGCCCAGATCATCGAGTGCGGTGGGGCGCAGATCATGTGAGATGCGGCGCACTTCGCGCAGCACGTCGTGCAGGCGGGTCACGCCCTTTCCGGTCAGTTCGATCAGCACATCGCGGCCTTCGCCACCGAGGCTGCCGACGCGCTCCTGTACCGACTCGAAGAGGAACTTGACCGACACCAGCAGCTGGCTCACGCCATCGTGAAGCTCGCGGGCCACTCGTGCCCGCTCGGTTTCCTGTGACAGCACGACCTGATGTGCCAGCGCGCGCATGCGCGCCTCGGCACTGCGCTGGGTGGAGAGGTTCAACGCGAAACCGCAGACAGCCACAATCAGGATCGCCGTGCCGGTAATGACCGTAATGATCACCATGGTGGCGGAGATGGCCCGGCTGGCAGCATTGTCGATGCGCAGGCGCGCCTCGGCCATGTCGTCGAGATAAATCCCGGTGCCGATCACCCACCCCCAGTGTGGCTCCAGCTGCACATAGCCAAGCTTGCTCTCGGTGCGCTCGGTGGAAGGCCGGTTCCACATGAACTCGACATAACCACCGCCTTGCTTGGCCTGCACCACGAGGCGCTGTATGGTGGGCGTACCGCTGTTATCGCGCAACTCCCACAGATCCTGCCCCACCAGTTGCGGCTGGCGCGGGTGCATCAGGTTGCGCCCCCGCTGGTCGTAGACGAAGAAGTAGCCGTCCTCTCCGTAATCGAGCTGACGCAGAATAGTCAGCGCCTGACTACGGGCTACAGCCTGATCCTCCATGCCATGCAGATGCTCGATCGCGCCCAGCGCCAGATCCACGTAATGCTTGAGCTCGGCCCGCCGGGACGACTCCAGCACCGGCAACACGGCCTGGGTCTCGGCGTCGGCCAGCGCACGCGCTTCGATGCGCACCACAGAAGCGATCGCGGCGATGGCGAGGAGCAGCGGTGCAACCGCCAGCAGAAGGACCTTCAGACGCAGGTTCATGGCGCCGAATCCTAATCCGGAAGGGCTTTAGGCAACAGCCGGACTTTCCGCCATTCGGTCCCGAATGCCGTTTTCCCCTATGTGGCGGCACGGAGCCTGCCTGCGTAGTCATGCGGATTTTTTTGCTTGCGCAGCCAACCATACTCAGCGCAGCCCGGCAAAGCAGCGCCGGGCCCCACGGGCGGAAACGCGCAAGGCTCAGCCTCAAGCGCTAGGCCCATACCAACAGCCTTGCATTCATGCCCTGCACGGGCACGATGACATGGAGGAGACACAATGAACCGCATATTGCCCAAGCTGGGGTGGACCGCGCTGGCGCTGATCGGCGCTTTCTGCCTGGCCTACATCGCCTTGTCGCGTGGCGAAACCATCAGCGCCCTGTGGGTGGTGACGGCCGCCGTCGGCATCTACATGGCCGCCTACCGCTTCTACGGCCTCTACATCGCCAACAAGGTCGTCGGCATCGACCCGACCCGCATGACCCCGGCGGTACGCCATAACGACGGCCTCGACTACGTTCCGACCAACAAGAACGTGCTCTTCGGCCACCACTTCGCCGCGATTGCCGGCGCCGGCCCGCTGGTGGGCCCAGTGCTCGCCGCGCAGATGGGCTATCTGCCCGGCCTGCTGTGGCTCGTAGCCGGTGTGGTGCTGGCCGGGGCGGTGCAGGATTTCATGGTGCTGTTCGTCTCGACCCGTCGTGACGGCCGTTCCCTCGGCGATCTCGTCAAGAGCGAACTTGGCCCGATCCCCGGAGTGATCGCGATGTTCGGCGCCTTCCTGATCATGATCATCATCCTCGCGGTGCTCTCGATGATCGTGGTGAAGGCGCTGGCCGAATCCCCCTGGGGCACTTTCACGGTGGCCGCGACGATTCCCATCGCGATCTTCATGGGCATCTACATGCGCTACATCCGCCCGGGCCAGATCGGCGAGATTTCGGTGGTGGGCTTCATCCTGCTGATCGGCTCAATACTGCTTGGCGGCCAGGTGGCGGCCAGCGAAACCTGGGCCCCGATGTTTACCTTCACCGGCACCCAGCTGACCTGGATGCTCGTTGGCTACGGCTTCGTAGCCGCCTCGCTGCCGGTGTGGCTGCTGCTCGCTCCGCGTGACTACCTCTCCACCTTCCTGAAGATCGGCACCATTCTTGGTCTGGCCATCGGTATCGTGGTGGTGGCTCCGATGATGCAGATGCCGCACGTCACCAAGTTCATCGACGGCACCGGCCCGGTCTGGTCCGGCAACATGTTCCCCTTCCTGTTCATCACCATCGCCTGCGGCGCGGTTTCCGGCTTTCATGCCCTGATCGCCTCCGGCACCACGCCGAAGTTGCTTGAGAATGAAAGCCACGCGGCTTTCATCGGCTACGGCGGCATGCTGATGGAATCATTCGTTGCGGTGATGGCACTGGTTGCCGCCTCAGTGATCGATCCAGGCGTGTATTTCGCAATGAACAGCCCGGCAGCCGTGATCGGCAAGGAAGCCGTCGAAGTGGCGGCAAAGGTCTCCAGCTGGGGCTTCGTGATCACGCCGGACGTGCTGATCCAGACCGCTGCCGACGTGGGCGAGAAGAGCATCATCTCGCGTGCCGGCGGTGCTCCGACCCTGGCCGTGGGCATGGCCCACATCATCTCCGGCGCATTGGGCGGCAAGGCCATGATGGCCTTCTGGTATCACTTCGCGATCCTGTTTGAAGCCCTCTTCATCCTGACCGCAGTAGATGCAGGCACGCGTGCCGGCCGCTTCATGCTGCAGGATCTGCTGGGCGCCTTCATCCCGGGCTTCAAGCGCACCGACAAGCTGGGGCCGAACCTGATCGCCACCGGCCTCTGCGTCGCCACCTGGGGTTACTTCCTGTATCAGGGCGTGGTCGATCCGCTGGGCGGCATCAACACCCTGTGGCCGCTCTTCGGCGTCGGCAACCAGATGCTCGCAGCCATGGCGCTAACGCTGTGCACCGTAGTGCTGTTCAAGATGAAGCGCGAGCGCTACGCCTGGGTCACCATCGTGCCCACCGTGTGGCTACTGATGTGCACCCTCACCGCCGGCTGGCAAAAGATTTTCGATGCCAGCCCGAAGGTGGGTTTCCTCGCCAATGCCGCACGCTTCTCTGCCGCAGCCGAACGCGGTGAAGTGCTGGCCCCGGCCAAGAGCGTGGCCCAGATGCAGCAGATCATCTTCAACAACTACCTGGATGCGGCGCTGTGCGGGCTGTTCATGTTTGTGGTGGTTTCGATCATGATCTTCGGCTTCCGCGCCTGCATGAAGGCACGTGCCGACGCCCGCGTCACCACTCAGGAAACGCCTTATCAGGCGCTGCCCGAGCGAGCCTGAGCGCCACGAAAGTATCCGGCAGGCAATGCCTGCCGGGCTTTTTCCGGCCTGCCGCTTCACCGAGGCGGCAAGCCAGAAAAAACCCGTGACCAGAGAGACGACGGATGTTCCAGAACCTAGCCAAGATGGGTGAGTACCTCGGCCACACCGCCCGCATGATGGTGGGCCTGCCCGACTACGACAGCTACGTGCAGCACACCCGGCTGAAACATCCGGAGCGCACGCCGATGACTTATGAGGAGTTCTTCCGCGAGCGCCAGGAGGCCCGCTACGGCGGTGGCGCCGGGAAGTGCTGCTAGGTGGAAGCGGCACTGACCTCGCTCTCACAGCCCTCCCGAGTGCAGCAAGATTGATCCCTGTCACCCTCTTCACCGCTTGGGCTCCAGGCAGGAGGGGCGTTTTCATGCCCTCCGCCAAAACCCGCTTACAGGACTCCCACCATGACTGATCTCATTCCGGTCACCCTGCTCACGGGCTTTCTTGGCGCAGGCAAGACCACCCTGCTCAACCGCCTGCTGGCGGCCAATCCCGGCGTGCGCTTTGCCATCGTGGAAAACGAGTTCGGCGCGGTAGGCATCGACGGTGCCCTGATCGCCCCTCAGGCCACGGCCATCGTGGAGCTTTCCAATGGCTGCATCTGCTGCAGCGTGCGTGGTGAGCTGGCCATCGCCCTGGCCGATCTGCTCAGCAAGCGCGACGCCGGCGAACTCGCCTTCGATCGCCTGCTCATCGAAACCACCGGCCTCGCCGATCCTGGTCCGGTCGTGCAGACCTTTTTCTGGGAAGAGCAACTCCGCCACCGCTTCCAGCTTGATGCCGTGATCACTCTGGTGGACGTCTGCCATGCCACCGGGCAGTTGGACCGCGAGCGCGTCGCCGCCGCCCAGGTTGCCTACGCCGACTGGATCATCCTCACCAAGACTGATCTGGCGACACCGGACGCTCTACCCATACGCCTCGCCGCCATCAACGCCCGCGCCCCGCAACTGGATGTGCGCGAGCTGGACCAGCACTGGCCCGCACTCCTCGCCACCGGCGGCTTCGCCCTGAATGAAAAAGGCCTGCCCCCCGCCAACCCGTTCCGCCACAACACGGCCGCCAGACCGCTGAATGCGCTGGGCGGCAAGCCCGCCCGCTCCTGGGATGACGCCATCGAAACCGTGTTGCTCGAAGCACCGGGCTCGGTGGACATGGCCGCCGTCTCAGCCTTCGTCGATCAGCTGGTCGAGCAGCACGCCCACGATCTCTTGCGCTACAAGGGCATCCTGTCGATTGCGGGAGAAAACAAGCGCCTGGTCTTCCAGGGCGTGCATCGCATTGCCGGCTTCGACTACGGCCGTCCCTGGGAGTCCGACGCCGAACGCAAGAGCCGCATCGTGCTGATCGGCCGCGATTTGCCGCAGGACACTCTGCGTGCGGGCTTTGCCGCCTGCGCCGGAACTTGATCCAGAATAGGGCCCGCCGCGCGCTCAAGGAGGATCATTGAGTCAGCGGCGAGTTTTCAGGCCGCGCTAAAGAAGGCGGTGCAGCATGGCCAAGAAATTCCCGACCCATCCGAAACACCCCGAGCGCATCTGCTGGGGCTGCGACAAATACTGCGCCGCGACCGACATGGCCTGCGGCAACGGCTCCGAGCGCACGGCTCACCCGATCGAATGGTTCGGCGACGACTGGCTGGATTGGCAGCGCGAAGCTCCAGATGCAGCCTCCTGATCAAGCTACCGGACGGGCGGCCTGCAGCGCCAGCCAGCCCTTGATGATGCGATACACCGCCCAAAGGCCTACCAGGCCGAAAACCAGCCAGTTGATGAAGAAGCCCACGATCAGCATGTAAAGCACGAGGCCGATCAACATCACGATCAGGCAACGCCAGAACGTGTCGGCCTGCCAGCTGAAGTGGCTTTCGAGGAAAGTGCCTTTCGCCTCATCCCGCTTCACGTAATTGATGATGATGGCGATGATCGAGGTCCAGCCAAACACGAAAGCCCCCACCATGGTTGCGGCCTGCGACCAGGCGCCGATCACCAGCCCCACCGCATGCAATGCGTAAAGCATGTGGGTCAGCTGGATCAGCTTCGGGTCGGCTGGCGTGAAGGTTTCGCCTTCGATCACATCCAGGGTGTTGTTGTCGCTCATCGATATCCCTTTCAAAGGCCCAACTCGTTCCACAGAGCATCCACGCGCTGCTTCACGGCCGCATCCATTTGAATGGTACGCCCCCACTCGCGCTGGGTCTCGCCCGGCCACTTGTTGGTCGCATCCAGCCCCATCTTGCTGCCCAGCCCGGCCACCGGCGAGGCGAAGTCCAGATAATCGATCGGGGTGTTGTCGACCAGCGTGGTGTCGCGTGTCGCGTCCATGCGCGTGGTAATCGCCCAGATCACTTCTTGCCAGCTGCGCACGTCCACATCCTCATCCACCACGATGATGAACTTGGTGTACATGAACTGGCGCAGGAAGCTCCAGATCCCAAACATCACCCGTTTGGCATGGCCTGGGTAGGCCTTCTTGATACTCACCACCGCCATGCGGTAAGAGCAGCCTTCAGGCGGCAGGTAAAAATCGGTGATCTCGGGAAACTGCTTCTGCAAGAGCGGCACGAAGACTTCATTCAGCGCCACGCCCAGCATCGCCGGCTCATCCGGCGGCTTGCCGGTATAGGTACTGTGGTAGATCGGCTCTCGACGCATGCTGATGCGCTCGATGGTGAACACCGGAAACTCGGCCACTTCGTTGTAGTAGCCGGTATGGTCGCCGTAAGGACCTTCCGGCGCCATGTCATTCGGGTATATGAAGCCTTCGAGCACGATCTCAGCCGAGGCAGGCACCTGAAGGTCGTTGCCCACACACTTGGTCAGCTCGGTCTTGGCACCGCGCAAGAGTCCGGCGAACTGGTACTCAGACAAGGAGTCCGGCACCGGTGTCACCGCGCCGAGAATGGTGGCCGGATCGCAGCCCAGCACCACGCTCACCGGAAAGGGTTTGCCGGGGTTGGCTTGCTGGAACTCACGCAGATCCAGCGCACCGCCGCGATGCGCCAGCCAGCGCATGATCACGCGGTTCCTGCCCAGCACCTGCTGGCGGTAGATGCCGAGGTTCTGGCGCGACTTGTGGGGGCCGCGCGTCACCACCAGCCCCCAGGTAATCAGCGGCGCCACATCCCCCGGCCAGCAATGCTGAATGGGTAATTTCGCCAGATCGACCTCATCACCTTCCCACACGATCTCCTGACAGGGCGCGCGGCTCACTACCTTGGGCGCCATGTTCATCACCTGCTTGAGCACCGGCCATTTTTCCCAGACATCGCGCAAGCCCTTGGGCGGTTCCGGCTCTTTCAGGAAGGCCAGCAACTTGCCCACTTCGCGCAGCGGCTTCTGCCAGTCTGTCGAAGCCTCTTCACCAATCCCCATGCCGAGCGCAACACGCCGCGGCGTCCCGAAAAGATTGGCCAGCACCGGCATGGCCTGCGCCACACCCTGTGTATGCGGTTTTTCAAACAGCAATGCTGGGCCACCCGCGCGCAGCACGCGGTCGGCGATTTCGGTCATTTCCAGATAGGTATCCACCGGCACACGGATGCGCTTCAGTTCATCGATGGCTTCGAGCTGGGCGATGAAGTCGCGCAGGTCCTTGTATTGCATCTTCAGTTTCCTTCATGCGGCGTGATGCGCCGGTAAGTGGCCGCTTGCCCCTGTGTGACGCCCGCCTCATCGACAAGGTTCCACACCGTCACGTCCTCGATCCAGAAGCGCCGCCCACTCTTCGCGATGCGCAGCCCGCGGTAGCCGGTCGCAAAACCTTTGCTTGCCACGGCATCGAGCAAAGCCTGGCGCTCGGCGCGATCCGGCGCTTCGGCCGACAGGCGCGAAGGCAGCCCGACGAGTTCTTCGCGCGGATATTCGAAACATTCGCAGGCCGCGCGATTGGCGAAGATGAAGCGCGGATCCACTCCCGCCTCATGCGCCAGCACGCAAAACGGCGCCTCTTCAGCCAGCCAGCGCGCAGCGGCCAGAGCACTCAATGCAGGATCGGCCAGCGGCACGCCCAGCAGACGCTGATGCGAGGCGCAGATCAGGGCCACGAGTTCGCTCTGGGTCATCAGGGATGCAGATGATGATCGGCCAACAGGCCTACCAGCACCACCAGCCCGAGCCAGTTGTTATGGCGAAAAGCCTTGAAGCAGGCAGCGGGCTCACGATCACGGATCAGGAACAGGTGATGCAGCGCAATCAGCGTGGCAAGGCCGACGCCAACGAAATAGGCGCCCCGACGCCCGTCGGCATAACCGATCCAGGCCATCAAACCGAGGAAGGCCGCATAGGAGATCGCAATCGCAGCAATGTCGAAGCGGCCGAAGGTGAGCGCTGAAGTGCGGATGCCGATCTTTCGATCGTCCTCACGGTCAACCATGGCGTACTCCGTATCGTAGGCAATCGCCCAGAACACGTTGGCCGCCAGCAGCCACCAGGCCTGCGCCGGCACCGTGCCGGTCTGCGCCGCAAAAGCCATCGGGATGCCGAAACCGAAGGCCACCCCCAGATATGCTTGAGGGATGGCGAAGAAGCGCTTGGTGAAGGGATAGCTCGCGGCCAGCAACACCGCCGGGATAGAGAGCCAGATCACCAGCCGGTTGAGCGGCAGGATCAGGACGAAGGCCAGCAGTGCCAGCGCGGCGGCGAGCCACAGGGCTTCGCGCCCGGACACCAAGCCGATCACCAGCGGGCGCTCCCGGGTGCGGCCGACATGACCGTCGAAGTCTCTGTCAGCCCAATCGTTGATGACGCAGCCAGCCGAGCGCATCAGCACCGTGCCCATCACGAAGATCCACAGCACCCACAGATTGGGCAGACCGCTGGCCGCAAACCACAGCCCCCACAAGGTGGGCCACAGCAGCAGCAGGGTGCCGATGGGCTTATCCAGACGCATCAGTTTTTCGTAGGCATCCAGGCGTTCCAGTAGCGTCATGAGGGCAGTTCCGGGTGAGATGGGCCGATGATAGCCCGCGTCGCCCCCAAAGGGCACTCAAGGCGACTCCTGGCAAGCCGTAAGCCGGTCGACAAGCCCACCACCAGCAGAGAGACACCATGCGCCCCGTTGATCGCCTGTTCCAGAAACTGCCCCAGCTTCCGACCATCCCTGCCATCGTTCAGGAACTGATCTCCTCGCTGGGCCGGGACGATGTAGACCTCGCAGACCTGATCGCCAAGGTCCGGCAGGATCAGTCGCTGTCCGCGCGCGTCCTGCGCCTGGCGAACTCGCCCTACTACGGCGGACGCAAGACGGTGGGCGGAATCGATGACGCAGTGGCCATGATTGGCCTGAACTCGCTGCGCTCCATCGTGATCGCCTCGGGCGTCACCGGCGCCATCGCCCGGGTGGAAGGCATCGATCTGGCGCGCTTCTGGAAGCATTCGCAGCTCACGGCGCAGACTGCCAAGGCGCTCGCCAGGCTGGCCAGCATCAATCCAGAATATGCCTATGCGGCAGGCTTGATGCACCGCATCGGACAGTTGCTGATCAATTTAAGCTTCCCGGAGATCGGGCAGCAGGTGGCCAAAAATTGCCGCAACCTCTCGGTGGGCGAACTGGCGGCGCTTGAGCGCCTGAACCTGTCTTTCAACCATGCCGAAGTCAGCGCCGAACTGGCAAGGCAGTGGCATTTCCCGTTGGAGATTCAGGATGCGCTGCTGCATTACATCAAGCCGGATGCCGAGGGTGCAACGCCCTACGCGGGCGTCGTCCATCTAGCGGCCTCGCTGGCCTTCGGTATCGAACAGGATTTGCCGGACGAAGTGATCCTCTCGCGCGTCAACCACGCCATCGTGCGCACCCTGGGGCTGGAAGAAGTCGACTGGCTGGTCGAACTGGTGAAGATGCGCGAGGCGGCTGGCGCCGGCTCCGAGCAATACTCCTGAGCAATATCAGGCCTTGAGGAGCTCCGCCCGCCCGCCGTACCAGCGGCGCAGCAAGGCATCTGCCGCTTCGGGATAGCGGGCCTGCAGTTCTTCAGCGGCCTGCTTGGCCACTTCGATCAGATCCACGTCAGCCTCCAGATCGGCGTAACGCAGCAGCGGCACACCGCTCTGGCGTGCTCCGATGAATTCACCCGGGCCGCGCAACTGCAGGTCGCGCCGTGCGATCTCGAAGCCATCGGTGGTTTCGAAGATGGCCTTGAGGCGTTCGCGGCCGTTCTGTGACAGCGGCTGCGCATACACCAGCACACAGGTGGAGGCCGCCGCACCGCGCCCGACTCGGCCGCGCAGCTGATGCAATTGCGCCAGACCGAAACGCTCGGCGTGCTCGATCACCATCAGGCTGGCGTTGGGCACATCCACGCCGACCTCGATCACTGTGGTCGCCACCAGCACCTGGGTTTCGTTGCGCAGGAAGGCCTCCATCACCTCTGCCTTCTCAGCCGGCTTCAAGCGACCATGCACCAGCCCGACCCTGAGTTCAGCCAGCTCGGCAGCCAGGGTCTCGTAGGTCTCGACTGCGGTCTGCAACTGCAGCGTTTCAGACTCCTCGATGAGCGGGCACACCCAGTAGGCCTGGCGCCCTTCGCGGCAGGCATCACGCACGCGCTCGATCACTTCCTCGCGGCGCGAGTCGGCCACCAGCTTGGTCACGATCGGCGTGCGGCCCGGCGGCAGTTCATCGAGTACGCTCACATCCAGATCCGCCATATAGCTCATGGCGAGCGTGCGCGGGATTGGCGTGGCGCTCATCATCAGCATGTGCGGCAGGCGGCCGGCCACTTTCTCGCGCAGCGCGAGGCGCTGACGCACGCCGAAGCGGTGCTGCTCATCCACCACCGCCAGGCCCAGCTTCTCCAGCCCCACCGTATCCTCGATCAGCGCATGAGTGCCCACGGCCAGAAGCGCTTTGCCGCTGGCGATCTTCTCCAGCATCGCAGCGCGCTCCTTCTTTTTCTGTGAGCCCGAGAGCCAGGCTACGCCGATGCCAAGCGGCGTGAGCCACTGGTCCAGCTTGCGGTAATGCTGTTCGGCGAGAATCTCGGTCGGCGCCATCAGGGCCGCCTGCAGACCATTCTCGGCCGCCTGCAGCATGGCCAGCGCAGCCACAATGGTCTTGCCACTGCCCACGTCGCCCTGTAGCAGGCGCTGCATCGGATACGCCTGAGCCAGATCGCGGGCGATTTCGTCCACCGCACGCGCCTGCGCACCCGTCAGCGCAAAGGGCAGCGCGGCAATCAATTGGGCGGGCAGGCGCCCCTGCGCGGGCAGGCTCGCCGCAGCATGCGCGCGGCGCTCGATGTAGGCACGACGCAACTGGATCTGCTGGGTCAGCAATTCGTCGAACTTCACACGCCGCCAGGCCGGATGGCTGCGCTCTTCCAGCGCGGCCTGGCTGGCTTCGGGCGGCGGCTGATGCAGGAAGCGCAGGCTGCGCTCCCAGCCAGCCAGGCGCAGGCTCTTGCGCAAGGCTTCAGGCAGAAAATCAACCAGGCTGGAGCGCTCAAAAGCTCGCAGCACCAGCTTGCGTAGCGCGGCTTGGGCCAAGCCGGCGGTGGACGGGTAGATCGGCGTAAGCGATTGCGGCAAGGCCTCGCCCTCTGTCACCGCCAGAACCCGCGGGTGAATCATCTCCTCGCCCCAGAAACCGCTGCGCACTTCGCCAAAGGCGCGCACGCGGCGCCCGGGCTCCAGCAGCTTCTGCATCGCAGGGTAGAAGTTCAGGAAGCGCAGATAGATCACGCCGCTGTCATCGCGCAATTTGGCGACCAGCTGGCGCCGCGGCTTGAAGGTGATCTCGGAATGCTCGACCTCGGCCTCGATCTGAGCCGGCAGGCCAGGGGCGGCCTCGCGGATGGAGACGACTCGGGTCTCGTCCTCATAACGCATCGGCAGATGCAGCAACATGTCGGCATCATTGTAGATGCCGAGCTTGTGCAGCCGGCCGGTGAGAGCCGAGACCGGCTTGCGTGCGGGTGCATCCTCACCGGCCGGCCTGTCAGTCCGGGCCGCCCGCGTTTTCCGGGGCTTGGGCGCGTCGCTCAAGATGCTTCAGTCGAGCACCAGCACCGCATCGATCTCGACCAGCGCCCCGCGCGGCAGGGCACTCACACCGACCGTGGCGCGCGCCGGATAAGGCGCTGCGAAATGCTGCTGCATCAACTCATTGACGCGCGCAAAGTTGGCCAGATCGGTCAGATAGATGGTGAGTTTCACCGCATTCGCCAGCGTGCCGCCGGAGGCTTCAATCACTGCCTTTAGATTCGCAAACACTTGCACGGCCTGGGCTTCAAACCCTTCGGCCAGCTGGCCGCTGGCCGGATCGAGGCCGATCTGGCCCGAAAGATAGACCGTATTGCCGGCGCGCACGGCCTGCGAGTAGGGGCCTATGGCGGCAGGCGCTGCGGCAGTGGAAATGACCTGAGCGGACATGCTGAACTCCTGGTACGGGGGAAGCGGGAAAGTCTAGCCGATCAAAACAGTTTCAGTGGATAAGGAGGGCACGGTTCAGATCCACCCAGCCGCCCCACATCATCTCGATGCCAATGCACAGCAGAATGAAGGCGGACATGCGTGCCACCACAATCACACCGATGTCACCCAGCTTTTTCTGCAGGCGCACGGCATAGCGGTAACAGAAGAACACGACTGCAGCGGTAAGCGCGGCGCCAATCGCAGCCACGATCACGCCCAGCACATAGTTGGTCGGCGTATGCGGAAAGCGCGTACCCAGCGCGATGGAGGTGGCGATGGAGCCCGGGCCGGAAGTGAGCGGAAAGCTCATCGGAAAGAAGCTGCGCTTGGCAATCTCCTGCGATGAGAGTTCGGCTGTTTCGTTCGCCACCGCATCGCGCACGGCATCGCTCCCCTCATCATTGAGCATGCGCCAGCCAGTCACGGCCACCAACAGCCCCCCGCCCACCCGCACGATGGGCAGAGAGATGCCGAACAGCTCCAGCACATAGGAACCCACCAGCATCGCCACGATCAGGATGATCCAGACATTGATCGCCACCTGGCGCGCCATGGGCTTGGCCAACCGCTCACTACCGCCCGTGATGCTGGCGAACAGCGCCGCACCACCGAGCGGATTGATGATGGGCAGCAAGGCCAGCGGAACCACCAGCGTGGCCTGCAGAAATTCGATCAGGGCTTGCATTCAATTTCCCTTCAACTGGGCCACCGCGCTTGATCGGCAGCACTCCGGGTGCGAGCATGCCACATCTGCCCTGCCCGCTGCCGTCATGCGCCCACTCTGCCTGCTGATCGCCTTACTGCTGCCTCTGACCAGCGTGGCCGCCGAAGTACCGCTGATCGTGGTCGGCGACATTGCGCAATGCGACAACAAACCGGCAGCGGAGTCTGCCGCAGCCCGCACAGCCGCACTGGCAGCACGCATTCCCGGAGCCTGGGTAGCGCTGACCGGCGATCTGACTTACCCGCTGGGCACAGCCCAGGAGTATGCCGATTGCTTCGAGCCGACCTGGGGCCGCTTCCGCCGCCGTAGCCTGCCCGCGCCTGGCAATCACGACTACGGCACCGGCAAGGCCGACGCTTACTTCGACTACTTCGGCAGGATTGCCGGGCCGCAACGCCGTGGCTACTACAGCCGCAAGCTGGGTGGCTGGCACATCGTGTCACTCAACAGCGAACTCAAGGACGAAGAAGCCCGCTCCCAGCTGGACTGGCTGCGCCAGGATCTCGCCGCGAATCGGAGTCGCTGTCTGCTGGCCCTGTGGCATCGCCCGGTATTCAGCTCCGGCCCGCATGGCAACGATGCCAGCATGCGGACCGCCCTGCCGCTGCTCGAAGCAGCCGGCGCCGATCTGGTGCTGAGCGGGCACGATCATCACTACGAGCGTTTCGCCCGCCTCGATACCGAAGGCCGGCCCGTCAGCCGCGGCGGGATCCGTCACTTCGTGGTGGGTACGGGCGGCGCGGGTCTGTATCCCGAGGGCACCCAGCAGGCGGGCAGCGAGGCGCGCATCTACGGACAGCATGGCGTGCTGCTGTTGCGCCTCAAGCCTGCCAGCTACCGCTGGGCCTTCATGTCGGTAGGCGACCAAGCTCCACTCGACGCCGGCATGGATAACTGCCGGGCCAAGCCCTGAGCTGGCCCTATTGCAGCCAGGCTCAGCGCTCGCTGGAACCCGACACCACGTCTATCCATACGGCCAGCAGCAGGATCGAGCCCTTCACGATCATCTGCCAGTAACTCTCGACGCTGAGCATGGACATGCCGTTGTCCAGACTCGCCATGATCAGCGCACCGATAATCGCCCCAAGGATGGTGCCGGAGCCGCCGCGCATCGAGGTACCGCCGATGAAGCAGGAGGCGATTGCATCGAGCTCGCCCATATTGCCGGCCGAGGGAGAACCAGCGGCCAGCCGCGCGGTGTTAGTCAGGCCGGCCAGCGCACACATCAGGCCCATCAGGCCAAACAGGGCCATCTTCACCAGCCGTGTATTCACGCCGGACAAGCGCGTCGCCTCCAGATTGGAGCCCACCGCGTAGATACGCCGGCCAAACACGGTGTTGCGCGCCATGAAGGAAAAAGCCCCCAGGATGATCAGCATGATCAGCACCGGCACCGGAATGCCCTCGTAGCTGTTCAGCACCGTGACGAAGCCTGCGATGATGATGGCAATCGCCGCCAGCTTGCCAAGCTCCTGCCACAACGGTGGCACCGCCAGCTGGTAGCGCACACGGTTGGCGCGAGCGCGCAGGGTCAGCACCACCAGCATCACGAACAGCAGGACTGCCAGCACATTGCCCACGCTGATCGGCAGGTAGGCCTGACCGAAGCCAATGAAGGTCTCGGATTCGACCGCAATGGTGGAGCCATCCGTCACCGCCAACAGGATGCCGCGGAACACCAGCATGCCAGCCAGGCCCACAATGAAGGACGGCACACGCAGGTAAGCCACCCAGTAGCCGTTGAAAAGCCCCAGCAAGAGACCCAGCGTCAGCACGATGGCAAGGTTCAGGCCAAAGGGCAGATGGAAGCTCACATCCAGCACCGCCGCCACACCACCGAGCAAGCCCAGCATCGAGCCCACCGAAAGATCGATTTCACCGGCGATGATCACGAACACCATGCCGGAGGCGAGCATCGCAGTGATCGCCATCTGGCGCAGCAGGTTGGAAAGGTTGCGCGCGGTCAGGAAAGCGCCCTCACTCTGCCAGGTGAAGAAGCTCCAGATCAGCGCGATGGCGATCAGCAAGGCAAGGATCTTGTAGCGCGAAAAAACCTGCTGAAGACTGCGGAAAAATGTCATATCAATACCCTGCCCATTTCTTTTCTTGTAGGGCCGACTTCAGTCGGCCATCCGCTTGTGACATGCGACTGAAGTCGCACCTACGTCTCTGTCTGCCCGATGGCGGCGGCCATCACGGTTTCCTGGCTCAGGCCACTGTTGATGAAGTCGCCCCGCAGGCGCCCCTCGCCGATCACCAACACCCGATCGCTCATGCCCAGCAGTTCCGGCAGCTCGGAGCTGATCATGATGATGGACATGCCTTCTTTTACCAGCTCCATCATCAGCTTGTAGATCTCGTACTTGGCGCCGACATCAACACCCCGCGTCGGCTCGTCCAGGATCAGCACCCGTGGCGAGGGCAGCAGCATCTTGGCGAAGACGGCCTTTTGCTGATTCCCGCCGGAAAGGCCCTGGATAGGCAACATGGGGGTCGCCGTCTTGATGCGCATGCGGCGGATCATCTTCTCGATGGTCTGCATCTCGGCGGCCTGATCGATCACACCAAAGCGACTGAACTGCTCGGGCACGGACAGCGTGATGTTGTGCCCCACCCCCATCAACGGCACGATGCCGTGACGTTTGCGGTCCTCCGGCACCAGGCACAAGCCTGACTTCACGGCCGTCTGTGGTGAATTGATGTGCACCGGCTTGCCATCGAGCAGCACTGTGGCTTCGGACTTACCCGGGTAACAGCCGAAGATCGCCATCGCCAGTTCGGTGCGCCCGGCACCCACCAGCCCGGCCACACCCAACACCTCGCCGCGGCGCAACTGGAAGGAGACGTCATCCACCTTCTTGCGCGCTGGATTGTCGACGTCGAAACAGGTGACATTGCGCGCCTCGAAGATCACCTCACCGATCGGATGCTCTTCACGCGGGAAAAGGTTGGTGATCTCGCGCCCGACCATCATGGTGATGATCTGGTCCACCGACAGCTCGCCCATCGGCCGAGTGCCGACATGGGTGCCGTCGCGGATCACGCTAATCGTGTCGCACACGGCGGCGATCTCGTCGAGCTTGTGCGAGATCATCACGCACGCCACACCCTTCTTCTTCAGATCCAGAATGATGTCGAGCAGGATCGCCGTTTCGGCCTTGGTCAGCGAGGACGTCGGCTCATCGAGAATCAGCAGGCGTGCCTTCTTGTTGAGCGCCTTGGCGATCTCGATCAATTGCTGGTGGCCACCGCCGTACTGCGACACCGGCAGCGCCACATTCACCTCTGGCATCTTCAGGTCACGCATCAGCTCGGCCGCGCGCTGATGCATCGCGGCGTAATCGAGCGTGCCCGCAAAGCCGGTGATTTCGTTACCAAGGAAGATGTTTTCAGTGACCGACAGATGCGGCACCAGCATCAGTTCCTGGTGAATGATCACGATGCCGGCCTCTTCGGTTTCGCGAATGCCGCGTGCCTTGAGCTCCCGGCCATTCCACAGGATCTGGCCCGTCCAGCTGCCATGCGGATACACCGCTGAGAGCACCTTCATCAGGGTGGACTTGCCTGCGCCGTTCTCGCCGCACAGGCCTACGCACTCACCGGCACGCACCGCCAGATCGATTCCATTCAGCGCCTTCACGCCAGAGAAATCCTTGACGATGCCACGCATCTCCAACAGGTATTCAGCCACGCAACCTCCAGACCGGCTTGGAACAGAAGCCGTCGCGTCAGCACTCCGCCCTACCGGGCAGGAGTGCTGACGCGACAGACGCTTCTTACTTCAGACCCAACTGTTCCTTGGTGAAGAACTTGTCAGCCACCAGCAGATCGGCATTGGCCTTGGTGATGGTGGTCGGCGAGAGCAGCACCGAATCAACCTTCTTCGCGCCATTGTCGAGCTGGGCATTGAAGGCGGGCTTGTCGCCCTTCACCAGTTGCACGGCGAGCTTGGCTGCGCCTGCGGCGATTTCGCGGATCGGTTTGTAAACCGTGAGGGCCTGGGTACCGGCAATCACGCGCTTGACCGCCGCCAACTCAGCATCCTGACCAGATACTGCGACCTTGCCGGCGAGCTTCTGGGCAGCCAGCGCCTGCACCGCACCGCCTGCAGTACCGTCGTTAGAGGCAATGATGGCATCCACCTTGTTGGCGTTCTTGGTCAGCACGTTCTCGATGATCTTCAGGGCCTCTTCAGGGTTCCAGTCCTTGACCCACTGGTCGCCAAGAATCTTGATGTCCCCCTTGTCAACGTAAGGCTTGAGCACCGACATCTGGCCCGCACGAAGGAGCTTGGCATTGTTGTCGGTCGGTGCGCCGCCCAGCAGGTAGTAAGAGCCCTTGGGGACGGCCTTGACGATGCCTTCCGCCTGCATCGCGCCGACGCGCTCGTTGTCGAAGGAAATGTAGGCATCGATATCAGCGTTCAGGATCAGACGGTCGTAGGACACGACCTTGATGCCGGCTTTCTTGGCTTCCTTCACGGTGTTGGTAAGCACCTTGGAGTTGAAGGGCACGATCACGATTACATCGACCTTCTTGGCAATCAGATTCTCGATCTGCGAGATCTGGCGCTGCTCGTTAGCATCGGCCGACTGCACATTGACCTCGGCCCCCAGCCCCTTGGCCGCCTCAACGAAATAGTCACGATCGCGCGTCCAGCGCTCCACGCGCAGATCGTCAATCGAGAAGCCGATCACCGGCTTGTCCTTCGAAGCGAAGGCCGGCAGGGATGCAAGGGTGGATACAGCCGCCAGAACGGCCAGAACGGTACGACGGGTAGTAAAACGGCTCATCAGGGTCTCCTTTGGTTGCACAGAGAGACCGGGAGTCCCGAAGCCTCTCTCGATGCCCGCAGCCGGATGTCCGGCAGCAGGGTCCAGCGGCACATCAGACGAACATATTCTTGTTTTCAGGTCATGCATGCAGCAGGCAGCCAACTTAGTGCGACCACACTACTTTTGCAATACAGGTTTGCCGCGCCAGACTAGCAAGCCCGCTTCTGCCTCATTCAATCGACTGCCCCGTCGTGCAGGTGGCGGCGAACCGACAGCCCAGCCCCCAACCAGCCCAGCAGCGCGGCGAATGCCAGCAGGCCGGCAGCCTGCAGCGGCGTCGGGCCATGCAAGTCGAGCACGATGTTATAGCTGCGGGCGAGATCCTGGATGCGCGGGGCGATCAACGCCATTACACCTTCGACCAGGGCCCAGGCCACCAACCCGCCGAGCAGGCCTTGCAGCAGGCCGAAATAGAGGAAGGGGCGACGCACGAAGTTGCGCGTGGCGCCCAGCAGTAGACTCACCGTGATTTCGTGGCGCTGGGTGAGAATCTGCAGACGAATGGTGTTGAAGGTCACGATCACCAGCGCCGCACCCAGCAAGCCGGCGAGCAGCAACATGGACCAGCGCCCGAGCTCAACAGCGGCATGCAGCCGCTCAACCCAGGCCGAGTCGAGCTGCACATGCGCCACCTCGGGCATGGCGGCCAGTGCCGTGCGGATGGCTTCGAACACCGCCGGATTCTCACCGGTCGGTTCGATGATGAAGGCGTCCGGCAAAGGGTTCTCGACCAGTGCGCCGCTCACATCAGCAAAGCCGCCGCGTGCGGCCAACTGCTTGAGCGCCAGATCACGCGGCACGAAACGCAGCGCGGCAATGCGCTTATCGGCCTGCAGGCGGTTTTCCACGCGCTGGGCCTGCTCGGCACTCACTTCGCGTTTGAGGAAGGCGCTGATCTCGGGTTTGCCGGACACGCCACGCGCCAGACCGCCAAGGTTGTCCATCAGCACCAGGCCCAGTGCCGGCAAGGACAGGGCAATGGCCACCACCAGCGCGGAAAGGAAGGTCGCCAGCGGCTTGGCGGTGAGACGAGCAAACGCCTGGCGCAAGGCCAAGCGGTGCGGAAACAGGGCGATGCTCATGCCACCAGCCTCCCATGGTCGAGTTCGATGCGGCGTGAGCCGTAAGGCGAGAACAGGGTCTCGTCATGCGTGGCGAGCAGGATGGTGACCCCGGCCTGATGGAAGGAGCGGAACAGCGCCGCAATCTCGCGCGCATAGGCCGGGTCGAGATGGGCGGTCGGCTCGTCAGCGATCAGCACCGAAGGGCGATTGACGATCGCGCGGGCAATCGCCACGCGATGCTGCTCGCCGCCCGAAAGCGTCAGCGGCATGGCCTGCTCAAACTCGCCCATGCCGACCTTCTCCAGCGCTACGCTCACGCGCTTGGCTGCATCCTTGGGCGGATAACCGGTCACCAGCAGCGGCAGCATGACGTTGTCAAACACCGTGCGGTCAGTGAGGAGGCGATGCTCCTGCATCACCAGGCCAAGGCTGCGACGCAGGTACGGCACCTGATTCGGACGCAGGCTGCCCACGTCCTGCCCGCTGACCCACACCTTGCCGGCCGTGGGCTTCTCAAGCGAAGCGATCAGCTTGATCAAGGTGCTCTTGCCGGCGCCCGAGTGGCCGCCCAGTACCACCAGCTCGCCGTGGCGGATCTCGAAGCTCACGTCGGCCAGCGCCTCGTGGCCGCCGGGGTAGCGTTTGGTGACTCGTTCGAAACGGATCATGGAAAATGAGGCCGGCAGGGAAAGCCAGAAGTTTACCCGCAAAGCGGCCCATCGGCGCCCGTGCAAACCGGCAGCATTGCCACTGGTCCTGCGCAGCCCAGGCTGACCACGGCAGGCAAACGAAGGCAGCGATTACAATCGCCCGTCATCTCCCACGCGAAAAGCACGCCATGAACGATCTTGACGCCCTTCGCCACGCGCTGGCCTCGCGCTTTCCGATCCTGTGCATTGAAACCCATGAAGAGCCCCGCGCGCGGGCGCTGTTGCGCAAGATTTCAGCGGAAGCAGGCGGCGCACTCTACGAATGGAGTATTGCCGACGGTTTGAGTCACGCCAATTTCCAGTACGGCGGAGATCGCCGTCAGAACTGGCAGACGGTGGAGGGCTGGCAACCTGAGCGCGACGATCAGGAAGGACAGCAACGCGCCGTCGAGAACACGCAGGAACTGCAAGCGGCACTGCATCACATCGACAAGGCGGGCAAGGCCGGCCTTTACCTGCTCTGTGACGTGCATCCCTTTCTTGAACAAGCCGCCGTGCAACGTCTGTTGCGCGAAATCGCCTTCACTCATGCCGACTGT
Source organism: Uliginosibacterium sp. TH139 (assembly GCF_002855595.1). Classification (NCBI taxonomy): domain Bacteria; kingdom Pseudomonadati; phylum Pseudomonadota; class Betaproteobacteria; order Rhodocyclales; family Zoogloeaceae; genus Uliginosibacterium; species Uliginosibacterium sp. TH139. The sequence continues at coordinate 110,938 of NZ_PKRR01000006.1, read as the reverse complement.
GCCCGCACCCTGGTACTGATCGGGCCGGACATCAGCCTGCCCCCCGAAATCGCCCGCCACGCCCTGTTCCACAGCCTGAGCCTGCCGGATGTCGCACGGATCAAGGCCATCTTTGCCGAAGAGATCGAGCTGTTCGCGCGCTCGCGCGAAGGGCGCAAGGTGCAGGGCGAGCAGGCCGCAGCGGATCTGCTGGTCCAGCATCTGCTGGGACTCTGCGAAGAAGACGTACGCCGCCTGCTGCGCCTGGCGATCCGCGATGACGCGGCGATCACCCATGCTGACGTGGCACGGGTCGTGCAGGTGAAACGCGAAATGTGTGCAGACTCTGCGCTGGAAATCGAGTTCGCCGTCACGGACCTCGCCCGGGTCGGCGGCATGCCCAATCTCAAACGCTGGCTGGCGCTGCGCCAGGCCGCCTTCGCGGGTCAGGCGGCAGATCTGCCATGGCCGCGCGGCATCCTGCTGTTGGGGGTTCAGGGCGCCGGCAAGAGTCTCGCCGTCCGCACCATCGCCGGTGCCTGGAAAGTGCCGCTGGCCCGCCTGGATATGGGCAGTCTGTTCGACAAATTCCACGGCGAAACCGAGCGCAAGCTGCGCAAGGCTTTGGCGGCCGCCGAGGCCCTCGCCCCCTGCGTGCTGTGGATCGACGAGATCGAAAAGGCCCTCGCCCAAGGCTCGGCGGACAGTGACGGCGGCGTGGGCCGGCGCGTGCTGGGCAGCCTGCTGACCTGGATGGCCGAACATGATTCACGGGTCTTCATTGCCGCCACGGCCAACGAAATCCGCAGCCTGCCACCGGAACTAATGCGCAAGGGGCGCTTCGACGAGATCTTCTTTGTCGACCTGCCGGATCTGGCCACACGGCGCGAAATTCTGGGCATTCACCTCACCCGGCGCCAGCACATGCCCGAACGCTTTGAACTCGACCAGCTGGCACGCGCCAGCGAAGGCTTCACCGGCGCCGAGATCGAGCAGGCAGTGATCGCCGCCAGCTTCGAGGCACATGCCGCACGCCAGACATTGGCCACGCCGCATCTCGTGGCGGAGATGGCGCGTACCCGGCCCCTCTCGGTGTTAATGGCTGAGTCCATGAGCGAGCTGCGCAGCTGGGCCCAGACCCGCACCGTGCAGGCATGAAAAAGAGCGCCCGCGGGCGCCCTTCAAGATTCAGGACACTGCTCAGCGCCGGATTCCGAACTGGCGATCGAGCCAGTTATAGGCATAGTCCTGCTGCTCGGCTTCGAACACATGACCGCCAGCCCAAACCTTGGATTCGAACTTGTCAGCCGCCTTCCAGGCGCCCCACACCTTGCTCATCTTGCCAAAGGCCGCATTCACCGAATCGAGCGGGAACAGCGTGTCCTTCTCGCCGGCATAGATCAGCATCGGTTTGGGCGCGGCGAGGCTGGCCACATCCGGATAATCGAGATAGCGCATCAGGCCCGGGTGGGTCATCTGCCAGGCCGAGCCGCCACGCAGCTGGTTGTTGCCAGGCACCATCAGGCCCTCGGCCGTACCCATCCAGTTGACCGCCACCGTGGCTGTCACCGCATCAGTCAGCGCGGCGGCCTGCCAGGCGCGGAAGGCGCCCATCGAGAAACCGACAGCCGCCACCTGCTTTTTGTTCACCTCCGGCAGGCTGGCCAGAAACTCGGCGCCACGCGCATCTTCCTGCGCCATCAGGCCCGCCAGCGAGGAGCCCATGTTGGCAAAGTTCGCCGCCAGCGCCTGCTGCATGTCGTAGGTCAGCATGCCGCGGTCGCCCCAGCCCAGCGCGTCGTGGGCAAACACCACATAGCCACGCTTGGCGAGTTCGTCACCAGGGAAACGATCGGTGAAGAAACGCTTGGACCAGCCCTTGGAGGACTCCAGACGGGCCTCGTCATTCCAGGTGGCAATCCACTTTTCCTTGCCAATGTCGAACTTGGAGCCGTGGTCGTGGTACATGATCGCGGCCGGGAACGGGCCCTTGCCCTTGGGCACCAGCAGGAGGCCCATCACGCGGCTGTCGGCGGTGAGATTGAAGACCACCTTGCGCGCCACGTAGCTGCCGCGATCGACTTCATCGAGCACCTGCATGTCGAAAGGCGTCTTGTCCGGTGCATGCAGGGTCATTTCCCACAGTTTGGCGCGGCCGGCCTTCTGCCAGGCTGTGAGATCCTTGACCTGCGGCGTCCACGCCAGCGGGAATGTCAGGCGCGACTTGATCTGCGCGGTCATCACCGGCAGGTTGTCCTTGGTGACGCCGCTTTTCTGGAACTCCAGATCAGCGGCGAGGCCAGCGCCCATTGCGCTCATCGCCATGATTCCGGCCACCACCTTGCTGCATGCACCCATGATGTCTCCTTCATGATTGTCAGTATGCTCAGACTGCCTCGGCAGCGCCCGTGTTACCGGTCGCCAAAAGTGCGTCAACATACTCCGTTGCCATGAAGGGCTGCAAATCCTCGATGCCTTCGCCCACGCCAATAAAGCGCAAGGGCTTGGGATGGGTACGGGCGATGGCTGCGATCACGCCACCTTTGGCGGTGCCATCGAGCTTGGTGATGATCAGCCCGGTAATGCCCACCGCCTTGTCGAAAGCCTTGAGCTGGGCCAGCGCGTTCTGGCCCACATTGCCATCGAGCACCAGCAGCACCTCGTGCGGGCCACTCGGCTCGGCCTTCTGGATCACCCGGCGCACCTTGGCGATTTCTTCCATCAGGTGCAGCTGGGTGGGCAGGCGGCCGGCGGTGTCGACCATCACCACATCGATCCCGCGCGCCTTGGCCGCGCTGATCGCATCAAAGGCCACGGCGGCCGGATCGCCACCGTCCTGCGCGATCACCGAGACGTTATTGCGATTGCCCCATTCGACGAGCTGCTCACGTGCCGCGGCGCGGAAGGTGTCCCCCGCCGCCAGCAGCACGCTCTTGCCCTGGCTCTGGAAGTGGCGTGCCAACTTGCCGATGGAGGTGGTTTTGCCCGCCCCGTTCACGCCGGAGAGCATGATGATGTAGGGCTGGTGTCCGTCGATCACCAGTGGCTGCTGCAAGGGCGTCAGCAGCTTCACCAGGTGCTCGGCCAACGCGGCACGCAGCTGATCGCCGGTTTCGAGCTTGTCGTGTTTCCAGCGGCGACGCAACTCGGCCAGCAGGGTCTGGGTGGCCTCGACGCCGCAATCAGCCATCAACAGGGTAGCTTCCAGATCTTCGAGGAGTTCCTCGTCGATCTTGCGCAGCGAGAACACGCTACCAAGCGAAGAGCTGGTGCGCGCGAGCCCTGCCTTCAGGCGCGACAGCCACGAAGCCTTGGGCGCTTCGGCAGGCGTCGCCACGGTCTCTGCAGGGGTTTCGGATTTCTTGAAGAAACTGAACATGGAATCTTTGGTCTACGATGCCGGCTCGGCGCGGGCGCGCCAGCCAATGAAAACGATGAGGAAGTCTAACAGATGCCCCTGCTTCGCCTGCTCAAGCCTGCCCTGCTCGCCCTGGTCCTGACGACCAGTCTGGCGGCCAGCGCCAATCCCTTCGAAACCACGCTGGCCAACGGCATGAAGGTGATCGTCAAGGAGGACCGCCGCGCGCCGACCGTCACCCACATGGTCTGGTACCGCGTTGGCGCCATGGACGAAATCACCGGCACTACCGGCGTGGCCCACGCGCTGGAACACATGATGTTCAAGGGCACCCGGCAACACGGCCCGGGCGAGTTCAACAAGCTCGTAGCCGCCGTCGGTGGGCGCGACAACGCCTTCACCTCGCAGGACTACACCGCCTATTTCCAGCTCATCCCGAAAGAGCGCCTCGCCGCCATGATGGCGCTTGAGGCGGACCGGATGGCCAACCTGATCGTTCAGGATGAACTCTTCGCCAAGGAAATCGAAGTCATCAAGGAGGAGCGCCGCCTGCGCACCGACGACCAGCCGCGCTCGAAAGCCCAGGAGGCGCTGATGGCCGCGGTGTATCAGGCTCACCCCTATGGTCGCCCGGTGATCGGCTGGATGCCGGAGCTGGACAGCATGACGGCACAGGATGTGCGTGACTGGTATGCGCGCTGGTATGGGCCGAACAACGCCACGCTGATCGTGGTGGGTGACGTGGATCACGAGGCCGTTTTCAAGCAGGCGCAGGAGATCTATGGCCCACTCGCCGCACGCCCCCTGCCTACCCGCAAGGCACTGAGCGAACCGGCCCAGAACGGCACACGCCGCATCGCAGTGAAAGCCCCGGCCGAACTGCCCTACCTGATGCTGGCCTGGCGCGCGCCGAGCCTGACTTCGCTCGACACGCAGGCGGCCACCACCCGCACGGCACTGAGCCTGCAGGTGCTGGCCGCCGTGCTGGATGGCTATGACGGCGCACGCCTCAACCGCAGTCTGGTCCGCGAGCACAAGCTGGCCGTGTCGGCCGGCGCCGGCTACGATGCAATCTCGCGCGGCCGCCAGAGCCTGTTCATCCTTGAAGGGGTGCCCAGCAAGGGCGTCAGCATGCCCCAGCTCGAAACCGCATTGCGCGGCGAGATCAGCCGGATCGCCAAAGAGGGCGTCAAGGAATCAGAACTCACCCGCATCAAGGCCCAACTGCTCGCCGGCAAGGTCTTTTCGCAGGATTCCAACATGGGCCAGGCGATGCAGATCGCCGGCCTCGAAATGAGCGGTTTTTCCTGGCGTGACGAAGACCGCCTGCTCGACGCCGTGCGCAGCGTCACTCCCGCCGAAGTTCAGGCCGCCGCACAAACGCTACTGGGGGACGACACGCTCACCGTTGCCGAGCTTATCCCCCTGCCCACCAAGCCGAATCACACGCCGCAATGACGCCCCCTTAGGGATGGCTTGAGCCGCGCATCAGCACCGATGGCGGACCCGAGCCCTCCCTACAGAACTGGATGCCTGCAATGAAACTGATCCTCACCAGCTTGCTCACCCTGCTCAGCGGCCTTGCGCACGCTGGCGTCGCCATCGAAAGCTGGAACACAGCGAACGGGGCACGGGTGCTCTTCGTCGAAAACAACAACCTGCCCATGCTCGACGTGCAGATCGATTTCGCGGCCGGCTCGGCCTTTGATCCGCCCGCCCGGCCTGGCACGGCCGCCCTGACCCAGGGCCTGCTCGACGCCGGCATTGGCCAGGGCAAGCGTGCGCTGGATGACAACGCGATTGCCGACCGCCTCGCCGATGTCGGTGCCCAACTTGGCGGCGGCATCGATGCCGACCGTGCCAGCCTGCATCTGCGCGTGCTCAGCAGCGTCAGCGAGCGCGAGGCCGCACTGGGTCTGCTGCGCCAGATCCTCACCGAACCGAGTTTTCCGCCTGCGGTGCTGGAGCGCGAGCGCGCCCGTGCCATTGCCGGCTTGAGAGAGGGCATGACCCAGCCTGCCGCAGTCCTCAACCGTCGTTTCGGCCAGCTCAACTACGGCGACCACCCCTACGGCAAGATCCTCAGCGAGGCGGATCTGAAGCGCCTGACACGCCAGGACCTGATCGACTTCCACCGCCGCTTCTATGTCACTCGCAATGCCCAGATCTCGCTGGTCGGCAATCTCAGCCGCGCCCAGGCCGAAGCCATCGCCAACGCCTTGGTCGCAGGGTTGCCGACCGGCAACGAAGCTCCGCCCCTCCCCGCCGTCAGTCTCCCCAAGGGCGGCCTCGAGCGTATCCCGCACCCCTCCGTGCAAGCCCACATCGCCATCGGCATGCCCGCCCTGAAGCGCGCCGATCCTGACCTGATGGCCCTCACCGTTGGCAACTACACGCTCGGCGGAGGTGGCTTCAATGCCCGCCTGATGAAAGAAATCCGCGACGCGCGCGGCCTCGCCTACGGCGCCTACAGCTACTTCGCTCCGATGGCCGCCGAAGGCCTGTTCCGCATCGGCCTCGAAACCAAGGCAGAGCAGGCTGAAGAAGCCGTCAAGGTCGCGCAGGACACGCTGGCCAAATTCCTCGCCGAAGGCCCCAGCGCGGCAGAGCTGGCCGCCGCCAAAGCCAACCTGATCAACAGTTTCGCGCTGCGCCTCGACAGCAATGCCAAGCTGCTCGGTCAGGTCGCCGACCTTGGCTTCTACCGCCGCCCACTCGACGCGCTGGATACCTACGCCGCCCGCGTCGAAGCCGTCACCCTGGAAGATGTACGCGCCGCTTTCGCGCGCCATGTGAAACCGGAACATCTGGTCACCGTGATCGTGGGCGGCAAACCCGCGCCAAGCAGATAAGCCCCTGCAAACCGGCGGCGGGGCTGTAGCACATCGCCACCGACTGCCGGTGTAGCCCAAGCCATGCGAAAATGCCCGCCTTTCCATTCGCCCGAACTCCCGTGAGCAAGGTTCGCATCATTGGCGGCACCCACCGCTCCCGCCTCATTGAAGTGCCCGACTCGATCGGCCTGCGGCCGACGCCGGATCGCGTGCGTGAAACCCTCTTCAACTGGCTCGGGCAAGAGCTGGACGGCCTCCACTGCCTGGACCTGTTTGCTGGTAGCGGAGCGCTGGGCTTCGAGGCAGCTTCGCGAGAAGCCGCCAGCGTCACGCTGCTGGAACTCGCGCCGAAGGTCGCCAGCCATCTGCGTGAAAATCAGGCCAAGCTGGCGTTCGGCAACCTGAAGCTGGTCACGGGGGATGCGCTGAAATACCTGCAGAGCACACCGGAGCGCTTCGATCTGGTGTTCCTCGATCCGCCCTATCGCCAAGGCTGGCTGGAGCGCCTGGAGCCCCACCTGGCCAAGGTGCTTACCCCCGGCGCGCGGGTCTATCTTGAAGCCGAGGAGGCGGTGGACGCCTACGCCGGCCTCGCACTGCGCAAATCCGGCAAAGCGGGTCAGGTACACTACCGACTGTTCGCCCTTCCCCCGGCAGGAGAATCCGCATGAATCCGCGCATCGCCGTCTACCCCGGCACCTTCGATCCGCTCACCCGCGGCCACGAAGATCTGCTGCGCCGCAGTGCCCGTATCTTTGATCACATCATCCTCGGCGTCGCTGCCAGCAGTGGCAAGAATCCGCTCTTCTCGCTGGCCGAGCGGGTGGAAATCGCCCAGGAGGTATTGGGTGACTTGCCCAACATCGAAGTGTTGGGCTTTTCGGGTCTGCTGATTGATTTTGTGCGCGAGAAACGCGCTGGCGTAATCGTGCGCGGCCTGCGTGCCGTCTCCGACTTCGAATACGAGTTCCAGATGGCGGGCATGAACCGCCGCCTGCATCCGGATGTCGAAACCCTATTCCTGACCCCCGGCGAGGAAAACATGTTCCTCTCGGCAACCATGGTGCGAGAGATCGGCCTGCTTGGCGGTGACGTCAGCACGTTCGTGCACCCCACGGTCACCACGCGCATCCGCGCCAAGCTCGCCGCCCGCTGAACCCGGAATAACCCAGCCAGCCCGGTCCGCCGGGCAGCCACTGCAACACCGAAAGGAAAGACCCGAATGGCCCTGATCATCACCGACGACTGCATCAACTGCGACGTCTGCGAACCTGAATGCCCCAACGGCGCCATCTCGCAAGGCGAGGAAATCTACGAGATCAATCCGGACAAGTGCACCGAATGCGTGGGCCACTACGATGAGCCGCAGTGCCAGCAGGTCTGTCCGGTCGACTGCATCCCGCACGACCCGGACCGGGTCGAGAATCCGGACCAACTGATGGCCAAGTTCATCAAGCTGACCCAGAAGTAAGCCTCCTCAGCACAAAAAGAAACCGGGCCAAGGCCCGGTTTCTTTTTGTGCATTGGCCCGCTCAGGCAGCCAGATCATCCTCGCGCCGCGGCACCGAATCGATCGAGGCGCCCAGCGCCTTCTCGATCACGTAACGCATCGCGTCGATTTCCTTCATCTGACGCAGCAAGGAACCTTCGGCCTGCATCAGTTCGCGGATGCGTTCCTCAAGCGTACCGGTCGCCTCATGCACGCGCTTGACGCTTTCCAGGCGCCGCTTCAACTGCAGCTGATACTCGCGCACCTGGGTTTCGAGCGGCGACATCACCACGCGCAGCCACTGCTCCACATCGCGATTGGCCATTTCGAAGGTCTTGCGAGCCTCCAGCGCAACCGTTTCGAAGAAACGCTGGGTCAGCGTGCTCTTGGTGTGAGTCACCATTGAGGCCAGGGTATTCAGCTCCTCGTTGAAGGCACGCTCCAGGCGCACAATGTCGCGCTCATAGCGCAGGGTCGAGAAGGTGTTCGGCGAGGCGAGCTTGAGGCCATGCTCCACGGCCAGGCGCTTGTACATCGCATCAAGCATGGTGGTGATCTCGTTGATCTCGCCCGAGGAGTCACGCAGCTTGGCCCGCAGTGCATCGAAAAACTCCAGCATGGCCTGACGCAGATCGCGCGAGAAAGTAGCCGTGCCCATGGCTTCACGGGTGCGGCGGGTCTCGGTACGCACCGCGTCCATGCCGATGTGCGAGTACACCTTGTTGGACAGGTTGGTGAACACGCTGCGCACCGCGTGATACTTCTGCAGGCCCTGATCGAATTCATCCTTCTCGGCGCGCACCTTGCGCATCATGTACTCGATCACGCTCTGATTCTTGCCGCGCAGATCCGCCATCTCCTTGAGCTGCTCACGCAGGCCAACCAGCCGCGTATGCAAGAGCTCGCCCGCGCGGCGGATGATTTCGCCACATTCGAGCAGGGCATTCTCACGGATGATGTCCTGCCGAGCCGGCAACAGCTCGGTCGACAGCGCGCTTTCCAGCGCCGAAATACGCGAGCGCTCGAGCAACGCACCATCCTGGCTCACCTTGGCCAGCAAGGCCTTCTGGGCAGACACGGGGAACACCAGCGACTCCGGCACATCCAGAGTGGCCGCAGCCGTGCGCAGTTGCTTGGCGATCTCGGCATCGATCTCGGCTTCGGAGCGCAGGCCATCCCACAGACCATCGATCTTGTTGAGCACCACCATGCGGCCATGGCGCTGGGTATGCCCAACGTTCACATGCTTCTGCCAGACCTGCAGGTCGCTATGCGTGACGCCGGTATCTGCCGCCAGGATGAACAGCACAGCATGCGCCGAGGGCAGCAGCGAAAGCGTCAGCTCGGGTTCCGAACCGATGGCGTTCAGCCCCGGGGTGTCGACGATGACCAGCCCCTGCTCCAGCAAGGGGTGCGGGAACTGCACGATGGCGTGGCGCCAGCAGGCAATCTCGACCATGCCTTCCGCATTCGGCCGGGTACCTTCCACGCCGCTGTCGTCCACCGCAAAGCCCAGCTGCTCTGCGGTGTCACGCGGCACCAGGCGCGTCTCGCCAACGCGGGCAAAAGCACGCTGCAGACTCTCGGCATCGTTCAGATCGATCGGCTCCAGCACCCATTCCGAGGGGATGCGGCGCAGATCAGCCACGCTTTCCTGGCGATTACGCGTCTCGATCGGCAACAGACGTACGCCTGGCGTCTGCCCCGGCTCCCATTGCAGCTCGGTCGGACACATGGTGGTGCGGCCAGCGCTGGAAGGCAGGATGCGGCTGCCATAGTGCGAGAAGAAGATGGCATTGATCAGCTCGGACTTGCCACGCGAGAACTCGGCGACAAATGCCACAACGAGCTTGTCTTCCTTCAGGCGATCCAGCACGCAATTCAGGCGCAGCTCGGTCTGGGCATCACCGATCTCGTTGTGCGCCAGCCAGGAGCGCAGATGCTGCACGGCGTTGCCGACATCGGCACGCCAGCGGGTATAGGCGGAAAAGCTGTCAATCAGGGCCATTGCAAGGCTCCAAGGTCTGAAATCCGGTACGCAGCGGACGAATCGCGGCGCTCAAGTTGTGCGTAGGATAGCGCCCTTACCCCCCTTTTAATCAAGGGTTTGGACAATTTATCGGCGACCCGCTCAGACTTTCCCGCCCGACGGCAGGCGCTGGCAGCGGGGGCAGAAGAACGTGGCACGCTGCCCCATCACACGCTTGTGGATCCTGCCGCCGCACACCCGACAAGCCTCACCCGCCCGCCCGTAGGCAAAATATTGCTGCTGGAAATAACCAGCCGAACCATCGCTGTGCAGGAAGTCGCGCAAAGTGCTGCCGCCAGCAGCCAGCGCGTCCTGCAAGGTCTCGCGAATGCACTGCGCCAGCCGATCGCAACGCGCACGCGACAGGCGTCCGGCCGGCGTAGCCGGGTGGATCCGCGCCCGGAACAGGCTTTCGGAAGCGTAAATATTGCCGACCCCGACCAGCAGATGACCGTCCATGATGAGCAGCTTGATCGGCGTCTTGCGGCCAGCGCACATGCTCTGCAAGGCCGCCCCGTCAAAGCCGGCCCCTAGCGGCTCCAGGCCCAGTCCGGCAAGCAAGGGATGCGCCTCGGCCGGATGCGGCAGCCACAGCACGGCGCCAAAACGCCGCGGATCCCGCAGGCGCAGGATCGTCGCGCCGAGCACCAAGTCAAAGTGATCATGCTTTTCCGCTGGCGAATCCGCCGCAAGAATGCGCAAGCTGCCAGACATCCCTAGATGGATCAGCAGGCTGCCGGCCGCAAAATCGATCAGCAGGTACTTGGCCCGCCGCCGCACCGCCTCCACCCGCAACCCACTCAGCCGTCCGGCCAGATCGTCCGGCACCGGGTAACGCAAGCGCGGCTGGCGGATGGACACGCCACTCACGACCTGCCCGAGCAGATGCGGCTCAATCCCCAGACGGGTTACTTCAACTTCCGGCAACTCCGGCATGCGCTGTCCTTCTGGCTGCGGCAAAGATCAAAACAGTACACTGCTGCTAAGATCGGCTTCAAGCCCGAGCCGGGCGCTGCCACCCCTGATTGCCGGAATACTTCATGCCCTCTCCCCGTCTGAAGCCCTGCCTGCTGGCCCTCGGCCTGCTCTTTGCCGGCAACCTCCATGCCGAAGCACCACGCCAAACCAAGCCAGCGCAGGGCAAAAACAGCGCTGTGCCGCTCAACAGCGCCCAGTTGCTGGCCCAGATGCTGCTGAGCGAAATCGCGCTGGCACGCGGGCTGATCGACGATGCCGCCTTCGGCTACAACGACCTGGCACGCCGCTCGGGCGACCCGCGCATCCAGCTGCGCGCCAATGAAATCGATCTCGCCCGCCTCCTGCTGCTCATGCAGCAGAATCCGGACGACGCAGAAGAAACGCTGCGCAAACTGCTGGCCGAACAACCGGCGGGGCGCGAGCGCCTGATCCTCCAGCTGCCCGGTCTTTATGGTCGCAATAGTGACAAGGCCTACGTCCTGCGCACCGTACAGAAACTGCTCCAGCCCTATCAGAGCATGGCCGAAGCGCACTTCAGCGAAGCCCTTGTCCAACGTGACATCAAGGACCCATCGGCCAGCTACGCGGCAGCCCTACGCGCGCATCGCCTCAAGCCGGACTGGGAGCCGCCCTTACTGCTGCTCGCCGATCTAGCGGGCGACGCCCAGCGCGAGGAAGTCAGCGCACTATTGGCCACCTACCTGCAACGGAATCCGCGCGCCCACGACCTAGGAATTGCTCAGATCCGCCTGATGCTTCAGGGCCAGCAAAAGGCCGAGGCACGTGAAACCTATCTCCGCCTGATACAGACGCCGCCCGAACGCCCCGAGGTCGCCTTTGCACTGGCCGGCGTAGCCCTCGAATTCAATGACCTGGCCACCGCCGAAAGTCTCCTCGAAAAGCTGCTCGAGCAGAACTGGGGGGAAGCTGACCGCCTGCAACTGATCCTCGGCCAGATCGAAGCCGAACGCGGCAACACCGCCAAAGCCATCCAGACTTTCGACGGTGTCGCCCCTGGCCCGCACTACGTGAATGCTCAAGCCAACAAGGCTCGTCTGCTGGCTCGCAACCAGCAACTGCCAGAAGCCCGCGCCGGGCTGGCTGCCGCCCGCCGCGCCATGCCGGAAGAACGTGCCGCCATCGGCTTGCAGGAAGCCCAGTTGCTGCGCGAACAGGGAGATCAGCGCGGAGCACTGGCCGTATTGGAAGAAGAGCTGAAGCTCCAACCCGATCATGTCGACGTGCTGTATGACGCCGCCCTCCTCGCCGAACAGCTTGGCAAACCGGCGCTGATGGAGCAGCGCCTGCGGCGCATCCTGAACCTCAAGCCGGACCATGCCCACGCCCTCAACGCCCTGGGCTACTCCTTCGCGGATCGGAACCAACACCTTGACGAAGCCGAGCAACTGCTCACCCAGGCCCTCCAGCTCGCCCCACAGGACGCAGCGATCCTCGACAGCATGGGCTGGCTGCGCTTCCGCCAGAAACGCTTCGATCTGGCCGAACCTCTCCTGCGTCAGGCTTACGCACTCTTTCCGGATCCAGAGGTGGCCAGCCATCTGATCGAAGTGTTGTGGTCTGCCGGCAAGCGTGACGACGCGCGCCTGCTCTGGCAGGAAAACACAACCCGCAACCCGGCCAACGAACTCCTGACCCGCCTCGGCAAACGCCTGGGACTCTGACCATGAAGCGCTTTCTGCTTGCACTCATCACCCTGCTGCTGACAGCCTGTGCCAACACTCCGCCCGCTCCGCAGGAGATTCCGCCCCGGCCGGTACGCGACAGCGTGCAGAAATTCGCCCTCAGCGGACGAGTCGCCATCGACCAGGGGAAGAGCGCCAACAACGTGCGCATCATGTGGGAGCACAACCGCGACAGTGACTCGCTCGGCTTTGCCTCGCCGCTGGGTAACATGTTGGCGGAGCTGCAGAGCAGCCCCAAAGGCGCACGCTGGATCAGTGCCGACGGCGAACTCTACGAAGCCCGTACGGCAGATCGCCTGATGACCCGCTTCACCGACACCCCGGTACCCCTCGACGCACTCAGCCAATGGGTACTCGGCCGCCTCAGCGCCCAGGCCAGCGAAATCCGCCGCGATGCACAAGGCCGCCTACTCGACGCCCTCGATCAGGGCTGGGCAGTTCGCATCACCGGCTATGAAAGCGAACAGGCCAACGCCCTGCCACGCACGCTGGAAGTTGAACAACCGGGGCTGCGCCTCAAGCTCGTGATCGAAGAATGGTTCATCTAGACGGCTTTCTGTACTGCCCGGCGCCCGCCAAGATCAATCTGTTCCTGCATGTCACCGGCCGCCGTGCCGATGGTTACCATCTGCTGCAGACCGCATTCCGCATGCTCGATCACGGTGACACGCTGGGGTTTCGCGTCCGCGAGGACGGCGCCATCCGGCGCCTGAGCGAGGTGCCCGGCGTAGCCGAGGAAGCGGACCTCGTCGTCCGTGCTGCACGCCTGCTGCAAGCCCGCACGGGCTGTCGGCTGGGTGCGGAGATCCGCATCGACAAACAACTCCCCATGGGTGGCGGACTCGGTGGCGGCAGCTCGGACGCCGCCACCACCTTGCTGGCGCTGAACCATCTGTGGCAACTCGGCTGCAACCGAGCAGAACTGCAAGCCTGGGGGCTGGAGTTAGGCGCCGACGTGCCGTTTTTCCTCTTCGGACAGACGGCTTGGGCCGAGGGCGTTGGCGAAGCACTGCAGCCGCTCGAATTGCTGCCAGCATGGTATGTGGTGATCGAACCCCCGGTTGCCGTCCCTACTATTGAAATTTTTCGTGCAAAAGAATTGACAAGGGACTCTTCGATCCTGATAATGCCGGGCTTCGCTGCTGAGCAAACACAAGCGTTTCTGGAGCAACAGGGACGCAACGACATGCAAGCAGTGGCCTGCCGGCTGTATCCGGAAGTGCAGCAAGCGCTTGATGCGCTGACTCCTTTCGGCACTGCGCGAATGAGTGGATCTGGAGCCTGTGTGTTCCTTTCCTGCCAACTCGAAGCCGAGGCAAAAAAAGTTGTTGAAGCAGTGCGGGACAAATGGCGCGTGTGGTGCGCCCCTTCACTGGACAAGCATCCATTGCATGCTTGGGCAAGAGATTGAATTTTTGTACGATGGATTCAAGCGTTGCTTCCATCGCACAGCACAGGTTTTGTTGGGGAGTCGCCAAGTTGGTCAAGGCACCGGATTTTGATTCCGGTATTCGAAGGTTCGAATCCTTCTTCCCCAGCCCCAATGAACGGGCAGGTCACAGCCGAGGCTGTCGGCCTGCCCGAATTGTTTCTGCCAACGCATACACGAGGTAGTCATGGCGTACCGCAGCCTGATGGTCTTCACTGGCAACGCCAATCCCAAACTGGCTGCCGACGTCGTCAAACGCTTGGGCATCGCCGTTGGCTCCGCCACGGTCGGTCGCTTCTCCGACGGCGAAGTGAATGTCGAACTGCTTGAGAACGTCCGCGGTAAAGACGTTTTCGTGCTTCAGCCGACATCCACCCCGACCAACGACAACCTCATGGAGTTGATGATCATGGTCGACGCGCTCAAGCGCGCCTCGGCCGGTCGCATCACCGCCGCCATCCCCTACCTCGGCTACGCCCGCCAGGATCGCCGTCCGCGTTCAGCCCGTGTGCCGATCACCGCCAAGGTAGTGGCCAACATGCTGCAGGCCGTGGGCGTGCAGCGCGTGCTGACGGTTGATCTACACGCCGACCAGATCCAGGGCTTCTTCGACATCCCGGTCGACAACATCTACGCCACCCCACTGCTGCTCTCGCATCTGCGCAAGGCTGAGCACTCCAGCGACCTGATGGTCGTGTCGCCGGACGTCGGCGGCGTGGTGCGCGCCCGCGCTGTGGCCAAGCAGCTCGAAACCGAGCTGGCCATCATCGACAAGCGCCGCCCGAAAGCCAATGTCTCCGAAGTGATGAACATCATCGGCGACGTGTCGGGCCGCACCTGCGTGATCGTCGACGACATCGTCGACACCGCGGGAACCCTGTGCAAGGCGGCCCAGGCACTCAAGGAACACGGCGCCAAGCGCGTGGTGAGCTACATCACCCACCCCGTGCTGTCCGGCTCCGCTATTGCCCGCATCACCGAATCAGAGCTGGACGAGCTGGTCGTGACCGACACCATTGCCCTGCGCGAAGACGCCCGCGCCTGCCCCAAGATCAAGCAGATTTCGATCGGCTCCCTGCTGGCAGACACCATGCTGCGCATCAGCAATGAAGAGTCGGTGTCCTCGCTGTTCATGGACGAATAGTCGTACAAGTTTCGGGCGGAGCCACCAAGCTCCGCCTTTTTGCCCTGGTGGGATCTGGTCGCGGTTCTCGCCATTTACTGGAGAAGTTCAACATGCAATTCAATGTCAAAGCCACCAAGCGTGACGTCAAGGGTAAGGGTGCGAGCCGCCGCCAGCGTCATGCCGGCGTCACCCCAGGCATCATCTACGGTGCCGGTCAGCCTGCCGTCCAGATCAATCTGGATCACAACGATCTGTTCCACGCCCTGCGCAAGGAAGCCTTCCACAGTTCCGTGCTGAGCATCGACGTCGAAGGCAAGACCGAGACCGCCGTGCTGCGTGACGTGCAATGGCACCCGTTCCGCCAGATCGTGCTGCACATCGATTTCCAGCGCGTCGACGCCACCCACGCCATCCACATCAAGGTGCCGGTCCACTTCGTCAATGCGGATGCATGCCCTGGCGTGAAGCTGCATGGCGGCATGCTGTCGCACGGCGTGAACGAACTTGACGTCAAGGGTCTGCCGGGCAGCCTGCCGGAATTCCTGGAAGTTGACTGCAAGGATCTGGACAACGGTGCAGCCCTGCACGTTCGTGACCTGAAGCTGCCGGCTGGCGTTGAGCTGGCCCACGCCGCTGATGGCGACAAGGTGCTCGCATCCATCGTCACCGTGCGCGGCGCAGTTGCTGACGCGGCCGCCGCTGAAGGCGAAGCCAAGGCCTGATGAGCCAATCGGCTCCCAAGCTGATTGTCGGCCTCGGGAACCCCGGGGCCGAATACACCGAGACCCGGCATAACGCCGGGTTTTGGTTTTGTGAGCGCCTGGCACAGGACCTGGGCGCCCGCTTCAATCATGAAAGCCGTTTTCATGGCTTCGTCGGCAAGGCCGGCAACACCTGGCTCCTTCTGCCGCAGACTTTCATGAATCGCTCTGGCCAATCAGTCCTGGCCTTGGCGCATTTTTACCGCATCCTGCCGAATGAAATACTCGTCGTGCATGATGAACTCGACATCCCGCCCGGCCAGCTGCGGCTCAAATTCGGTGGGGGTCTTGGCGGACACAACGGTCTCAAGGACATTTCTTCGCGCCTGTCGACGCAGGACTACTGGCGCCTGCGCATCGGCATCGGCCACCCCGGCGACAAGAACGAAGTCGCCAATTTCGTCCTGAACCGCCCGCGTCGCGAAGAACAAAGCGAAATCGACACGGCGATCGATCGCGCCCTCGCAGCCTGGTCCAAAATTGCCAGCGGCGAGTGGAATGCCGCCACCCAACACATCAACGCGCGCCCTGCTGCGCCGGGGGTAAGTTAGTAGTTATTTGCCGGATCGTGTTGAGTCTTATGGCTTATGGGACAAGGCGCGTGACGCAGTGTGGGGAGGTGCCCCACACAAGGAGTGCAACGCAGTATCCATGAGCCATAAGATTCAACCCGGAGGGCTTGCGCTCAATTGATCGTGGCACTACGTTGCAGCGCCTAGACAGGGAGCCACCCTACCTTCGTTGCTGCGCCTTGTTCCACACTCAATTGAACGCACGCGCGACCGGCAAATAACTGCTAACTGACCCCAGGAAACAACATGAGTCTCAAGTGCGGCATCGTCGGCCTGCCCAACGTCGGCAAATCCACCCTCTTCAACGCCCTCACCAAGGCCGGCATCGAAGCAGCGAACTACCCCTTCTGCACCATCGAGCCGAACGTCGGCATTGTCGAGGTGCCGGATGCGCGCATGGCCCAGCTCGCCGAGATCGTCAAACCGCAGCGCATGCAGCCGGCTATCGTCGAGTTTGTCGACATCGCTGGTCTGGTCGCCGGCGCCTCCAAGGGTGAAGGCTTGGGCAACCAGTTCCTAGCCAACATCCGTGAAACTGACGCGATCGTGAACGTGGTGCGTTGCTTCGATGACGAAAACGTGGTGCACGTCTCTGGCCGCGTCGACCCGATTGCCGACATCGAGACCATCCTCACCGAACTGGCGCTGGCCGACATGACGGCCGTGGAAAAGGCCATTCAGCGCGAACAGAAGAAGGCCCGCGCAGGCGACAAAGATGCACAGAAGTTCGTGGCCCTGCTCGAAAGCATGCTGCCGCATCTGAACGAAGGCCAGCCAGCCCGCACCTTCAAGCTAAACGAAGACGATCTGGTGCAGCTCAAGCCACTGTGCCTGATGACCCTGAAGCCGGCGATGTATGTTGGCAACGTGCTCGAAGACGGCTTCGAGAACAATCCTCACCTCGATCGCCTGCGTGAGCACGCCGCCAAGGAAGGCGCGCCGGTGGTGGCCCTGTGCGCCCAGATTGAAGCCGAACTGGCCGACCTGGATGACGAAGACAAGCTCGCCTTCCTCGCCGACATCGGCCTCGAAGAGCCTGGGCTGAACCGCCTGATCCGCGCCGGTTACGACCTGCTCGGCCTGCAGACCTACTTCACCGCCGGGGTGAAGGAAGTGCGCGCCTGGACCATCCACAAGGGCGACACCGCCCCGCAAGCCGCCGGCGTGATCCACACCGACTTTGAGAAGGGCTTCATCCGCGCCCAGACCATCGCCTTTGACGACTTCATCCAATACAAGGGAGAGCAAGGTGCCAAGGAGGCCGGCAAGATGCGCTCCGAAGGTAAGGAGTACATCGTTAAAGATGGCGACGTGCTGAACTTCCTGTTCAACGTGTGAACTAAATATTGACTGCAGGCACGCATCGAAACGGCGTGGAGCGCAACAGCTGCACTAGACGAAAGTTATAGGTATGCTTGCGCTTTCCGCGCTGCCGCAATCGCTGCGCCGGCCCTGACCGTCTCGTTCCTGCGTTCCCGGGAGTCCCGATGCCCTTGAGCAACACCTCCGCCTCCGATCCCATTCGCCTCGATTGGGCTGCGTGCAAGCTACGCCTGCAGGCGGACTCGACCGAACCCGGCGCGGGCGACGCTGAAGACGATCTCTTCTCCTTCATGGAAGAAGACGCACAAGAGCGCCCGCCAACGCAAACCGAAGCCCCTTGGGTGCTGCTGATCGTGGACGACGAACAGCAGGTCCATGAAGCCACCACCCTGACCTTGCGCCGGGGACGTATTGGCGATCGCCCATTCCGCTTTCTGCACGCCCATTCCGCTGCGGAAGCCCGCGAAGTAATTCTGGCTGAGCCGCATATTGATCTGGTGCTGCTCGACGTGATGATGGAGACCCGCGATGCCGGCCTGCGTCTGGTGCGCGAGTTGCGTGGACCGCTCGGTCGCCAGGATCTGAAAATTCTGATCCGTTCGGGCCAACCCGGCGCCGAGCACGAAGGCAGCATCGAGCAGCGCTATGCTGTCGAAGGCTATATGCAGAAAACCCAGCAGACCTTCGGCCTGATGATGGATGTCATCAGCAAGATTCTGCTCGGTGCAGACGAGCACCTCGACACAGCCAACTGAGCCCGGTCACGCTGCTGCACGCTTACAATCCGGGCATGACTCCCGGCACCTGCATCGGCCGTTTTGCCCCTTCACCCAGCGGGCCCCTGCACCAGGGCTCGCTCATCGCTGCCCTCGCCTCCTGCCTTGACGCCCGAGCACGCAAAGGCCAATGGCTGGTGCGCATGGAAGACGTCGACGCGCCGCGCACCCACCCCGGAGCGGCCGACACCATCCTGCGTCAGCTCGAAGCCTGCGGTTTTGAATGGGACGGCCCGGTGCTATGGCAAAGCCAGCGGCTCGACGCCTATCGCTGCGCACTCGATCAACTCATCCAGCACAAGTACGCCTATCCTTGCGCCTGCTCGCGCCGGGAAATCGCCGACTCGGCCCTGCGCGCACCCGACGGCTCGCTACGCTACCCTGGTAACTGTCGCACAGGCCTACCTGCCGGACGGGCAGCCCGCGCCTGGCGCTGCCTGAGCGACGCCAGCGACCTGCACTGGTCCGACGCCATCCAGGGCGAACAGCACGAGAGGCTTGCCGAAAGCGTGGGGGACTTTGTCCTGCTACGCGCCGATGGTCAGTTCGCCTATCAGCTTGCCGTGGTCGTGGATGACGCTTGGCAAGGGGTGACGCATGTCGTGCGTGGCGCCGATCTGCTGGACTCAACCGGACGCCAGATCCATCTCCAGCGCCTGCTGGGCCATCCTCAGCCCGCCTATGCCCACCTGCCAGTCCTCACCAATCGCGCGGGTGAAAAGCTCTCCAAGCAGACCCTTGCTCCCGCGCTGCAGCCAGCCCACGCAGCACCAGCCCTGCGCACCGCACTGAGCTTGCTCGGCCAGAATCCGCCCGTCGATCTCGGCCGGGCCAGCGTAGCCGAGGTGTGGGCCTGGGCATCCGAACACTGGCAACTTGCCCGCGTACCGCGCGTGCGTGCCCAGGAAGATCCAAGCAGCCCAAACGATGCCTGACAAGCTGAAGCTGGCAGGCATCTCATGCGTCTATAACGCCCGCCGACCATAGCCGGCCACCCCCAGCAGCAGGCGCAGCAAGCCATAGGCCAGCCAGCTCAGTGCACGCTGGAGAAGGCTTTGGCGCTGCCAGTGAACCGCAGTTAGTTCGCAACCGCCGTCTGCAATGGCCACACGCAGGGCATGACGCAGATCTGCTGCAAAACCGCTATCCCGCACTACCACGTTTGCCTCACGCGCCAGCAGCAAACTGAAAGGGTCGATATTGCTGGACCCTACTGTCGCCCAGTCCGTATCCACTACCGCGACCTTGGCATGCAGAAAGCTCTTGCGATACTCCACGATGCGCACGCCTGCCTCCATGAGATTGGGGTAAAGCACGCGGCAAGCGTGGTGCAGCAACCAGTACTCCACCCTCCCCTGCAACAGGAGGGTGACTTCCACACCACGCCCTGCCGCCTCGATCAACGCATGACGGAAGGCGCGGCCGGGGAAAAAATAAGCGTTGGCTATCAACACTTCATGACGCGCCATGCGAATGGCGCCAAGGTAGGCGTTCTCGATATCACGACGATGGCGCAGGTTGTCGCGGATTACGAAAGCAGCATGCATGCTGCCCACGCGTGCGTGACCGGGCCTGACCCAGCGCAGCGGCGTAAGGCGCCGATGCAGACCTGCCCACAACACCAGGCGCCACAGGCGCGCCATGGCCTCATGCACCTCAGCCACCAGCGGCCCCTGCAGCCGCACGGCAAAATCAAAGCGCGGCGGAATCTGGCCCGGCGTGTCCATATCATCAATGATGTTGATACCCCCCACGAAAGCGGTACGGCCATCAATCACCACAAGCTTGCGGTGCAGGCGGCGCAAGCGATGGCGGCGCAAAGACAGCTGCCGGATCTCCGGGCGGAATACCAGACCCTCAACGCCATCACTCTGCAAATCGGCAAGCCCGCTGCGCACAAACTCTCGCGCACCAAAGCCATCCACCAGCAAGCGCACCACCACCCCGCGCAAAGCCGCAGCACGCAAGGCGTCCGCCACCTCAACACCCGTAGCATCACGCTCGAAAATGTAGGTTTCCAGCAGAATCTCACGCTGTGCGCTGCGAATCGCCTGCAACAGGGCAGGAAAATATTCGACGCCTGACTGCAGCAACTCGATACGGTTGCCGGCAAGCAGGCCTTGCCTCATGGCAGGAGCAACTCCACTACCAGCAAGGCGTGGTCCGACACTCCAGACCAAGGCTTACCCCAATACACCGCACAATTATCCGGCCGCAGCCCACGCACGTAGACACGGTCCAGACGCAACATGGGCAGGCTGCTCGGAAAGCTGCGCGCCGGCGTGCCCGTCAGCTCAGTGAAGACTTCGCAGACATGTAGCCGCTCGGCCAGCCAGTCGTTCGCACGGCCACGCCAGTCATTGAAGTCGCCTGCGATAATCAGTGGTGCCCCCACCTGCACGTACCGCTCGACATATTCAGCCAGCATCAAAAGCTGGCGCTGGCGCTGGTATTCCGTCAAGGAAAAATGCACGCACAGGCAATGCACGACCAGGCCGTGGGGCAAGGCCACCTCGCAATGCAGGATGCCACGTCGCTCCAGGCGATAGAGGCTCACATCACTGTTGCGGCTGCGCACAATGGGATGCCGCGAGAGCACGGCATTGCCGTGATGGCCATGATCATAGACAGCATTGCTGCCGTAGGCAGAATGCAGGAGGCCCGCCGCGAGGAACTCATGCTGAGGCTGTTCGGGCCAGTCATGGTGCCGGGCCGCATGCTTCAGGTGCAAGCCCTGCACTTCTTGCAGCAGATAGATGTCCGGATCAAGCCGGTGCAGGCACTCCCGCATCTCGTGAATCACCATGCGGCGATTCAGATGCGAGAAGCCCTTGTGGATGTTGTAACTGCAGATGCGCAGGCTGTTTGCCATGGTCTCCGCGAACGGCGCTCAGGATACGGCCAGCATGCGCTCCAGCGAGAGTTTCGCCAACGCGGCCTCGTGGGCAGGCACGCTGATCTGGTTGACGATTTTTCCGGCAGCCAGGTTCTCCAGTGTCCACGCCAAATGCTGCGGATCGATTCGCTGCATGGTCGAGCACATGCACACCATCGGGCTCATGAACTGCACCAGCTTGCCCTCGTGCTTCACCTCCTCAGCAAGACGGTTAACCAGATTCAGTTCGGTGCCGACCAGCCACTTGGTATTCGGCGCAGCCTCTTTCACCACCTTGATGATGTACTCGGTGGAGCCAACGTAATCCGACGCCCGACACACCTCGAAGGCCGACTCCGGATGCGAAATGACCATGCCATCCGGATTCGCCTTGCGCCAGTTAGCGATGTGCGAGGGCTGGAACATCTGATGTACCGCGCAGTGGCCCTTCCACAGCAGCATCTTTGCTTTCTTGATCTGCTCGTGAGTCAGGCCGCCATAGGGCTGATCCGGATCCCACACCACCATGTCTTCCAGCGGAATGCCCATCTTGTAGCCGCTCCAGCGGCCCAGATGCTGATCCGGGAAAAACAGGATCTTCTCGCGCTGGGCGAAGCTCCATTCGAGGATCTTCGGCGCATTGCTGGAGGTGCATACGATGCCGCCATGCTCGCCGCAAAAGGCCTTCAGGTCTGCCGCCGAGTTGATGTAGGTCACCGGAGTTACCTGCTCATCGGGCGTATCCAGCACCTCGCGCAACTCGCGCCAGCAACGCTCGACCTTGGCCAGGTTAGCCATGTCTGCCATCGAACAGCCTGCGGCCAGATCCGGCAGGATCGCAATCTGATTCGGCTTGGACAGGATGTCCGCCACTTCGGCCATGAAGTGCACGCCACAGAACACGATGTATTCGGCATCCGTCTCACCCGCCAAGCGCGAGAGCTTGAGCGAGTCGCCAGTCAGATCTAGGTGCTGGTACACATCGGCCCGCTGGTAATGGTGCACCAGCAACACGACGCGCTTGCCAAGCTTTTCCTTGGCGGCGCGGATGCGTGCATGTGCCTCGGCATCCTTGAGAGCGTTGAAGTGGTCGAAGGAAATGATCTGTTGCATTGCCGTGAGGGGAGAAGCAAGGGGGAAACCCCGGGGAATACAGATTCTACCCCTCGCGCAGCGCTCCTTACACCTCAATGCCGAGTCAGGATTGCGACCAAGGCAAACCCGCATGGCGCCAGCCGCCTATCTTGCCGCGCCGACCATGCGCATCCTTGTCCCCCTCAAAACCTTCGAGAACGTTGTAACACCCGGCCAGCCCAGCCACCGCCGCAGCCATCGCCGCGTTATGCGAGCGGGCGCCACTGCGGCAGATGAACATCAGCAAGGCCTCGTTATCAACCCGTTTCTTCAGCTGCAGCTCGAAATCCGGGTTGGGCACACTGCCGGGATAGCTGTTCCACTCGATTTCAACAGCGCCCGGAATCCGTCCGACCCAGTCGAGCTCGGCGCGCGTACGTACGTCCACAATACGCGCCGCGCCACCGGCGAGCTCCAGCACGCAATACGCTTCCCTTGGCGTCAGCGCCCCGGCGTACGGCAGATTCATCTTTTCGGCACGCTCGCGCGCCAGACCCAGCAACTCACTCAGACTAGCCATGGCTTCAACTCTTACTCAGTTTGTCGGGACCAGGAAGTATGGCCCGTGAGACCCCAAAAGCAAAAATGCACCACAAAGATGCATTCAAGACAATCAATGATCCATCTTGGTGCTTACACAGAAAATCACCTTGCAGGGCGCTTGTGGCACAATTGCCGCTCCCTGTAGGCCGGTGCCCTTTTGGCCGGAATACGTCGAACGCGGAAATCCGCCCCGCCCTATGGCATGGTACATGCTTCCTGTCCGACGTTAACGCACAGCCCCGCTGGCGCGGACAGGTTTGTCCATCTCGGTTCAACACACCAGGAGTGAGAGTTAAATGACCCCTCAAGACGTACTCAAGCTGATCAAGGAAAACGACGCCAAGTTCGTGGACCTGCGCTTTACCGACACCCGCGGCAAGGAACAACACGTGACCGTTCCGTCGCATGTGGTGGATGAAGAGTGGTTCGACCACGGCCACGCTTTCGACGGCTCCTCCATCGCTGGCTGGAAGGGCATTCAAGCCTCCGACATGCTGCTGGCTCCGGACCCCTCCACCGCCAAGATCGACCCCTTCTTCGACGAAACCACCGTCATCCTCACCTGTGACGTGATCGAGCCGTCCGACGGCAAGGGCTATGACCGCGACCCGCGCTCCATCGCCAAGCGCGCTGAAGCCTATCTGAAGTCCTCCGGCCTGGGCGACACCGCCTACTTCGGCCCGGAACCCGAATTCTTCATCTTCGACGGTGTGAGCTGGTCTGCCGACATCTCCGGCTGCTTCGTCAAGATCAAGTCCGACGAAGGCGCATGGGCCACCGCTGAAGATCAGGACGGCAGCAACATCGGCCACCGTCCGACCGTCAAGGGCGGCTACTTCCCGGTTCCCCCGGTTGATAGCCACCAAGACATCCGCGCCACCATGGTGCTGCTGCTCGAACAACTGGGCATCCCGGTCGAAGTGTTCCACCACGAAGTGGCTACCGCAGGCCAGAACGAAATCGGCACCAAGTTCAGCACCCTGGTGCAACGTGCTGACTGGACCCAGACCCTGAAGTACGTGGTGCACAACGTCGCTCACCAGTACGGCAAGACTGCCACCTTCATGCCCAAGCCCATCGTGGGTGACAACGGTTCCGGCATGCACGTGCACCAGTCCGTCTGGAAGGATGGCAAGAACCTGTTCGCCGGCAACGGCTACGCCGGCCTGTCCGACTTCGCTCTGTACTACATCGGCGGCATCATCAAGCACGCCAAGGCACTGAACGCCATCACCAACCCGGGCACCAACTCCTACAAGCGTCTGGTTCCGCACTACGAAGCTCCGGTCAAGCTGGCCTACTCGGCTCGCAACCGTTCCGCTTCGATCCGCATCCCGCACGTGCAATCGGACAAGGCTCGCCGCGTCGAAGCCCGCTTCCCGGATCCGCTGGCCAACCCCTACCTGGCGTTCTCCGCTCTGCTGATGGCCGGTCTGGATGGCGTGCAGAACAAGATCCACCCGGGCGAACCGGCTGACAAGAACCTGTACGACCTGCCGCCGGAAGAAGACAAGCTGATCCCGACCGTTTGCGCCTCGCTGGAAGAAGCGCTGGCTGCACTCGACGCTGACCGCGAGTTCCTGACCCGTGGCGGCGTGTTCAGCAACGAGTTCATCGACGCCTACATCGAGCTGAAGATGGGCGAAGTGAACCGCACCCGCATGACCACCCACCCGGTGGAATTCGACATGTACTACTCGCTGTAATCAGCGATGCGTACAGGGGCTTCGGCCCCCGCGTGAAAAAGGACGGGCTTGCCCGTCCTTTTTTTTTGCCGCCCACCCGGCCCGCTCGGCATCAGGTCGGCGCGCAGTTTGCGTTTTGCGCCTCGCGCCTTAAACTCCAAGTAACCCTCCTGCGGAACCTGTCATGCGCCCACTTCATTACGTCTTTGCCCTGAGTATCAGTCTGCTGACCGGCAGCGCACTGGCCGACATCTACAAGTGCGTGGACGACTCTGGCCACACCACTTACACCAATGACAAGCCGGAAGCCGGGCAACGCAAGGCCTGCTCCCTGATGACCAAGGAACAGCCCGTCACCACCGTGCCGGCACAGCGAAAATCCTCCGCACAACCCTCTCCTGCCGCCTTTCCCAAAGTCGATACCGACACCCAGAAGGGCCGCGACAACGATCGCCGCAAGATCCTCGAAACCGAACTGGAGACAGAGCAAAAACTGCTGGCGCAAGCCCGGAAGGATCTGGCTGAACAGGAAGCTGTACGTCTCGGAGACGAGAAGAACTACCAGAAATACATCGACCGCATTCAGTCGTACAAGGACAAAGTCGCACTTCATGAGCGCAATGTCGAATCCCTGAACAAGGAAATTGCCAAGCTGAAATGATCGCGGCGTGCTTCTTGCTTGCGTTGATCGCTTATGAGCCCTCCAAGCCTGAACCCGCAATCAAACACGCTGAGTGCATCCACGGCCGGCCTTGAGCTGCTGTCCTCAGCCGTCGTGATGATCAGCGCAGACCGCTCGGTCTGCTACGTCAACCCCTCGGCCGAACACTTGTTCGCAACCAGCGGCCGGCAGATTCTCGGTCACCATCTATCGGCCCTGCTCGGTGACATCCCCGGCCTGTGGGCGGCGCTGGACAATGCGCTGGCCAACAACTGGAGCCACACCGGACAGAATCTCGCTATCCGCCGGCCCAATACGCTGGTGCTGCATGTCGACTGCACAGCCACCCCCATCGATCTGCAACCCGCACGTCTGCTGCTGGAGTTTCGCCCGATCGACGCCCAGCTCAAGGTGGCCCGTGAAGAACGCCTGGCCGAGCAGCAGCAGGTCAATCGCGAACTCGTCCGCAACCTCGCTCACGAGATCAAGAACCCGCTCGGCGGCATCCGTGGTTCGGCCCAGCTACTTGAGCGCGAACTGGACAACCCGGAGTGGCGCGAATATACCCAGGTCATCATTGCCGAGGCTGATCGCCTGCAGGACCTGATGAACCGCCTGCTCAATTCGCACCGCATGATGCACCCCTCGGTGGTGAATGTGCATGATGTGCTTGAGCGTGTCCTGCGTCTCGTTCAGGCCGAGTTTCCGGACGTCACGGTGCGGCGCGATTATGACGTCAGCCTGCCGATGCTGACAGCTGATCGTGAACAGCTAATCCAGTCCATCCTGAATATTTCGCGCAATGCCGCCCAAGCCATGGAAGGTCAAGGCTGCATTACGCTGCGCACGCGGGCTGCCCGTCAGGTCACCCTGGCCAAGAAACGGCACAAGCTGGCACTGGAATTGCAAGTAATCGATAACGGACCGGGCATCCCGCTGGAAATCCGCGACAAGATCTTCTACCCACTAGTTTCGGGACGTGAAGGCGGCACCGGCCTCGGTCTGTCGATCGCACAGAGTTTTGTCGAACAGCATCAGGGCACCATCGATCTAGAGAGCGATCCCGGCCGAACCTGCTTCACCATCCTCCTGCCGATCACCCAGGCCTGAGGCACGAAGCCCCCGACAAGCAGAACAACGGAATACACGACATGAACGCAGTCTGGATCGTTGACGACGACCGCTCCATCCGCTGGGTGCTGGAAAAATCCCTGGCCCGCGAAAACATTGCACACCGCAGCTTCTCCTCCGCCAGCGAAGCTCTCACGGTGCTTGATAGCGGCGCCACGCCTCCCCAGGTGCTGATCTCCGACATTCATATGCCGGGTGAGTCCGGCCTGGTCCTGCTGCAAAGGGCCAAGGAAAAATACCCCAACCTGCCGGTCATCATCATGACCGCCTACTCGGATCTGGATAGTGCGGTCTCCGCCTTTCAGGGCGGCGCCTTTGAATACCTGCCCAAGCCCTTTGACGTAGATCAGGCGCTCGATCTGCTGCAACGTGCCCTAAAGGAAAGCACGCACCAGGAAGGTGCAGAAGAACAGGCCAGCTCAGTGCCTGAAATTCTTGGCCAGGCCGCCTCGATGCAGGAGGTCTTCCGCGCCATCGGCCGCCTGTCGCAATCTTCAGCCACCGTGATGATCAACGGCGAGTCCGGCACCGGCAAGGAGCTCGTGGCGCGCGCCCTGCACCGCCACAGCCCGCGCAAGGACGGTCCGTTTGTCGCCATCAACACCGCCGCGATTCCGAAAGACCTGCTCGAATCCGAACTCTTCGGTCATGAGCGTGGAGCCTTCACCGGTGCAGCAGCCCAGCGCCGCGGCCGCTTTGAGCAGGCAGAAGGCGGCACCCTGTTCCTCGACGAAATCGGTGACATGCCGGCGGAACTGCAGACGCGTCTGCTGCGCGTACTCTCCGATGGCCACTTCTACCGGGTCGGCGGCCATACCCCGGTGAAGGCTAACGTGCGTGTGATCGCCGCCACCCACCAGCATCTTGAGCAGCGCGTCCGCGATGGTCTGTTCCGGGAAGATCTGTTTCACCGCCTCGATGTAATCCGTCTGCGCCTGCCGCCGTTACGTGAGCGTCGGGAAGACGTTCCGTTGCTGGCCAAGCACTTCCTTGCTCATAGCAGCCAGGAGCTCGGCGTCGAAACCAAGCGCCTCACCGATGCCGCCCTCAAGCGTCTACAGGCCTTTGACTTTCCTGGCAACGTACGTCAGCTCGAAAACCTCTGTCACTGGCTCACTGTGATGGCTCCTGGCCAGAGCGTTGACGTGGCCGACCTACCTGCTGAAATGCGGGATGCGGTACCCAGCACCACTGGTGGTGGCGCAGCGGGCGACTGGCTCTCCGCCCTGAATGCCGAAGCCGACCGGCTGATTGCCAGCGCTCCCGGCGAAGTTTTCGACCGCCTCAGCCGCGAATTCGAGAAAAGCCTGATCCTGCGAGCACTCGCCAGCACAGGTGGACGGCGCGTGGAGGCCGCCCAGGTACTCGGCATCGGCCGCAATACCATCACCCGCAAGATCCAGGAGCTGGGCATCGACGCAGGTCGCAACGAAGAGTAAACAGCGCTGTTTCGGGCTAGACTCCGGGCTTTCCGCCCCCGCCTTTTCACGGATGCCCGCTGTTTTCGATTACACCGCACTCCTCGTCGCGCTGGGCGATCAGCGCGCGCGCTTTGATGTCGACCATATCGAGCGCTGCGACTCCACCAATAGCGTCTTGCTGGCGCGCGCATCCCAAGGCGCACCCTCGGGCAGCGTCTTGGTGTGCGACGAGCAAACCGCCGGGCGCGGACGCCGGGGCCGCAGCTGGCGCTCCGGCAACGCATCTTCCAGCCTCACCTTTTCGCTACTCTGGCGTCTCGCCCCTGGCTGCTCAAGCGCAGGCCTCAGCCTTGCGGTTGGCCTTGCCGTGGCTCAAGCGCTGGAGAGCCTGAACGTCCCTGCAGTGGGCCTCAAGTGGCCCAATGACATCTGGCTGTTCGGACGCAAGCTCGGCGGCGTACTGATCGAGGTCGAATCAGATGAAGCCGGGCTCGGACTCATCATCGGCATAGGCCTCAATCTGCGGCGCGATACCGCCCGCGATGCAGGCATCGACCAAGCATTCGTCAGTCTCGATGAAGCCCTTCCCGAGCTCACCCGCGAACAAGTGTTGGGCACGATTCTGAGCCAGCTTGCGCAGTGTCTCGATCACTTTGCCCGCGCGGGCTTCGCCGCCCTGCGCCAGGACTGGGCCGCCCGCAACGCCTTGTACGGTCTGCCCGTCACAGTCTCTTCCGAGAGCGGTAGCCACACCGGGCGCTGCGGCCACACCAACGCCGAGGGAGCGCTGGAATTGCTGACCGCTTGTGGTGCGCGCGTGCTGATTACCAGTGGCGACCTGAGCCTACGTCTGGCCTTGGCAGCGGAAATATGACATGTATCTGCTGATCGACGCCGGCAATACCCGCCTCAAGTACGCCTGCCATGATGGCAGCCGGTGGCTGAGCCAGCATGCGGTAGCGCTCGACGCGCCTGGACTGACGCTTCCCGTCGGCTTCGCTCCCGCCCGCATCGTGATTGCCAACGTCGCAGGCCCCGGCGTCGCTGCACACCTGGAGCGCCTGCTCACTGACATCCACGCTCCGTGTGAATGGCTCATGGCCAGCGCCATGCGCTGCGGCCTGCGTAACGACTACGAACACCCCGCCAGCCTCGGTGCGGACCGCTGGGCAGCCGCGATCGGCGCCTGGCATATGCTGCGCAGCAACGCGCTAGTTGTCTGCGCTGGCACCGCTACGACTATCGACATCGTGCAGGACACCGGCAACTTTGCGGGTGGCTGCATCCTGCCCGGGCTGGAGCTGATGCTTGACGCATTGGCCCACAACACGGCTGGTCTGCCACGCAGCAGGGGCAACTACGTCATGCCGCCACGCAACACCCATGACGCCATTGCCAGCGGCTGCCTGCTGGCCCAGACCGGTGCCATCCAGCTGATCGCCATGCAACTTCCACCAGCCACGCCAATTCTAGTTGCCGGTGGAAACGGTGCGCGCCTCCTGCCGCACCTGGGGGCCACCGCACGCCTGCAGTCCGATCTGGTCCTGCAAGGCCTGCTAGCGATAGCAACGGACCGCTCGGAAACTGACGACAAGGCTTGGAGAGCGTAACGCCTCGCAGGATAATCCCACCATGCAGATCCTCCGCACCTTCTTCTACCTGCTGCTCGCCATCAATATCGTGCTGACCCTGTTCAGCGGCCTCGGCTTGGCAGGCGTCCAGGCGCCCTGGCAAACCGGCGGTGAAGCCGAGCGCCTGAAGCGCCAACTCTCTGCCGACAAGATCATTCTGCTCAACACCGGCCCCGCAGCCTCGCTTGCTTCCGCTTCGCCGCAGTCCGTGCCGGTAAGCCCCCCCGCTCCGGCGGCCGTCACCAGCAATCCGGATGCAGCAGCATGCGTGGCATTAAAGCACCTCGGGGCAGACGACGTTGCCCAGATCACGACCATCGCCAGCCCGCTCGGTGAAGCCGTCAAACTCAAGGCCAGCGGCGTGCAGCCAAGCTCTTACTGGGTCAATATCCCGCCTGGTGGCGGCAAGGATGGCGCCGCCAGGCGCGGAGAAATCCTGGCCAAGGCAGGCATTACTGATTACATCATCGTGCGTGAAGCCGGCCCCAACCAGTTCGCCATCTCGCTGGGCCTTTTCCGCAGTGAAGAGGCCGCGAAACGCCTGATCGAACAGCTGCAGAAGAAGAATGTGAAAACCGCGCGCATCACCGTGCGCGACAACACCAACTTTGCGGCTAGGGTTGAAGTGCGCGGCAGCGCCGGCAAGGTTCTGCCGCTGGTGGAGGACCTCATGTCCCGCCTCAAGGAAGCCCAGCGTGAAGATTGCCAGCCAGGCTGAGCAAGCACACGCCTGCGTCATCGGACTCACTGGCGGCATTGCCTGTGGCAAAAGCACTGTAGCGGAGCTTTTCACGGCTCACGGCGCCGGGCTCGTCGACACAGACCGGATTGCCCACCAACTCACAGCGCCCCGCGGGGCCGCCATGCCCGCTATCGTCGCCAGCTTCGGTGCGGACATGCAGCGCCCGGATGGCGGACTGGACCGCGCCGCGATGCGAGCCCTGGTGTTTGCCGAACCATCCCGCCGCACCGAGCTCGAAGCCATTCTGCACCCCCTTATCCGCAGCGCCGGCCTCGCGCAGCTGAAATCCTGCGCCGCCCCTTACGTGTTGCTGGCAGTCCCGCTTCTGGTAGAAACCGGCCACTATCTGCCGCTATGCCGGCGTGTGCTGCTCGTCGACTGTGCGGAAGATATACAGCTTCAGCGCGTCATGGCACGCAGCGGCCTGGCGGAAGCAGAGGCGCGCCGGATCATCGCAAGCCAGGCCACGCGTGCTGCACGTCTTGCCGTCGCGGATGACGTTCTCGACAACTCGGGCTCACCTGCCGCGCTTCCCGCACAGGTTGCCAAGCTGCATGCACACTATCTGCAGCTGGCAGCTCAGCCCAATCAGAATCCTTGATGATATGATGCGGGCACTCCAACGCCTGCAAAGCACACATCTTCCCGGTAGCGGCCAGCGGTGATCACCTACGAATACCCTCTCGGCGAACGCATCCGCACTCTGCTGCGGCTGGAAGACCTCTTCGACAAGGTCCTGCACTTCTCCCTTGCCGACGGCCCTTACGAACACCACACAGCCCTTCTGGCGCTATTCGAGATTCTCGACGTTGCCGGTCGTGCCGATCTGAAAGTTGATCTGGTTCAAGAGCTTGAGCGTCAGCGTCAGATCCTGCTCGCCTTCCGCGACAATCCGCAGATTTCCGAAGAAGCTCTGTCCGGCGCGCTCTATGAGATCGAGCAGGCCAGCAGTGCGCTGCTGTCCATGGCAGGCCGCATCGGTCAGTATCTGCGAGAGTCAGAGTGGCTGATGGCAATTCGCTCGCGCACGGCCATCCCGGGAGGCGCTTGTGAATTCGATCTGCCCTCCTACCACTTCTGGCTCAATCGGGATTTCCAACTGCGCAGGCACGATCTGACAACTTGGCTCAATCCCATGCTGCCGATTCGCGATGGCCTCACCATCGTGCTACGCCTGCTGCGTGAAAGCGGGCGCTCCGAAAGCCAGCTCGCCAAGCGCGGCAGCTACCAGATCATGATGACCGGCCGCAGTGCCCAACTGGTTCGCGTACGTCTTGCGCGTGAAATCAGCGCCGTCCCAGAGATCAGCGCCAACAAATATGCGTTCAACATCCGCTTCGTAGCCCCGGATGTCATCTCCCGTCCACGCCAGTCCGAAGCCGACATTCCTTTCGAGCTGACCTTCTGCAGTCTCTGAGCAAGGCCAAAGCAACGCGTATAAAAAAGCCCGATATTGATCGGGCTTTTTTTACTGACATATCCATAATGTAAAAAACCCAGTCCGAAGACTGGGCTTTTTACATATTTTGGTAGGGGCAGTAGGATTCGAACCTACGACCAATTGATTAAGAGTCAACTGCTCTACCAACTGAGCTATACCCCCAAAATCTGTTTCGCTTCTTCTACGAGTGGTAGGCCGTGCGGGATTCGAACCTGCGACCAACGGATTAAAAGTCCGCTGCTCTACCAACTGAGCTAACGACCCGCCGAAAGCGAAGAATCAAAATTATAGAAAGCTATTCTGATCCTGTCAAACACTTTTTACGCCAAAGTTTCAGGCGAGACCCAGGCGCTGACATAGCTCTCGGGTCAGTCCTGTCTGATTCAGCGTATAGAAGTGCAGGCTTGGTGCCCCACCCGCAATCAGGCGCTCGCACAGACCGGTGACCACATCCAGGCCGAAGGCACGCACGCTTTCAGCATCATCACCAAAACCTTCAAACTTGCGGCGCATCCACTGCGGGATTTCTGCACCACAGCTCTCGGAGAAACGAGCGAGCTTGCTGAAGCTGGCGATCGGCATGATGCCCGGTACGATTGGAATACGGACCCCCGCCTCTCGCGCCGCATCGCAGAAGGTGAAATAGGCATCTGCATTGTAGAAATACTGGGTGATCGATGAATCGGCGCCAGCATTAACCTTATTCACGAAAGCCTTGAGGTCAGCCTCGTAGCTGCGGGCCTGGGGGTGAATTTCGGGATAGGACGCAACTTCCAGAAAGAACTCTTCACCAGATTCCTTGCGGATGAATTCGACCAGTTCGTTGGCGTAACGGAACTCGCCCGGGTCGGCCATACCGGAAGGCAGATCTCCACGCAGCGCAACGATGCGTTTCACGCCCATTTCCCGGAATTCAGCGAGGTGATCGCGGATGCTGGCCTGGGTGGAGCCGATGCAGGAAAGATGTGGGGCGGCGTCGATGCCGGCAGCACGGATCTCGCGCACAACTTCAAGGGTACGGTCACGCGTGGAGCCACCTGCACCGTAGGTCACGGAAATGAACTCCGGGCCCAACGCCGCCAGTTCGGTGCGCACGCCACGCAGCTTTTCCACACCCTCCGCCGTTGCCGGCGGGAAGAATTCGAGACTGAATTCAAGTTTCTTGCTCATGTTCTTTCCTCAGGTCTGCGCTTTGCGAGCGAAGACGAAAAATTCGCGATTGCCATCGCCGCCTGTGATCGGGCTATCGCACCAGATCAGCACGTCCAATTCAGCGACCTGACAGGCCGAGCGGATGCGCGCTTCGACCGCCGGATACAACGAAGGGTCGCGCACGATGCCCCCTTTGCCAAGGGCTTGAGGCCCCAGTTCGAACTGAGGCTTGACCAGCGCCAGCACGCGCCCATTTTCCGCCATCAGAGACGGCCATTGCGGCAGCAGGAGCGTCAGCGAAATGAAGCTCGCATCACAAACGATCAGATCAAAACCCGCTTTCGGCATGCGCTCGCCTAATTGGGCTGCGTGCAGATCACGGGCATTCAGGCCCTCGATCGTGCTGCAGCGAGGCTCACCATGCAAGCGCGGGTGAAGCTGGTCATGGCCGACCTCGATGCCCAGCACACTGGCCGCACCAGCCTGCAACAAGCAATCCGTAAAGCCGCCGGTGCTCTGACCGAGATCCAGGCAATGCAAGCCAGTCACATCCAGCCCGACGCTGCTCAGCGCGCCAGCCAACTTGAGGCCGCCTCGCGACACATAGCGATCCGCCTCGTCGGGTTCAATCAGGATTTCAGCCGTGCTCGGAATTGACTCGGATGCCTTGCGTACTATCTTCACGCCCCCCAGATCCTGCCAGCTCACCCGGCCGGCCCCGATCATGCGCTGCGCAGTCGTGCGAGACTCTGCCAGACCACGCTCGACCAGCAACTGGTCGGCGCGTGGTGCGATGCGCTCCGGCATTGCCGATTCAGCAAGCGGAGTAGTCTTGAGTCGCGAATGGCGGCCGTGAAAGGAGTCCATGGGGCAGGCCCGCACCGGCTTGCGCCGGCGCGGTTCAAGGTCGCTCAGTAACGGTAGTGATCAGCCTTGTACGGACCTTCAACCGGCACGCCAATGTAGGCAGCCTGATCGGGGCGCAGCACGGAGAGCTGGGCGTTGAGCGTCTTCAGTTGCAGGCGCGCGACCTTCTCATCCAGATGCTTGGGCAGGGTGTACACGCCCACTGGATATTCGGCGGTACGCGTGAACAGTTCGATCTGCGCGATGGTCTGGTTGGCGAAGCTTGATGACATCACGTAGCTCGGGTGGCCCGTGCCACAGCCCAGGTTCACCAAACGGCCCTTAGCCAGCAGGATGATGCGCTTGCCGTCCGGGAAGATGACGTGATCGACTTGCGGCTTGATCTCTTCCCACTGGTACTTCTCCAGCGAAGCGACATCGATTTCGTTGTCGAAGTGTCCGATGTTGCAGACGATGGCGTTGTTCTTCATCGCAGCCATGTTGTCATGGGTGATGACGTGGAAGTTGCCGGTGGTGGTCACGAAGATATCGGCCTTGTCGGCGGCATATTCCATGGTCACCACGCGATAGCCTTCCATGGCGGCCTGCAGGGCGCAGATCGGGTCGATTTCGGTGACCCACACCTGGGCCGACAGCGCACGCATGGCCTGGGCGCAGCCCTTGCCCACGTCGCCGTAGCCAACGATCACGGCAACCTTGCCGGCAATCATCACATCGGTGGCGCGCTTGATGCCATCCACCAGCGACTCGCGGCAGCCGTAGAGGTTGTCGAACTTGCTCTTGGTGACCGAGTCATTGACGTTGATCGCCGGGAACTTCAGTTCGCCACGCGCATGCATCTGGTACAGGCGGTGCACGCCGGTGGTGGTTTCTTCGGTCACGCCTTTGATGGCCGCCAGGCGCACGGAATACCAGCTCGGATCAATCGCCAGCTTGGCCTTGATCGCGGCAAACAGGATGGTTTCTTCTTCGGAACCCGGCTTGCTGATGACCGACAGATCCTTCTCGGCGCGAGCGCCCAGATGCAACAGCAGAGTCGCGTCGCCGCCGTCATCCAGAATCATGTTGGAGTAGCCGCCATCGGCCCACTCGAAGATGCGATGGGTGTAATCCCAGTAGTCGACCAGCGTTTCGCCCTTGACGGCGAAGACCGGGATGTTCGCGGCGGCAATTGCGGCGGCGGCGTGATCCTGGGTCGAGAAGATGTTGCACGAGGCCCAGCGCACTTCGGCGCCGAGCGCAGTCAGCGTCTCGATCAGCACGGCGGTCTGGATGGTCATGTGCAGCGAGCCGGTGATGCGCGCGCCCTTGAGCGGCTGGGCCTTCGCGAATTCTTCGCGAATAGCCATCAGGCCCGGCATTTCGGTTTCGGCAATGAGGATCTCCTTGCGGCCCCAGTCGGCCAGCTTGAGATCGGCAATCACGTAATCATTGAATTGAGCCACGATGTTCTCCATGAACAGGTGGCCGAGCGGGAGGGGAGCTTACAGAGGGGCTCACCGTCTTCCCGTGCCCGGCACGGTTGAACAGGTGAGCGCAGTTGAATCCTGCCGAGCTTGGCGCTGGCGAAACTCCGAGCCTGGGATCGTGGGTAGAAGCACCCAACGCTCTCGCAGCGCTCCTCGGAGAGTCCGGATTATAGGCAGGAAGTTTGGCCGGCGCCAGAAAGCCATGGCGCGGCCACATTCTCTGACAATACTCAGGCGCGTGACTTCAACCAGCGATAGAGCTCTGCCACCGGCATCGGCCGGCCATACAGATAACCTTGCGCCTCACGGCAGCCCAGGCGCCCAAGGATCTGGGCTTGTGCCTCGGTTTCCACGCCTTCCGCAATGACCTCCTTGCCCAGACGCTGGCCGAGCTGGATCACCACGCCGGCAATACTCGCATCCGCCTCTTCCTCGCTGAGATCGTGAACGAACGCCTTGTCGATCTTCAGGCGATTGAATGCCAGCTGCTTGAGCTGCGCGAGACAGGAATAACCGGTACCGAAATCATCCACAGCCAGTTGCACCCCCATCGTACGCAAGGCTTCCAGTGCCTCTCGCACATAGGCGGAATCCTCCATCGCAATCGATTCGGTGATTTCGAGTTCCAGATAATGCGCATCCATACCGCTGGCACCGACGATCTGGCGCAATTCACTGAGAAATGACGGATTGCGGAACTGGACCGCCGACACATTGACCGCCATGCGCACACCGGTATGCCCTTCGGCGTGCAGACGGGCCAGCAAAGAGCAGGCTTCACGCAGCACGAAAAAGCCCAGCTCGCGAATCAGGCCGGACTGCTCAGCCACCGGGATGAAGCGATCCGGCGGAATCACGCTGCCATCCTCTGTACGCCAACGCATCAGGGCTTCCAGACCGATCAGGCGCTGATCTTCCAGTGACACCTGAGGCTGGAACACCACATATAGCCCGTCGCCCTGCAGCGCATGGCGCAAACCATTGAGCAGGCGCACCCGCTCATGGGTCTGCGAGGTGAGTGCCGGGTCATACCAGGCGAGTTGGCCACGCTGATAGGTCTTGGCATAACGCAGGGCCTGGAAAGCGGCTTCCAGCATTTCCCCCCCCCCTTGCGCCTCTACGTCTCCCAGGCGGGTAAAACCGACCGTAACAGAGACCATGCTTTCCTCGCCCCCCACAGTGAACGGCTCCGCAAACAGGGGCAGCACGAATTCCGGTGTAATGCGGCGCTCAGCCCCCAGCACGGCAAAGATGTCCGCCGAGATGCGCGCCACCATGACTTCGGGCGTAGCGGAGGCCCGCAGGCGCGCCGTAATGCCGCGCAGCAGTTCATCGCCGAAAGCGTGGCCGAGGGTTTCGTTGATCTCGCCGAAGGCATCGATATCGATCAGGGCCAGCGAGAGGCCAGACGTCTGGCCTGCGACCAGGCAGCGCCCCAGCTCCTCGCCGAGCGCGCGCCGGTTCGGCAATCCGGAGAGGCGGTCGTGATAAGCGTCGTGCTGCAGTTGGTGCAGCAGGCTGCGGTTGTCCAGGCAGGAAGCAAAATGCCCGGCAAAGACATCGATCACTCCGGGGTCAACCGATTCCGGGTCCGGCACTTGAAGATCCAGGTAGAGGCACAACACTGCGCCAGGGTGGCTCCGGATGCACAAGGCTGCACCCCGCGCACCCCAGGCAACGCCATGCCCGCTCAAACTTTGCAGGCAGCAGGCCAAGGCTTCAGCCGCCTCACTGGCATTCAGGGAGCGCCCGGCACGGCCGGCATGCTGCCCCTCGGCCACCAGCAAGGGCAGCAGGCCCAGGCTGTCGGGGCGGGTAGCCGTCAGTGCAAAACCAGACAAGCCGGTATCGAGCAATTGGGCAAAATGGGCCAGCACGCCACGCGCAAAGGCCGCCTCATCCACCTGCATCATCAGCTCGTCACCGGCTTCAATAATGCGCCGCAGTTGCTCGCGCCCCTGGGCAATAGCACGAATCTGGCGATAGGTACGAATGGCCGAGGACAGGCAGGTATACACATGGCCGCGCGTCAGCTGGGCCTTAGTCCGGTAATCGTTGATGTCGTATTCGCGGATCGCGGTGATTTCTGGCGCGAAGCCCGGCTGGCCTGTGTGCAAGATGATGCGGGTGTCGTTCAGCCCCAGCTCGTTGCGGATCACGCGCACAAGTTCAAGGCCGGCCTGCTCATGCTCCATCACCACGTCAAGCATGATCACTGCCACATCACGCTCACGCTCGAGTATTTCACGTGCTTCGCGGGCGGTATAGGCGTGCAGCCACTCGATGCGCCCTTCGAGCACCGGCAGGTTATTCATGGCGAAAGCAAGGGACTGATGGACGCCCTCGTCGTCGTCCACAATCAGGCAGCGCCAGCTTTTCAGGCGCTTGGGTACTTCCCCGGCAGTCTCATCCTCAGCGAACAGGAGTGGTCCTTCCAGTCCTGCCTGGTTTTCTTGCACGCAAGCACTCCTCCAGCGGCAGCTGGCCGCCCTTCAGGATGGGTCTACGACTAATGGCGTAAATTCTGAAGCCGCAAGCCGACATGCGCAATCGGCATCAGCCCCAACCAAACGCCATGAAGTATATAGCCACCCATTAACACTTTAGTAGCAAGGGGGTTCGTCATCACAAGCATCACAACAGTGACTCAATCGGTAGCAGCCCCAGCAGCCAGACGCTGAAGCGGCGCAGTGAGCTCGCCTGTGGCTCACGCGTGTGACGCACCTCACCTGCCGGAGTCCGCTCCACCCATACGATCCCTTTCCCGTCTGCCGCCAGCTCGAGCCGCCAGGCCACGGCGTCCAGTTCATCCTCCAGTCCACTTGAGAGCTCCTCGGCCATCGCCGGGCTCTCGCACAGCAGGCCGATCTCGGTATTGAGTTTCACCGAGCGCGGATCCAGATTCAGCGAACCGATGAACACCGAGCTCCGATCAAAAACGAAGGTCTTGGCGTGCAGCGAAGCGCGTGAAGAACCTAGATACATGTGGGTATGCTTGCGCTCACCGTCCGGGTCCGACTCCGGACGCATTTCGTACAGGTGCACGCCGGCAGCCAGCAGTTCCTTGCGATAGCGCTCATAACCGGCGTGCACCGCAGCCACATCGCTGGCCGCCAGCGAATTGGTCAGTACGGTCACCCGTATGCCACGCGCAGTGAGGCCTCGAAACCACTCCAGTCCAGCCTTGCCCGGCACAAAGTAGGGCGATACGAGCAAGACTTCCTCTGCAGGCTGAACCAACGAATAGCCAAACTGGGTGATCAGGGTGCCGGCAATGTTGCCCGGCGGACGGCTGATCTTGTCCGGATCATCCTGCAGGACGCGGGCATCACCGCGGTGAAAAGTGATCGGTGCATCGCCAAACCAGGTCGCCAGAATGCTGCTGCCAAGCTGCGCATAGGGGCTATCGCGCTGTGTGCTCAGAAAGCCAGTCAGGTCACGGCGCAGGGCATCGAGTTCATCGGGGCCCGCCACGTCGTTCAGAAGATCCTCGATCGGAATGGCCGCCGGAGAATCCCAGTACCGCTGAAAGGAGTCCTGTAATTCCGACAGCACCGGGCCAAAGGTCAGCACATCGAGATCACCGAAGGCTATCTCGTTCGAGGCCCCGAAATACTCATCACCAATATTGCGCCCACCCACGATGGCCATCTTGTGATCGGCCAGGAAAGCCTTGTTATGCATGCGCCGGTTGATGCGCGAGAAGTCCTGCACCATGCCCAGGGTACGGAAGGAGCGTGAACTGACGGGGTTGAACAGGCGGATTTCCACCAGCGGATGCGCATCCAGCGCAAGCAGTAGTTTGTCATTGGCGCTGCTCCCCACATCATCCAGCAGCACGCGAACCCTTACACCCCGATCGGCTGCTTCGAGCAATGCCTGGGTCAACAGTCGCCCCGTAAGATCATCGCGCCAGATGTAGTACTGCAGGTCCAGCGAGCGTCCGGCGGTGCGGGCCAGCATCAGGCGGGCCAGCAGCGCCTCGACACTCTCGGGGAGCAAACGGAAGGCATTCAGTTGTGGGCTCGTACCCAGTTCCTGTTCCGCCAATTGCTCCAGCCGGGTTGGCTCGTTGGGCTCCGGCAAGGGCAGTTCGCTACGCGCAGGATCGCGGCGCGGCGTGGCACATGCACCAATGAGCAACATGCACGCCAGCAGCACACCACGCAAGAGCTTCATTGCGCGCCACCTGGCTTCAGCTCGGAACAAGGGGCTGCGGCGGCCCGTGTTGCATAGCACAGCAGCATCAGACGCAAGGCGAGTCGGGCAGATCCTGGCATGAGAACTCTCCGATGGCCAGGCGCGGCAGGCAGCCGCCCCTGCGGGCAAAAAATACGAATCTGATCCATGCTATGTTCCCATGGATCGTAGCGCCATACGCTGGCCATCAAGGCATTCAACGATGCGCCAGTGCTTCCCGTTTTTCACCCTGACTACAAGGATCGCCACATGCGTGCTCTCTGCACTATCTCCCTGCTCACCGTTGCCCTCTTCGCCACGCCGATCCTCGCTGCCGAGCCGACAGCAGCCAGCGTGCCTGGTGGCGGCATGGCGGTTTCTGCCAAGTTCGAAGCAACAGTGGTCACCGTCAACCTGAAATCCCGCAAGGTGACCCTGCGCAGCAAAGATGGCGAGACTTTCGATCTGGTCGCCGGTGCGGAAGCTCGTAACCTGGACAACCTGCGCGCAGGTGATCAGGTCAGTGCCGAGTACTTTGAAGCCATTGCCATGCAGCTCAAGAAAGTCAAAGGCGAAGCCCACACCACGGCTGGGGCTATGGTCGGCCGGACCCCCAAGGGCAAGAAGCCGGGTGCCCTGTTCGAACGCGAAGTGCAGTTCGTGGCAGATGTGATTGCCGTGGATAGCGTCAAGAAACTCGTGACCGTAAAGGGCGCCGCTGGCCGCATCGTGGAACTCAAGGTGGAAGATCCGGCCAAGCTGGCGGAAGTGAAGGTCGGTGATCAGGTCGAAGGCGTGTTCAGCCAGGCTCTGGCCATCACCGTCACGGCGCAGGCAGCCCCCAAAACCAAGAAGTAATTCGCCTCGCCGCAGAACGCGAAAAGAGCGCCCGCGGGCGCTCTTTTTCGTTGACGTGCCGTCCCCTCAGGGGGTGAGCGGATAGACCGGCGAAAGCAGCAGTTGGCTGCTCTTGATCGCCTCGCGCGCCTCGGCCTCACTCGCCTCTCGCAACGAACTGCGGTAGTTCATGGGCGATTCGATCGCCTCCAGCAGCACGAAGTAATTGCGCCCGGCCAGCACATTCAACTCCAGGATCGTCTCGCGCTCACGCTTGGCCTGCAGGCGATAAGTACCCGGGGAGACTTCAAGCGGCAGATAACTGCGGCCCGTGAGCGTGCCGACTACGGCACCATTCACCCGCAACTCTTCGCTGAGACTACTGAGATTGCGATATACATAGATGCGGGCGCGGGCCGGATGCACTGCAAAAGTTTTGGCCTGTGTATCCATCTGCGGGGTACCGGCAACAGGAATCCGCGGTGTGGAACAGGCAAGCAGCAAAAGCCCGGACACCAACAGAGCACTCAGATGCTTGATCTTCATGATCGCCCTCCAGAAAGCTGAAAGGCGGCCGAGGCCGCCCTTGATGCTCGCGCCTTGATTTGTGCTTACTGCGCCGCCACACGCTGGCGAATATGCGCCAGCGCTTCTTCGACCTGATCGATCAGGATCAGGCACAGATCGCCCGCCTGAAGCAGTTCCAAAGCCCGGTCGATCGCGATGAACTCGCCATTGATCTCCTCGACCACGGCAGTACGCACAGCCCCCTTGAGCCCTTCGCGCAAGAGGCCGATCACTTCACCATCGGCACGACCGCGCTGACAGGCATCCTGGTACAGGATCACACCATCAAACGCAGCGCCGAGGATTTCGGTTTGCTGACGAATGTCTTCATCGCGGCGATCCCCAGCACCCGAGATCACTACCGAGCGACGCTTGGCCGGCATGGCCTCGACAGCCTTGACCAGCGCCAGCATGGCGTCCGGGTTATGGCCATAGTCAGCAATAATGGTCGCACCCTTGTAATCGAAGACGTTGAAACGCCCTGGCGCGTTATCGCTATCGGCCACGAAACTGGCCAGACCCGCGCGGATCACATCCCACTCAAGACCGACGCCCCAAGCCGCTGCCACCGAGGCCATCACGTTCTCAACCTGGAAGCTGATCGTGCCATCACGCGTGATCGGCACGCCGGCCAGCGAGATGCGCTGTGATTTCTTGCCTTCGGTACACACGATGGCGTCGTTCTCGACATACACCACGCGCTTGCCCTGAGCGCGATGGGTAGCCATCACCGGGTTATTGCGATCCGCGGCGAAGTAGATGATCTGGCCCGGGCAATTGGCCGCCATGCCGGCCACGATGGGGTCGGCAGCATTGAGCACGGCGTAACCATTGTCAGCCACGTTCTGCACGATCACGCGCTTGAGCACGGCCAGATCATCCAGGGTGGTGATGTAGTTCAGCCCGAGGTGATCGCCCATGCCGATGTTGGTGACGACGGCCACCTTGCAACGATCAAAAGCGAGGCCTTCGCGCAGCAAGCCACCGCGCGCGGTTTCAAACACGGCGGCATCCACATCCGGATGCATCAGCACGCTGCGCGCACTACGCGGACCGGAGCAATCACCGCTGTCGATCTGCTTGCCCTGCACATACACGCCATCAGTATTGGTCATGCCAGTACGCAGACCACTCTTGATCAGCAGGTGAGCAATCAGGCGCACGGTGGTGGTCTTGCCATTGGTGCCGGTCACCGCCACCACCGGAATGCGGCCGTCATCGCCCGGTGCAAACATGGTGGAGATCACCGCCTCGCCCACGTTACGGCCCTTGCCGTAAGAGGGCGACAGGTGCATACGCAGGCCCGGCGCGGCATTCACTTCGACGATACCGCCAGACTGCTCTTCAAGCGGCCGCAGCACGCTATCGCACACCACATCCACACCACAAATATCGAGGCCAACCATCTGCGCGGCAGCCACCGCGCGCGCGGCCATGTCCGGATGTACATCATCGGTCACATCGGTAGCCGAGCCGCCGGTAGACAGATTGGCGTTGTTGCGCAGGATCACCCGCTGACCCTTGGCTGGAATGCTCTCGGCATTGAGCCCTTGGTCGGCGAGCTTGGACAGTGCAATGTCATCAAAACGGATCTTGGTCAGCGAGGTGGCATGGCCGGTGCCACGACGCGGATCCTTGTTCACCTCTTCAACCAGCTGACGCACTGTGTGCGTACCATCGCCAATCACCAGCGGCGGCTCGCGACGCGCGGCGGCAACCAGCTTGTCGCCCACCACCAGCATGCGGAAATCATGGCCAGGCAGGTACTTCTCGACCAGCACTTCATCGCTGATTTCGTTGGCCGCGCGATAGCCGATCTCGAACTGTTCGCGGGTGGTGATGTTCACCGCCACACCCTTACCCTGATTGCCGTCCTGCGGCTTTACCACCACCGGGAAGCCGATCTCGTTGGCTGCAAGCCAGGCGTCTTCCAGGCCAGTGGCCGGGCGTCCCTTGGGCACTGGCACGCCGGCAGCTTCAAGCAGCTTCTTGGTGAGATCCTTGTCCTGCGCAATGGATTCCGCGATCGCACTGGTGGAATCGATCTCGGCCGCCTGGATGCGACGCTGCTTGCTGCCCCAGCCG
The DNA here is from genome assembly GCF_002855595.1 of Uliginosibacterium sp. TH139. NCBI lineage: Bacteria > Pseudomonadati > Pseudomonadota > Betaproteobacteria > Rhodocyclales > Zoogloeaceae > Uliginosibacterium > Uliginosibacterium sp. TH139. Next base: position 68,161 of record NZ_PKRR01000006.1, on the reverse strand, counting down.
AACTGCACCAGGCTGCCGGTCGTGAGGCGGCGGAAGGGAATATTGTGGGCCACAGCGGCATACACGATGGAGCCGGTAGAGGGGCCAAGGCGCTCGTCTTCGTCCAGCTCACGCAACTCGGCCAGCGCCGCTTCCACATCGAACTCGCCGCCATGAGCAGCGGCATGCACGAGCTGCTGAGCCAGTTCGAACGCACGCTTGCCGACCGCCTCCTCGCTGTACTCCGCCACAACCAAGTACACCCCGATCTCGGTCGTAGTGGTAGTTCGGCTAAAGGTTACCGGACAGCCAGCCTGAGCCTGCAAACCAAGCGCAGCGAACTCCAGGGCATGAGCCATGGATTGAGTTTCACCGTGATCGGTGGAACGGATCTCGCCGATCTGCGGAAACAGCTCGCGCAGGCGGGCATCAAAACCGGGCAGGTCTGCCAGCGAACGCTCGCCGGGCTCACAGGTTACGATGGCTTCGATGGCGGTGTGACGGCTCCACAGATTGGGGCCACGCAGCGCACGGATGCGGGAAACTTCCATTGAACGTATTCCTGTTGTTTCCGGCCTCAGCGGGCCAGGCTGGCTTCGAAGCTCTCGATGCCGCTATTGATCAGATCCGGCGAAATACCCAGCGCCCAAGCGGCGGCCACTGCCGCCAGTTCGGCGCCAAGCGCTCGGCCGGCCGGCAAATCGCTGGCCTGCACCTGACGCTTGTCACCACTGGCCAGCACCAGCTGACCAGCCTCGGCATACACCGCGCGGCCACCTGCGGCCAGATGCGCGGCTAGTGCGGGCGCCGAACCACTACTGGCGTAGAACACCACCTCGCCATCGCACAGCTCGGCCAGTCCGGCTACTTCAGGGTCATCGGCATTGAGCACGGCTGTGCCAGATTCGCTCACTACGTCGACCTGGGTGCGCAGCACATTGCGCACCTGCTCCAGCTCACGCACATCGAAAGCTTCCAGCTCGGGCAGCACGCGGATGCTGGTCAGCACCCCCACATCACAACGGTCGTAAGGCAGACCTTCGCTGAGGATGTTGGCCGCAGGCGTCTCAAACACTGCCGCATCGACCTGGCGATTCATCAGCAGGCGCTGACCTGCGGCGAAATTGGCGCTATCGCAACGCTCGACGGCACGCTGATCGAGGAACAAGCCCTCACGGCAGGCGAGGCCGGCATGGTAGCCCCCCACATGGAGCAGCCAGCCGAGCAGACGGGCGATGCGGGTACTGTCGTCGCACCCCGCAACCCCCACCACCGGAATGCGGCCATCATTACCCTCGCCCGGGAACAGGTGGGCCACGATGGCTTCCCCCACCGGGCGCGGCTGCCCCTGGGCCGGCTTCAAATGCATCAGCAAGCTGGGGCCTGCATTCACTTCAACGATCGCACCACCGGTTTTCTCCAGCGGCAGCGATACATCTTCGGTCACCAGATCAATACCTGCGATATCCAGCCCGACGATGCGCGCGGCCAGCGAGGCGGCGGCGGCGACTTCAGGGTGAACTTCGTCGGTGCAATCAATCGACACATTGCCGTTGCGTTGCACGGTGAGTTTGCGCCCGGCTGCCAGCACCGATTCGGGAGTGCAGCCCTGGCGCTCGATCAGGAGCTGCATGGTGCGGTCGGAATCGATCTTGATGGTTTCGAGCGGGAACTCCTCGGCTTCGCCGCGCCGCGGATCGGTATTGAGCTGGCTGTCGATCAGCTCGCGCACGCTCGACTTGCCATCGCCGGTCACGAAAATATTCTCGCCACGCCCGGCCGCCACCAGCTTGCCGCCCACCACCAGCAGACGGTGTTCATTGCCACGGATGAAGCGCTCGACGATCACGTCACTGCCTTCGGCATCCGCCACCGGGAAGGCGGCTTTCACCTCGTCCTCAGTCATCAGCTCGAGCGATACGCCGCGCCCATGATTGGCGTCGGAAGGCTTCACGACCACCGGCAGGCCGATGTCCTGCGCGGCCTCCCAGGCTTCCTCAGGGCTATTCACGATCTGGCCTTCAGGCACCGAAACACCGCAAGGCACCAGCAGGCTCTTGGTCAGATCCTTGTCGCTGGCAATGCTTTCGGCGATCGCGCTGGTACGGTCGGTTTCGGCCGTCCAAACGCGGCGCTGGCGGCAGCCCCAGCCGAGCTGGACCAGATTGCCATCAGTCAGGCGGATCGAGGGAATGCTGGCATCGGTGGCTGCATCCACAATGCAGGCCGTGGAGGGGCCGAGGCACAGGGAGTCGGCCAGATCATGCAGACGGGCGATGTTTCCGGGCACGTCGAAGGGCTTGTCCTCGATCGCTGCCATCACCAGATCGCGTGCCGCTTCGAGGCAGGCAATGGTCACATCCTTCTGGCGCGAGCGCACCACCACTTTGTACACGCCGCGCTGCGAAGTGCTCCGCGCCTTGCCAAAGCTGGTGCGCTGGCCCGCCTGGGTCTGCAATTCAAGCGTGACGTGTTCAAGGATGTGCGCCGGCCAGGTGCCCTCCTGCACGCGGCGCAGGAAGCCGCCGCGCTCGCCGTAGCTGCACTTGTGCTCGATCAGCCCAGGCAGCCAGGCCGACAGGCGCTCGTAGAAACCGGGAATCGTGTTGGAGGGGCAGTCTTCGAGATCGCCAATATCGACGAGGGCCTCGACGGCCGGGCGGTAGGTCCAGATATTGGGGCCGCGCAAATATTGCACGCCGAGGATGCGGATGTCTTTGCTCATGTCAGCCATGTAGTGGGCGGGTGCCTGCCGGCTTCCGCCAATGTCCGGTAAACGACGCAGGCAGCGAAAGGTTTACGAACGGGCACGAAGTACACCCGGCCGGACAAGGCGGACACCTGCCACGATCCCTGTAAACTTGAACCAGCCTGCAGCGTTTATCATCCTCTGCCCGGCCGATCCCGCCTTGCCAGCGGCGAGTTTACCGGACTTCCGTGCCGGCCGGCGCCCCGCATCCGGCCCGCTGCTGACAAAAAACTGACACCACTGCACCTGACAAACACAATGCTGCTGCCGATTTCCGAGCCCAAGCTCCCTGCCATCTGGCAAGCCGACGCCCTCGCCCGCCTGATGCCCGGTGAAACCGTACTGGCCGTACTTGAACTGGATCTCGACGCCCGCCTGCAGTTTGCACGTGGCCTGCTGCTGCTCACGCCCCGCCGCCTGCTGGCCTGCAGCCCGGACCAATCCTGGCAGGAGTGGCCGCTCGCAGCCAGCCTCACCCTACGCCACTCGGATCATGCCGGCGTCGGCTCGCTGGAACTGGTCGATGCCAGTGGCCGCCTCGCCCACTGGCGCTACACCTTGAGCCAGAACCTCGCTGCACTGAGGCTGATCAGCGAATTCGAGCGCCATATCGAAGCGCTCCTCACCGGCCAGCCGCCGGCCACGCCGGAAGAAGAAGTCTGTGCCACCTGCAAGGCGCCACTGCCACCGGGCGAAGACGAATGCCCGATCTGCGCGCGCGAGCTGCATGAAGCGCCTTCCACCTGGACCCTGTTCCGCCTGTGGCGCTTCGCCAAGCCTTACCGCTGGCAGCTGATCTCGGGTTTCGCGCTGATGACTGGCGCCACCGCCGCCACGCTGGTGCCGCCTTATCTGACCATGCCGCTGATGGACAAGGTGCTGATTCCTTACCAGAACGGCCAACCCATCAATACCGCGCTCGAGATCAAGCTGCTCGCCGGCCTCTTCGGCGCTGCCCTGCTTTCCTGGCTGCTAGGCTGGGCCAAGACCTACATTCTGGCACTGGTGTCCGAACGCATTTCGGCCGATCTGCGCACCACCACCTACGAGCATCTGATTAAGCTGTCGCTCGAATACTTCGGCGGCAAGCGCACCGGCGACCTGATGGCGCGGATCGGTTCGGAATCGGACCGCATCAGCGTATTCCTCTCGCTGCATGCGCTGGATTTCATCACCGATGTGCTGATGATCGCCATGACCACGGCAATCCTGTTCTCGATCAATCACTGGCTGGCCATCGTTACCCTGCTGCCGCTGCCGCTGATCATGTGGATGATCCACACCGTACGCGACCGCCTGCGCACTGGCTTCGAAAAAATCGACCGGGTGTGGGGCGAAGTCACCAACATCCTCGCCGACACCATCCCCGGCATCCGCGTGGTGAAGGCCTTCGCGCAGGAGAAACGCGAGACCCAACGTTTTCGCGAAGCCAATGCCCACAACCTGGCGGTGAATGACAAGATCAACAAAACCTGGTCGCTGTTCTCACCCAGCGTCACCCTGCTCACCGAAATCGGTCTGCTCGTGGTGTGGGCCTTCGGCATCTGGCAGGTCTCACACAACGACATCACGGTCGGCGTGCTGGTGGCCTTCCTCGCCTATATCGGGCGCTTCTACACCCGACTCGACTCGATGAGCCGCATCGTCTCGGTGACGCAAAAGGCTGCCGCCGGTGCCAAGCGCATCTTCGATATTCTCGATCACGTCTCCAGCGTGCCCGAGCCAACGAAACCGGTGCCGCTGCCCAGCGTGCAAGGCAGCATCCAGATGCGCGACATCGGTTTCCGCTACGGCAACCGCTCAGTGATCCGCAACCTTTCGCTGGACATCAAGCCTGGCGAAATGATCGGTCTGGTCGGCCATTCCGGCTCAGGCAAGAGCACGCTGGTCAACCTGATCTGCCGCTTCTACGACGTATCGGAAGGCGCGATCATGATCGACGGCGTGGACATCCGCAGCGTCGCCATCGCCGATTTTCGCCGCAATATCGGTCTGGTGCTGCAGGAGCCCTTCCTGTTCTTCGGCACCATCGCCGAGAACATCGCCTACGGCAAACCCGAAGCCACCCGCGCCGAAATCATCGCCGCCGCGCGCGCCGCCCACGCTCACGAGTTCATCTTGCGGCTGCCGCAAGGCTACGATTCCATCGTCGGCGAGCGCGGCCAGGGCCTCTCCGGCGGCGAGCGCCAGCGGGTGTCGATTGCCCGGGCGCTGCTGATCGACCCGGCGATCCTGATCATGGACGAAGCCACCTCGGCCGTGGATACCGAGACCGAGAAGGAAATCCAGCGCGCGCTGGATAACCTCGTACAAGGCCGCACCACCATCGCGATTGCCCACCGCCTGTCCACCCTGCGCAAGGCGGATCGCCTGGTGGTGATGGACCGTGGCCAGATTGTCGAAGTCGGCAACCACGATGAACTGATGGCCGCCGAGGGCGCTTACTGGCGCCTGTATCAGGCCCAGCTGCGCAATGCCGAACAGAATCTTCTCGAAGGAGGCGAAGCATGAGCGCCCCGCTGAATGTCAGTTTCAAGCTTGAACGCAACGCCTTCGGCCAGCTCGTACTCACCGATGCCAATGGCGTACGCCATGAAGGCGTGACGCCCGTGCGCGCCAACCCGATCTCTGCGCCACTCGAAGGCATTGCGCTGATGAGCACGGAAGGCCACGAAGTCGCCTGGATCGAACTGCTCGCCTGGGTGCCGGCTGAGTTACGCGCGCTGATCGAGGAAGAACTCAGCACGCGCGAGTTCATGCCCGAGATCCAGCGCTTGAACACAGTCTCCAGCTTCGCCACGCCCAGCACCTGGGAAGTGGAAACGGATCGCGGCACGGCTAGCTTCGTGCTCAAGGGCGAAGAAGACATCCGCCGCCTGCCCGGCGGCATCCTGCTGATTGCCGATGCGCATGGCATTCAATTCATGATCCGCAAACTGGGTGATCTGGATCGCCACTCGCGCAAGCTGCTGGATCGCTTCCTGTGAGGTGCGCAGCCCTGCTGCTGGCTGTCGCTTGCCAGACGACCATAGCCGCTTCACCCGAGCTGGTCTGCCATTACAGCTACGGCGGCGAAACCCGCAGCGTCCGGCAGCCTCAGCTCGCCAGCGCACAGACGGCCTATACGCAGAAGCCGCTCGCCATCGGCTCCTACTTCCTGTTCCGGCCGGTTTTCGAGCCCACGGAAGTAAAGCTCTACAGCCTCACCGACCACCCGGATGGCCCATTGCCGCTGCATGTGGCGCGCTACGCCTACCCGGCCGCCACGCGTTCGCAAGGCAAGTTCGGCTTCACCGGCGAACAGCGTGTGTATGAACCGATCCGCGACAGCGAGCTGGTCTACTGGTGCGAGATTCAAGGCCCCCGGGAGACTCACCGATGAAGCGCCTGCTCGCCTGTCTGCTACTGCTTACCGGCTCCGTACACGCTGCGGAAACGTTGAGTCTGGTCTTCGCCGGTGACCTCATGCTCGACGACGGCCCCGGGCGCCTCATCGCGCGCGGCGGCGATCCGCTCAAGCCTTTTGAAAGCATCCTGCGGCAGGCGGACTACCGCATCGGCAATCTCGAAACCCCGGTCGCCACAAGCGGCAAGGCCAACGCCAGCAAGATTGTCACCTTCCGCTCGGCGCCGGCCGTACTGAGGTCACTGCAAGGGCGTTTCGATGCGGTGTCGCTGGCCAACAACCATTCTGGCGATTACGGTCAGGCCGCCTTCGTCGAAACCATGACGCTACTGGACGCAGCAGGCATCCGCTATTTCGGCGGCGGCCGCAATCTGGCCGAAGCGCATCGCCCGCTGTGGATCAAACAGAAGGGTCTGAAGATCGCCGTGCTCGCCTACAACGAGTACAAGCCGCGCAGCTTCGAAGCAGGTGCCGACTGGCCCGGCATTGCGTGGAGCGAGGATAGCCGCGTCGTGGCTGACATCCGCGCCGCGCGCAAGGCCGGGGCCGATCTGGTGATCCCCTTCATGCACTGGGGCTGGGAAAACGTGCGCGAAGCCGACGCCCGCCAGCGCCAGCTCGCCCGCCTGATGATCAATGCCGGCGCCGATGCGGTGGTCGGCGGGCATCCGCATGTCACGCAAGGCGCCGAGATCTATCGTGGCAAGCCGGTCATCTACAGCCTCGGCAACTTCGTGTTTGACGGTTTTGACGAGGCCCCCGGCCGCACCGGCTGGCTGCTGCGCCTCACGCTCGACAAGGCTGGCGTCGTGAGTTGGGATGCGGTGGAAGCACGCATGGATGACGACGGCACACCTCACCCAAACCCCGAAGCGAAGACGCCTTGCGGTCAGCGCGGGGATAAAACGCCCCGCCTGTGCAGCACACGCTGATCGAAGGGCAACAGGCACGGGGTCGGCGTGCGACTGAAGCCAGCCTCGAATGCAGAGCTGATTCAGTCCGCCGCCAAGCCCGGTGTGCGGCTGAAGCCGCACCTACAGGCCAAGATCAAGCCTCCAGTGCCAGCAGCTCGTCCATCGTCTGGCGGCGGCGGATCAGCTTCGCAGCCTCGCCCTCCAGCAGCACTTCGGCAATCAGCGGGCGGCTGTTGTAGTTCGAGGACATGCTCGCGCCATAGGCGCCGGTGTCGTGCAGCACCAAGAGATCGCCCACCTCAGCGGCCAGCAGGCTGCGCGTTTCGACCACGCCGCCTTCCGCCTGGGTGAACACGTCACCGGATTCGCACAGCGGGCCGGCCACCACGGACTCGCGCAACGGGCGCTTAGCCACATCGCTACCATCGCGCGGCAGCACGCTGATGGCGTGATAGCTGCCATACATGCTTGGCCTCACCAGTTCGGTGAAACCTGCGTCGACCAGTACGAAGTGGTTTGAACCCACGTCCTTGGTGGCACGCACTTCACTCACGAGCAGACCGGATTCGGCCACCAGATAGCGGCCCGGCTCGATCTCCAGCTTCACCGGATGGCCGAGGTGAGCCTCGACTTCCTTGCGCGCTGCGTCCCACAAGCCGAAGTAGTGAGCGGTATCGATCTGCGCATCGGTGTCGCGATAGGGGATCGACAGGCCGCCGCCGGCCGAGATGGCCTCGATGTCCTGCCCAGCGTCTTTCACCAGCTGCACCATCGCACCGCAGACTCGCTGCAGGTGGCCGTAATCCACCCCGGAACCGATGTGCATGTGGAGGCCGACGAGCTTGAGGCCAAACTCGGCAATCACGGCGAGTGCCGCCGGCAGGTCGGTATGCCAGATGCCGTGCTTGCTGTGCTCGCCGCCGGTGTTGGTCTTGTTGCTGTGGCCGTGGCCGAAGCCCGGATTGATGCGCAGCCACACGCGGTGGCCGCGGGCCTTGGCGCCGAGCTGGCGCAGCATGTCGATCGAGCCGGCGTTCATCGGGATCTCTTCGCGCACCACCAGATCCAGCGTCTCTTCGGTAGCCAGATCGGCGGTGAACACGATCTCGCTCTTGCCATTTTTCGAGCTGAAGCCGGCGACCAAGGCGCGCGCGATCTCGCCCGGCGACACCGCATCCACCACCACGCCCTCTTCGCGCATCAGGCGCAGGATGTGGGTGTTCGAGCAGGCCTTCTGCGCGAAACGGATATGGTCGAAGGCGCGCAGCGCGGCGATGCGCGCGCGAATCACGGCAGCATCGTAAAGCCACAGCGGGGTGCCGAATTCGGTGGCGAGGCGGCCCAGGCGGGCTTGGTCCAAAGGCTTTTGCATGCAGAAAACTCCGTCGAGTTGCCGCAGTTGCGGGCAATGGCCGCAGCGGCTGAAGAGGGGCGAAGCATGTCACCCAAATTCAATTCAGTAAAATACTTAAAAATACACAATCAATCCGTTTTTGATATACAAACCATCAATCAGGGAACCCTCGGGCCTCAGCCGCGTCAGACTTCCAGTGCCGCTCCGGCAGCACTGCCATAAAACCGCAGTCCGCGCGCAGCCAGCTTTTCACCCGCGCCGGCGATCATCCGCGCTCACGCCATCCACGAAGGGAACCCACCTCATGGAGATTCTGCAGCCCCTGCAAGCCCTGCCATTCCTTCCCGCCTGGCCGCCCGAAGCCCATCCCCTGCTCCTGTTCGGCCTGTTGCTATTCCTTGCCATCGCCCTGGGCGAGCTCTTCAGCCGTCTGCACTTGCCACGCATCAGCGCCTACATTTTCACCGGCGTGCTACTGAGCCTGCTGCGCGATGAGCCCAGCCTCACCGGGCTGCGTCCGGTCGCTCACCAGATCTTCGAATTCGCTTTCGCGCTGCTGCTCTTCGAGCTGGGTCAGCGCATCGATCTGGGCTGGCTGCGGCGCAATCCCTGGCTGCTGGTCACCAGCCTGGCCGAATCCGCACTGGCCTTTGTCGCCGTGGCCGCACTGATGCTGCTGTTCCAGCAGCCACCGATGCTAGCCGTGCTGATCGGCGCCATCGCCTGCTCAACCGGGCCGATCGTGATCCTCGCCGTGAGCAAGGATTGCGCAGCCCGCGGCCAGGTCACCGATCGCCTGGGCCTGCTCGCGGCGCTATCCACCTGCTACAGCTTCCTGATCCTCGGCGTGTGCTACGGAGTGCTGCATGGCGAGACGGCCGCACCACTCACCACCATCCTGCTGCATCCCCTGTATCTGGTGGCCGGCTCCTCACTGCTCGGCGCGCTTGCGGCCTGGACCGTGCTGCGCCTGCTGGCAAGGATTCGCGTGGGCCATTACAGCCAGACCCTGGCCGCCATCGCAGTGATCATGGTGAGTGTGGCGCTGGCCCACACCCTCGATCTCTCGGTGGTGCTGGCCATGCTGATGGCAGGCATCCTGAGCCGCAGCCTGGATCGCGAACATCGCCTGCAGCCGATGGATTTCGGCCTGCTCAGCCGGGTCGCACTGATCGTAATGTTCGTCGCCACCGGTTCGCTGCTGAACCCGGACAGCTTCGCCAGCGCGGCCCTGCCGGCCATCGGTCTGCTCGCGGCGCGCGCACTGGCCAAGGGCGTAGCCGTGTTCGCCTTTGCCCGCCCGAGCGGCCTGTCGCTGCGCAAGGCTTCGCTGCTGGCGATCGGCATGCTGCCGATGTCCGGCGCGGCCCTGCTGTGGACCGAACGCACCGCCCTGGTATGGCCTGAGCTGGGCGGCCAGTTGGCCGCCGTGGTGCTCACAGCCTTGCTGATCATGGAATTCCTCGCCCCGCCCGCGCTGCAGTTTGCCCTGCGCCGCGCCAACGAAGCCGGAGACCCGACATGAGTAGCCTCGATTTTCCCGCCTCCACGCCACTGACCCTCGGCGTCGAACTCGAACTGCAGATCATCAGTCGCCTCGACGGCGATCTCACCGGCGGCGCCAGCGAACTACTGGGGCTGGTGGAGCGCAAGCCGCATCGTGGCGACTTCAAGCCTGAGATGACCGAGAGCATGATCGAGGTATCGACCTCGGTGCACCACAGCTGCACGGAACTCGGCGCCGAACTCGATGACATCCGCCAGACCCTGCTGGCGGCGGCCGACCGCCTCAACCTGCTGATCAGCGGCGGCGGCGCTCACCCCTTCCAGCACTGGGCCGAGCGCAAGATCTTCGACAAGCCGCGCTTTCACCAGCTCAACGAAATGTATGGCTATCTCGCCAAGCAGTTCACGGTGTTCGGCCAGCACATCCACATCGGCTGCCCGAACGGAGACGAAGCGCTGTTCCTGCTTCACAGCCTGTCGCGCTATCTGCCGCACTTCATCGTGATGTCCGCCGCCTCGCCCTACTATCAGGGCGTGGACACGGCCTTCGACAGCTCGCGCCTGACCGCCGTGTCGGCCTTCCCGCTCTCGGGCCGGGCACCGCTGGTGCATCGCTGGGATGATTTCGTCACCTACTACGAAACCATGCAGGCCGCCGGTGTGGTCGAAAGCATGAAGGACTTCTACTGGGACATCCGGCCCAAGCCTGAATTCGGCACCGTCGAAATCCGCATCTGTGACACCCCGCTCACCGTGCGCCGCGCCACCGAACTCACGGCCTACGCCCAGACCCTGTGCCGCTATCTGCTGGTCGAGCGCCCCTTCGTCATCAACGAAGCGCTGTATGCGGTGTACACCTTCAACCGCTTCCAGGCCGCCCGTTTCGGCCTCGATGGGGGCCTGCTCGATCCGGTCAGCCAGCAGCGCCTGGTGCTGCGCGAGGACATTCTCGCGACTTTCGAGCTGCTGGCCCCGCATGCAACCGAGCTGGGCACCAGCGAACTGCTCGCCTCGCTGCGCAGCGCCCTGCAGACGGGCAACGATGCCAGCTGGATGCGCGAAGTGTATGCCCGCCAGGGCTCGCTGCCAGACCTGGTCTGGCAGCAGGCCCGCAAGTGGCGTGACACGCCGTGACTGCGGCAAGCAGGCCGGGCCAGGCAGCCGGCCTCAAGCCGGCGCTGCGCAAACAGCCCCTGCGCATCGGCATTTCAGCCCGGCTGATGCACAAGCCGCCGGCCGAGCTGGGCTTTCGCAACAAGACCCTGCAATACCTGGAGCAGAACATCGCCCACTGGGTACTGTCCGAAGGCGCGCTGGCCTTCATGATTCCGACCGTGGAAGGGGCCAGCAGCCTGCACCGCTCGGCCATACAGTTGCGCGACTATGTGCATGCCATCGATGCCCTGCTCCTGCAGGGCGGCATGGACGTGAGCCCCAACAGCTACGGCGAATTCCCGCTGCGCCCGGAATGGAGTGGCGACCGTGTGCGCGATCTCTACGAACTGGATCTGATCTGGGAATGCATTTTCCAGGGCAAACCAGTGCTGGGCATCTGCCGCGGCTGCCAGTTGCTCAACGTGGCCTTCGGCGGCAGCCTGTATCAGGACATCAGCACCCAACTGCCCGACGCCATCCGCCATGTGGATGCCGAGGCCTACGACGCCCACACCCATCCGGTCGCCTTCAGCGAAAACTCCCTGCTCGCCCGTCTCTATCCACACAACGCCCTCAGCGCCCGGATCTCCAGCATCCACCACCAGGCCGTGAACCGCTTGGGCAACGGCCTCCACATTGAAGCCCGCTCCGCCGTGGACGGCGTAGTGGAAGCCATCCGCTGGGAGGGCAGCAGCTTCGTCTACGGCGTACAGTGGCACCCGGAATTCCATCCCGCCCATGATCAGGGCCTGCTCGACAGCGGGCCGCTGCTGCAGGAGTTTTTGCGCGCTGCGCGCAAACGTGCCGACCAGGAGCGCACATGAATATCGAACATCGCCATATCGAGGTTTTCCGGGCCGTGATGCTGGCCGGCAGCGTCACCGCCGCTGCCGCACGCCTGTTCACCTCACAGCCCACCGTCAGCCGCGATCTCGCCCGCTTCGAACAATTGCTCGGCTTCGCCCTCTTCGACCGGGTGCGTGGCCGCCTCCAGCCCACCGCCCGCGCCTTGAGCCTGTTCGAAGAAGTGCAGCGTTCCTGGCTCGGCCTCGAGCGCATCGTCGCCACCGCCAGCGGACTGCGTGAATTTTCCGCCGCCTCGCTGGCCATCGTCTGTGTGCCGGCTTTCGCCCAGGCCTTGCTGCCTGCAGCCTGCCGCCACTTTCTGGCCCTGCATCCGGGCGTCAATCTGGCCATCACCCCGGCGGAATCACCGCTGCTGGAGGAATGGCTCAGCGCCCAGCGCTTTGATCTGGGCCTCACCGAGCAGGACACGGCACCGCCCGGCACCCACCTCGAAGTGCTGCTCGAAGCCGACGAGGTCTGCGTACTGCCCGCCGCGCATCCACTTGCCGCCAAAGCCCGGCTCAGCCCGCAGGATTTCGCCGGCCAGCCCTTCGTGAGCCTCGCCCCTGGCGACCCCTACCGCCGCCAGCTCGACAGCGTGTTCCGCGAACTAGGCGTGGAGCGCCGGCTGCAGCTCGAAACCCAAACCGCCGCTTCAGTCTGCGCCCTGGTGCGCGAAGGCCTCGGGCTGGCCATCGTCAATCCGCTCAGTGCCCTCGAATACGCCAGCGCCGCGTTGGTCCTGCGCCCCTTCTCGATCTCGATCCCCTTCCGGGTCAGTCTGGTGCGCCCCGAGTACCGCCCTTCGACCCCGCTGAGCGAGGATTTCGCCAGCGCCCTGCGCCAGCAGGCAGAGGCCATCCGGCAACAGCTGGCGCTGGCCAGCACGCTCACTCCTGCAGCCACGGCCTCATTCCGTTACCATCCGGGCTGAGAAAATTTCCGGTTTCACCACGATGTCCCCCACCGCCAAGGGCCTGATCCTGCTGTGCCGTCCCGGCTTCGAGAATGAATGCGCCGCCGAGGCCGAGTTGCTGGCCAAGCACGCCGGTATCAGCGGACGCGCCCGCACCGCGCCGAACGCAGGCAGCGTGCACTACGTGTTTGACGAACTGATCGACTGGAAGGAGGCCCTTGAAGTGGCTCCTTTCCACGCCCTTGTCTTCACCCGCCAGCGCAGCGTGTGGATCGAGCGCGTCGCCGAGATGCCGGAAGACGACCGCGTGACCCCGCTGGTGCAGACCATCCTCGGCCAGGGCGTACGTTTCGGCCGCCTGGAAGTCGAAACGGCCGACACCAACGACGCCAAATCGCTGGCAGGCTTTCTCAAGCGCTTCATCCCGCACATCGAACGCCATCTCAAGGCCACCGGTTTCCTGCGCGAGAACAAGCCGGAGCTGCCCACTCTGCACCTGTTCTTCAAAGACTCCAGCCAGGTTGACCTGGGCCTCTCGCGCCCAGAAGACGCATCGCCCTGGCCGATGGGCATCGCCCGCCTGCGCATGCCGCGCAATGCGCCAAGCCGCTCCACGCTGAAGCTCGCGGAAGCCTTCGACGCGCTGATGACCGAGGAAGAACGCGCCCAGAGCCTCAAGGCAGGCCTCTACGCGGTCGACCTCGGTGCCGCGCCGGGCGGCTGGAGCTTCCAGTTTGCCGAGCGCGGCATGCATGTGTTCGCCGTCGATAACGGCCCGCTGGCCGACTCACTGGTCGCCACCGGCATGGTCGAACATGTGAAGGCCGACGGCTTCTCCTGGCGCGCGCCGCGCAAACAAGTCGAATGGCTGGTCTGCGACATGGTCGAGCAGCCGGCCCGCGTGGCCCAGCTGGTGTCGGACTGGATCGCCTCCGGCAAGGCCAAGCGTTGCATCTTCAACCTCAAGCTGCCCATGAAGAAGCGCTTCGAGGAGCTGAAGAAGTGCCGCCAGGTGATCGACGCGCGCTTCAAACTGCATGGCGACAGCTATGTGCTGCGCATCCGCCACCTCTATCACGACCGGGAGGAAGTCACCGCTTACCTGGCGAAAATCCACGTCCCGGTGGTGGAAACTCCAAAACCGTCAAGACGTTAGCGCAGTGAGGCGGGTATACTCGCGAGCTTCAATGACCCGAGACCTGCCGCGCCTGCTGCCCGGCCACCTGCATCCATGAGTTTTGCCGATCTGGGGCTCAGCCCCGAACTGTTGCGCGCCGTCACCGAAGCCGGCTACACCGAGCCCACACCGATCCAGGCCCAGGCCATCCCGGTCGTGCTGGCCGGCAAGGACGTCATGGGTGGTGCCCAGACCGGCACCGGCAAGACCGCCGGCTTCACCCTGCCCCTGCTGCAACGCCTGCAACCCTATGCCAGCGCCAGCACCTCGCCGGCCAAGCATCCGGTGCGTGCGCTGATCATCGCCCCGACCCGCGAACTCGCGGTGCAGGTGCATGAGTCGGTCAAAACCTACAGCAAGTACGTGCCGCTACGCTCCACCTGCATCTATGGCGGCGTGGACATGAAGGCTCAGGTGGCCGAACTCAAGCGCGGCATCGAGATCGTGGTCGCCACGCCGGGCCGTTTGCTCGATCACGTCGAGCAGAAGACCATCCTGCTCCAGAACGTTGAATTCCTGATCCTTGACGAAGCCGACCGCATGCTCGACATGGGCTTCATCCCGGATATCCGCCGCATCCTCGCGCTGCTGCCGGCCAAGCGCCAGAGCCTGCTGTTCTCGGCCACTTTCTCGGACGAAATCAAGAAGCTCGCCGACACCATGCTGCGCCAGCCACAGCTGATCGAAGTGGCACGCCGCAACGCCGTGTCCGAAAACATCACCCACCTGGTGCACCCGGTCTCCAGCCATGTGAAGCGCGACCTGCTCGCCGACATCCTGAATGCCGGCGCGGATGGCCTGGGCCAGACCCTCGTGTTCGTGAACACCAAATTCGGCTGCGCGCGCCTGGCCCGCCACCTGCAGAAGGAAGGCATTTCGGCCGACGCCATCCACGGCGACAAGAGCCAGCTGGAGCGCAGCGCAGCGCTGGAAGCCTTCAAGTCCGGTGCGATCCGCGTGCTGGTGGCCACCGACGTAGCCGCACGCGGACTGGATGTGGATGACCTGCCCTATGTGGTGAACTTCGAGATCCCCGGTACGCCGGAAGATTACGTACACCGCATCGGCCGCACCGGCCGTGCCGGCAAGCAGGGCGCCGCTGTGTCACTGGTGGCGCCGGAAGAGAACTACAAGCTGGTGGCCATCGAAAAGCTCATCAAGCTCAAGATCACCCAGCAAGAAGTGCCCGGCTACGGCCCGGAAACTACGGTTGAAGAACTACGTCGCTATCGCAACGGCCACGGCCGCCCGCGCGCTCAGGTCACCGAGGACGGTTTTGATTTTAACCGCCCCTACGACAGCGCCAGCGAACTCAAACCCGGCAGCAGGCCCCGCCCGCCCCGTACATCCAGCAAACCTGCCAGCAAGCCGCAGATCGCTGCGGACGGCTTTGACTTCAGCGCCCCCTACGTTGCCAAAGGCGGCACCGGAGGCTCAACGAGCGCAGCAAAAGCTGCGCCGGAGGACAAGCCAGAGGGCAAACAGAAATCACGCGTCGCCTTCCTGCTCGGTGGCGCCCGCAAGGGCTAACAGCTTTCAGCACCCCATGAAAAAAGCGCCCTTGGGCGCTTTTTTCATTTGATCCCCTGGATGCTGGAGCCTGCCTTGATGCCCTTGCTCCTGAACCAGCCCTGATTCATCTCCAGCGCATAGCGCACGGGCTTGGCCGCACAGTGGTTTTCCTCGCTCTGCGGCTGCATGTCGGCAATGTTCACGATCTTGCCGGCCTCATCCAGAAAGGCAATGGAGAGAGGAATCTGAGTGTTCTTCATCCAGAAGCAGTATTCCTGCGCCTGATCGAACACGAAGAGCATCCCGGCATGGGCGGGCATGCTGGCGCGATGCATCAGGCCGATCTCGTGCTGCTTTTCCGTGGAGGCCACTTCCGCCTCGATGCGATACATGCCGGCTCGCAGCTCGACGGTGCGCAAGCTTTGCTGCGCCAGCGCAGCACCACTGGTAAAAACAAGACAGCTCAGCCACAGGGCACGCAACATGAATCGCTCCGCAAACATTCAAGAAAGCGGGCATTGTGCCCGAGGATCAACCGACTCTCCATTCACCCGGCTGCAGATCGCCCAGCGTCCACTCGCCGATCGCCTCGCGGATCAGGCGCAGGGTGGGCAGGCCGACCTTGGCCGTCATGCGTCGCACCTGGCGGTTCTTGCCTTCGCGTAGCTCGATGCGCAACCAGCTGGTCGGGATCGCCTTGCGCTCCCGGATCGGCGGGGTGCGCGGCCACAGCCAGGACGGCTCGGCCACTTCGCGTGCCCGGCAGGGCTGGGTCACGAAATCCCCCAGATCCAGCGGCGCCTGAAGGCGTGCCAGCGACTCGGGCGTCACCAAACCCTCTACCTGAGCCAGATAGACTTTCACCTGCTTATGGCGCGGATCGGCCAGACGATGCTGCAAAGCCCCGTCGTCAGTCAGCAGCAAGAGTCCTTCGCTGTCGGCATCCAGTCGGCCGGCGGCATACACGCCTTTTTCGGTCACACATTCGGCCAGCGTGCGCTGGCCCGGCTCACCCGTGAACTGGCTGAGCACGCCGAAAGGTTTGTTGAGCAGAAGGATGCGGCTCATGGCAGGTTAGGTCGCTGAAAACTGGAAAATGCAGGAAAAACAAACAAAAAGGCCCGCCAGAGTCTGGCAGGCCTCGGTATCCGCTTGCGCGGACGCGATCAGGATGCGCGCTGAATGTTCGCCGCCTGCTTGCCCTTCGGGCCTTGCGTGGCTTCGAACGAAACTTTCTCGCCTTCCTTGAGCGACTTGAAGCCGTTCATGTTGATGGCGGAAAAATGCGCAAACAGATCTTCACTGCCGTCGTCCGGGGTGATGAAACCAAAACCCTTGGCGTCGTTGAACCACTTCACGGTACCAGTTGCCATTCCCTTTACCTCTTCCTTCTTCCTCTGGTTTATCTGTAACTTTCCCGCTTGCGCGGGGTGCTTCTTGGTCTGCCCGGCGGAATGCCGGAACCGCGACACCCAGGCTTTTGCAAACCCCTGCACCACGGTGGAGCACCTTCGGCTTTTACGCCAAGGCGCCGCGCAGCGTCAAGCGGGCCGGGCCCTGATCGTGGCAAGGATGCGACACATGACGCACAGATGTTTTCCGTGCCGCCATTCAGGCACATGGATTGCTTGTCGTTAAGCAGGAATCGGTGCGCTGCAGCACATCCGGCCTGATCGCCGGAACAGAAAGGTTTTTGCAACCGTCGTGATAGTTTGTAGTCCAAAGCGAAGTCATTAAAATTGGTCGCATGCCAACCCGTAAACAAACCGAAGCTATCCTTGAAGCAGAACGCGCGAAAGTTGCGCCGCCCCCCCTCTTCAAGGTGCTATTACTGAACGACGATTTCACTCCGATGGACTTCGTGGTGCATGTGCTTCAGAAGTTCTTCGCGCTGGATCGGGAGCAGGCCACCCGTGTGATGCTGCAGGTGCATCACGACGGCAAGGGGGTCTGTGGTGTTTTTCCGCGCGACCTGGCAGCCACCAAGGTCGAGCAGGTCTGCAGTTTTGCGCGTCAGAGTCAGCACCCGCTGGCCTGCGTGATGGAGGAAGCCTAAATGATTGCCCAGGAACTCGAAGTCAGCCTCCACATGGCCTTTGTCGAAGCCCGTCAGAAACGCCACGAATTCATCACCGTGGAACACCTGCTGCTGGCCCTGCTCGACAACCCTTCGGCCACCGAAGTACTGCGTGCGTGTGCCGCGAATATTGAAGAGCTGCGCCGTGAGCTCTCCAATTTCATCACCGAGCACACGCCCACCGTTTCCGGTTCAGACGAGATCGACACGCAACCCACGCTGGGTTTCCAGCGTGTGATCCAGCGTGCGATCCTGCATGTGCAGTCCTCTGGCAAGAAGGAAGTGAACGGCTCCAACGTGCTGGTCGCGATCTTTGGCGAGAAGGATTCACACGCGGTGTATTTCCTGCAACGGCAAGGCATTTCACGCCTGGACGTAGTGAATTTCATTTCCCACGGCGTGACCAAGCCGGGCGGCAGCGACAAGCCGGTATCCATCGAGCGCAAGGCGCCGGATGGTGAGCATGGCGAACAGGGTGAGAGCGAGAGCGGCGGCCCCGGTGGCGCGCTCGAGAACTACACCCAGAACCTCAATCAGCAGGCGCTGGTGGGCAAGATCGATCCCCTGATCGGGCGCGACAAGGAACTGGAGCGCGTGATCCAGACCCTCTGCCGCCGCCGCAAGAACAACCCCTTGCTGGTCGGCGAAGCCGGCGTAGGCAAAACGGCGATCGCCGAAGGCCTCGCCCGCCACATCATCGAGGGGCGTGTGCCCGAAGTACTGGCCGATGCTCAGGTCTACGCGCTGGACATGGGCGCCCTGCTCGCCGGCACCAAATATCGTGGCGATTTTGAACAACGCCTGAAGGCAGTTTTGAAACAATTGGTCGACAATCAGAACGCGATCCTCTTCATCGACGAGATCCATACCCTGATTGGCGCCGGTGCGGCCTCGGGCGGCACGCTGGACGCCTCCAACTTGCTTAAGCCCGCCTTGTCCTCGGGGCAGCTCAAATGCATCGGTGCGACGACCTATACCGAGTTCCGCACCATCTTCGAGAAGGATCACGCCCTGTCCCGGCGCTTCCAGAAGATCGATGTAAACGAGCCCTCGGTGCCGGAAACTATCGAGATCCTCAAGGGCCTCAAGAGCCGTTTCGAGGAGCACCACGGCATCAAGTATTCAGCTGCCGCGATCACCAGCGCCGCTGAACTGGCCGCGCGTTACATCAATGACCGCCATCTGCCGGACAAGGCCATCGACGTGATCGACGAGGCTGGTGCTGCTCAGCGCATCCTGCCCAAGAGCAAGCAGAAGAAAACCATCGGCAAGGGTGAGATCGAAGAGATTGTGGCCCGCATTGCGCGGATCCCGCCGCGCTCGGTCTCCAACGATGACCGCGCAGCCCTCGCAAAACTCGACCGCGACCTGAAGAACCTGGTCTTCGGTCAGGATCCGGCCATCGATGCGCTGACCAAGGCCATCAAGATGAGTCGTTCGGGCCTTGGTAACCCGGCCAAGCCGATCGGCTGCTTCCTGTTCTCCGGCCCCACCGGCGTTGGCAAAACAGAGGTCGCCCGCCAGCTCGCCTACACCCTGGGCATCGAGCTGCAGCGCTTCGACATGTCCGAATACATGGAGCGCCATGCCGTGAGCCGCCTGATCGGTGCGCCCCCGGGCTATGTCGGTTTTGACCAGGGAGGCCTGCTCACCGAGGCGATCAACAAGAAGCCGCACTGCGTGCTGCTGCTCGATGAAATCGAGAAGGCTCACCCGGACATCTACAACATCCTGTTGCAGGTGATGGACCACGGCAAGCTGACCGACAACAACGGCCGCGAATCCGACTTCCGCAATGTGATCATCATCATGACCACCAACGCAGGACAGGAAACCATCCAGAAGAGCACCATGGGTTTCACCGCCACACGCGAAGCCGGTGACGAGATGGGCGAAATCAAGCGCCACTTCACGCCGGAATTCCGCAACCGGTTGGATGCGGTGATTTCCTTCAAGGCACTGGATCGCGAAGTCATCATGCGGGTGGTGGACAAGTTCCTGCTCCAACTCGAAGGTCAGCTGCAGGAGAAGAAGGTCGAAGCCAGCTTCACCGAAGAACTCAAGGGCTGGCTCGCCGACAAGGGCTTCGATCCGCTGATGGGTGCTCGCCCGATGGCTCGCCTGATCCAGGACACGATCCGCTCGGCGCTGGCCGACGAGCTGCTGTTCGGCCGCTTGGCCAATGGCGGCCGGGTAACCATTGATCTGGGCAAGGATGGCAAGGTGGCGCTGATCTTCGACGAGGAAGAGGCCCACGCTTAAAGTTTCGATCCCGATGACTGATCTGAAAGGGCCGCGCAAGCGGCCCTTTTCTATTTTGTTGCGGCGCAACCCGATCAGGGAAAGCCACAAGGCTTGATTTGCTGCCATGCACAATACGCTTTCCTATAGTGGATGAGCGCCGGCCTTCACCCCAACACCCATGGCCGGCCGCTTCACCCGACAGGAGAGTCGCCATGACACGCAAAGCACAGATCAGCAAATTGGAGCAGGACTGGAGCAGCCACCCGCGCTGGAAGGGAATCAAACGGGGCTATACGGCTGCCGATGTCGTCAATCTGCGCGGCTCAGTGGCCGTCGAGCACACTCATGCCAGGCTGGCGGCGGAGAAGCTGTGGGCGCTCATCACTGAAACCCCCTTCGTCAATGCGCTCGGTGCTTTGACTGGCAATCAGGCCATGCAGCAGGTCAAAGCCGGTCTCAAGGCGGTCTATCTGTCGGGCTGGCAGGTAGCGGGAGACGCCAACCTCGCCGGCCAGATGTATCCGGATCAGTCCCTCTACCCAGCCGACTCGGTTCCCGCCGTGGTACGCCGGATCAACAACACCTTCACCCGCGCCGACCAGATCCAGTGGTCAGAGGGCAAGAATCCTGGCGACGAAGGCTGGATCGACTACTTCGCTCCCATCGTGGCCGATGCCGAAGCCGGTTTCGGCGGCGTACTGAATGCTTTCGAACTCATGAAGGCGATGATCGAAGCCGGGGCGGCGGGCGTACATTTCGAGGATCAGCTGGCCTCTGTGAAAAAGTGTGGCCACATGGGCGGCAAGGTCTTGGTGCCCACTCGCGAAGCGGTTGCCAAGCTCGTCGCCGCCCGGCTCGCGGCTGACGTGATGGGCGTACCGACGCTGGTGGTCGCACGTACCGACGCCGAAGCGGCGGATCTGCTGACCTCCGACGTCGACCCCAACGACCTGCCTTTCTGCACTGGTGAACGCACCATTGAGGGCTTCTACCGCACGCGCCCGGGGCTGGCCCAGGCGATTTCGCGGGGCCTCGCCTACGCGCCTTACGCAGATCTCGTCTGGTGTGAAACCGGCAAGCCTGATCTGGCCTACGCCAAGGCTTTCGCAGAAGCCATTCACCAGAAATTCCCGGGCAAGATGCTGGCCTACAATTGCTCGCCTTCCTTCAACTGGAAGAAGAATCTGGACGACACGACCATCGCCAAATTCCAGAAGGAACTCGGCGCGATGGGCTACAAGTTCCAGTTCATCACCCTGGCGGGCTTCCACAGCCTGAACTACTCGATGTTCAACCTCGCCTACGGTTATGCCCGTCACAGCATGCCAGCCTTCGTCGAACTGCAGGAAGCCGAATTCGCCGCAGCCGAACGCGGCTTCACGGCGGTGAAGCACCAGCGCGAGGTGGGCACCGGCTACTTTGACGTGGTCACCCAGGTAATCGAAGGCGGCCAATCCTCCACCACCGCACTGAAGGGTTCGACCGAGAACGAGCAGTTCTTCGAAAAAGCCCACTGAGCCACTGAAGCGACTGACCGGAGCCGCGTACGGCTCCATCTGAACGCGCTACCCTTACCACGGCGCCGGGCACCCGGCGCCGTTTCCGTTTTCCCCGGATCAATCACGATGCACGCACTGTGGATGCTGTCTGCCTGTTTCCTGTTTGCCACCATGGGCGCCTGCGTCAAGCTGGCCGGCGGGCATTTCAATGCCGGGCAGACGGTTGGCCTGCGCGGCCTGCTGCCTTTGCTGCTGATCGGCGCCTGGGTCTTCTGGCATCGCCTCAGCCTTG
Organism: Uliginosibacterium sp. TH139; assembly: GCF_002855595.1. Lineage (NCBI taxonomy): Bacteria > Pseudomonadati > Pseudomonadota > Betaproteobacteria > Rhodocyclales > Zoogloeaceae > Uliginosibacterium > Uliginosibacterium sp. TH139. The sequence continues at coordinate 46,535 of NZ_PKRR01000006.1, read as the reverse complement.
CCAGCCCGCACTGGAAGAGCCACCTGTACCGCTCCACCGCTGGCAGTATCGCCATGCTGATGTATTTCGCGGCCATCGCGCGCTTGCCGCTGGCGACCGCCGTCACCCTCAACAACTGCTCGGCATTGTTCGTGGCGGCGGCGGTCGCCCTGCGCCAGCCTCCCCCGCGAGCCGTGAGCGGTGCACTACTGCTGGGCTTTGCCGGAGTGGTGCTGGTACTGCGCCCGACCTTCACCCCCGAGCAATGGGCCGGCGGCCTGCTCGGGTTGGGCTCGGCCATCTTCGCCTGCATCGCCCAGCTCAATCTGCGCGAGCTAGGGCGCGCCGGTGAACCCGAGTGGCGCACGGTGTTCTTCCTATCCGCAAGCAATGTCGTGCTGGCCGCACCGCTGGCCATACTGCAACCCTCCAGTCCGCTGGAGGCAGGCCCGATTGAATGGTGTTTCCTGCTGACCGTAGGTCTGTGCGGTGGACTCGGGCAGCTTGCGCTCACCCGCGCCTTCAAGCTCGGACGCGCCATCATCACCGCCAGCCTTGGCTACACAACGGTGATCTTCTCCAGCCTGTACGGTGCGTTGCTATGGCATGAACACATCCCGCCACTCTCATGGCTGGGCATGCTGCTGATCATCGTTACCAGCCTTGTCATCACCCGTCCGGCCACTTGGGCAAGGGCGCAAGACGCGCATGGCAAGGGCTCCTGAGCATTTCTATAGTCAGGACAGGAGCCCCTCACCGAGCGTGATGCTCCACACAAGAAACCGCCCGAGGAGCCCACCATGATCACCACCGACGTTCTGCCTGACCGCGTCGAGATGCGAGCCTATGGCACCCTGACCCTAGCCGATTGCAAGACTTTCGAGGAACTCTCGGATTACCGCGTCCGCTTTAATCATCCGGTCGACCTGCTGATCGATCTGCGTAGCATGACCAGCGGTTCACTGGATGTGGCGATGGAAGAGTGGCGCTATGTGCGCGCCCACCAGAGCGACTTTGGCAAGATCGCCCTGCTGACCGACGATCAGCTGGTGAGCTGGTCTGCCTGGGTATCGCAATTCTTCACCGAGGCCGATATCCGCATCTTCGAGAGCGAGCGCTCCGCCCGCCGCTGGCTGGACAAGGACAGCCAGCTCGAAGATCTCGCGGATGGCGAGTTACACTAAGCAGCGCCAGCCCCCGGCCGCGCCGGCTAAAGCCGGCGCTGATCCAAACAGTGGAATACCGCCGCCGATCAGACCGGCAGGTCCAGCAACAGCATGGAGATATCGTCGTGCCCGGCAAGCACGTCCAGATGCCGGCGCAACTCGACCTGCAGGGCGTCCAGACGTCCCTCGACCCGGCTTGAAGCCAGCGCAGCGAGCACCCCCTCATAGCCGAACTCTTCCCCCTTGCCGGAACAGGCCTCAATCAGGCCGTCCGAGCACAGCAGAAGCTGCGACGCCGTATTCCACTCCAGCGGTGTGATGCTCACTTCTTCGGCTTGCCAGACTTCGATGCCCAGCGGCAGCTGGTCCGCCCGATAGCGCGCCAGCAACTGGCCGTCCGGAGCAACCTGCAGCACGTCCGGCACGCCGCCCTGCCACATCTCGCCACGCCGATGCTTCTGGTCCAGCACCAGCACCGCAGCCGACACGAAACGCCCGCGCGGCAGCAATTCAGCTAGGGTGTTGTTGAGCATCAGGATCATGCGCCGCAGGGGCACGTCATCCTCCACGGCACGATAGAAGTCGTTCACGATCGCCAGCCCGCTCATGGCTGCCGCCAGGCCGTGGCCGGTGGCATCGGCGAGCATCGCGTAGAGCTTGCCACTGCGCGAGCGAGCGGCCAGCACGATATCGCCCGAGAAGCGCTGAGTGGGAATCACCGCCTGCTGCACGCCACTCTGCTCCAGGGCGTCACGACGGATGTGGCGTTCCATGATGTCCTTGGCCAGTTCGGCCTCGGCTTCGGCTTCGTCGTGATACTGCTGCAGCCGCGCGGCGTTTTCGGTGAGCTGGCGGCCGACGCGCTTGCGTTCGCTGATATCGCGCACCACAGCAATGAAGAGTCGCTCTTCGGCCAGCGGCAGTTCGGTGACGCAGATTTCACAGGGGAACATGCGGCCATCGGCACGCCGCCCCATCAGCTCCTGAAGGCTGCCGATGAAATCAGGGTCGCGCCCCTCAACGCAGGCACGGAAGTGACGTTCCCAGCTACCTTCACCACTCGGCTCACGCAGATGGTTGCGCAGATCAGAACCCGGCAACTCACCTTCGCTGCGCCCGAAAATGGTGGCGGCCGCACGGTTGGCGTCCACTACACAGAAACCGGCATCGAAGGTAATTATGCCGTCGATCACGGCATCGGCGATCGCGGCCTCCCTGCGCTGCGACTCTTCGCGGCTGACCTGGAACTCAAGCGCCCGCGACAGGTTGCGCATCTTGGCCGCGAACATCTGGTAGGACAGCGGCTTGGTCATGAAATCATCCGCACCGGCCTCCAGCCCGCGCGTGATGTCGTACTCGGCATCCATCGCCGAAACGATCACGATCGGCACCCAGCGGTCGCTGCGCAGCATGCGGATGCGCTCGATGGATTCGAAACCATCCATCTTGGGCATCATCAGGTCCATCAGCACGATGTCCGGGCGCTCACGCTCGAAGAGTTCAAGCGCCTGTTCGCCGTCCTCCGCCATCAGGGTTTCGAAGCCCAGACGGACCAGATAGGCGCGCAGCAGAGCACGGTTGGCCTGGGTATCGTCCGCAATCAGAACACGGAAGGAACGCTGGGCATTGGCAGGTTCCAGATTGAGGTCGAGCATGCTCACTCCTCGTCCTGCCCACGTTCAAAAAGCACTTCAACCACATTACCCTTGCCGGTATAACGCAGCTCGGTAAAGGCCACTTGGCGCGAAACGGCAATCCCGCGCCCGTTCGGTGCGAAGGCGCGATCCGGTGCGATATGCAGGAAGGGCTCCCAGTCGAAGCCCTCGCCCTCATCCGCGATCACCACCCGGCTGTGTTCGGCCTCCTGGCGCAACTGCACGCTCACGCGCTTGCCCTGGTTCTCAGGCAGCGCCTGGCGACGTAACACCTCCTCCAGCCAACGATCCTCGCTCTTCAAACGGGCCTTGGTATTGAAATCGATCCCCAGATTGCCGTGCTCGATGCCATTGACCAACAGTTCAGCCAGCCCCATGGCCACCGCATCGGCCTCCTTGGCCGACAGTGACAGCAAACCGGCGACCGACTCCGCCTCTTCCAGCGTATGCAGCACGAACTGCGCCTCGTTGAGCAACAGCACCGCGCGCGAATGGTTGGCCATGCGCTGCGAAACGTCGGCCCAGCGTGCGCGGTCGTGCAGGGCTGCGCGCACGATGGCGAGCAGGGCTTCGGAGCGGAAGGGCTTGGTCAGGTAGTAATGAGCGCCGGCGGCGAGGCCTTCGCTGACCTGCTCGGGTCCCGCGGCCGCGGTCTGCATGATCACCGGCAAATGTTTCATGCGCGAATCGGCCTTGATCCGCTTGAGCATCGATAGCCCATCCAGCCTGGGCATCATGCGATCCATCAGAACCAGATCGAAATCGTAGGGGCGCTCGTCAAGCGTGGCCCAGGCCAGCTCGGGGTCTTCATAGAAACTCAGCTGATAGCCCGTATCGGCGAGGTATTCGCCGATGATTTCCAGATTCAGGGGCTCGTCATCGAGCACCATGATCGATGCACTCATGCATCCTCCTCATTAGCTGCCGCGGGCGGCAACACTTGACTCTCCAGCGGCAGGCAGACGATGAATTCGCTGCCCCCACCCACCCGATTGCGGGCCCGGATCTGCCCACCATGCGCCTGCACGATCTCGCGGCAGATGGCCAGCCCCAGTCCGGTGCCTCCGGCAGCCGCGCGATTACGGCTGCTCTGCACGAATTTGTCGAACACCTGCTCCAGCTCGCCGGCCGGGATGCCTGGCCCTTCATCGGCGATCACGAATTCCAGCCCGACCACCCCGGGGGCCCCTCCCAACCGGGTGGCGCGGATGCTCATGGTAATGCAGCTGCCTTCAGGCGCGAACTTGGAGGCGTTCGAAAGCAGGTTGCGCAGCACCTGCCCCATGCGCACCGCATCTACCGCCAGCGGTGGCAGCCCTCTGGCGTAATCGCGCACAAGACTCATGCGCCGGGCCGCCAACAGAGCTTCAAACTCGCGCGCGGCATCATCCAGCAGGCGCGCCAGCGACTGCACCCGTAGTTCCAGATGCATGCGCCCGGCTTCGAGCTTGGCCAGATCGAGCAATTCATCGAGCAGGCACAGCAGGCGCTCGCCGCCGTCTGCGACCCGACTGAAGTATTCCTGCAGACGCTCGGGCGGCACTTCCCCGCAGCGCGCGTTGCCAAGCCGCGCGAAGCTCAGGATGGCGTGCAGTGGCGTACGCAGCTCGTGCGACATGTGCGCGAGGAAGTCCGACTTCGCCGCACTGGCGCGCTCGGCCAGCTCCTTAGCGCGCAGCAGGTCAGCCGTCTGCTCCAGCACCAGCTCGCGCAACTGATCGCGGTGGCGCAGAAGCTCTGCCTCGGCCTGCTTGCGCGCGCTCTGATCCGAAATCAGTACCCAATAGTTTTCCTCTTCTGCACCGGCCCCCACCATCACGCCGGAAAGACTCACCGGCAAACTGTGTCCATCACTGTGCTGGAGCACCAGCTCCAGCGGCTGAAGCACGCCCTTGCGGCGAAACTCCTGCAGGTGAGCTTCGATCCGCTCGCGCTCGGCAGCGGGCAGCAAACTGCGGTAATCCCGCCCGAGCAGGCCAGCCTCGGGCAGGCCAATGAACTGCTGCAGGAAGGGATTGACCTGCAGGAAGCGACCTTTGCTGTCGCAGCGCGCAATCCCTAGCGGGGCATTGCGCACCAGGGTATCGAGCCGCTCCAGGGTCTTGCGCGACTGCAACTCGGCCGCACGCAAAGCGGTGAGATCCTGGTTGATGCCGATAATCACGCGGCGCCCATCCACATCCCGCGCCAACTTCTTGTGCAACATGACCTGGTGGCTGTGTCCCTCGGCATAGCTGAGTTCCACCTCGACACTGAACACGTCGCCGCCATCGCGGGCCAGCAACTCTGCATCGAAGGCTTCCACCGCCTGCGCCTGCGCTGCCGGCACAAAAGCGCCCAGGCGCTGGCCAGCAATCGCACTGCGCGCCTGGCCGAGCTGCTCGGCGTAGGCCTGATTCACCATCACGTAGGTGAGCGCCTCATCCTTCACATAGGTGGCAAACGGCAGCATGTCGAAGACCGTTTGCAGGAATTCACGCATACGTGTCTGGCGGGCCAGGCTGGCGGTGAGCTCGGCCTCCTTCTCGGCCAGCTCGGTCACATCGCTGTTGGAAGCAATAATCAGCGGGCCGCCATCCGGATCGAGGCACACGACCTTGCGCAGCAGCACCCGGTGCAGCTTGCCATCCGCATAGCGCAGCGGCACTTCGCGCTCGGTGGTAATGCCCGGCCCAAGGGCGAACAGCTCATCATCCGCCTGCACGGTCTGTTCAGCCACTTCAGGTAGGTTGAAGTCCCAGGTTGTGCGCCCGACCATTTCCTCCGGCCGCAGGCCGTTGGCTAACCCAAGCGCCCGATTGGCCATGACGTAGACATGCTGACGATTCTTCACAGCGATCGGGTTGGGAATGGCGTCGAACACATCCTGCATGAAGCGATTGATGCGCTGCAGACGCTCCTCGTGGCGATGCTGGGCCGACACATCGAGAAAGGCACTGACCACCAGTGGCTGCCCTTCCGGATCGCGGCACACCCGCACGAAGAGCCGCATGCGCCGTGCGTGACCATCAGGCCAACGCATGTCCTGCTCCACCTCACCGATCTGCCCCGCGGGCCGGCTCAGCTGTTCAGCCTCCAGTTGCTCGATGGCAGCCCCCAGGGTGGCATCGAAGAGTTCGCTGGTCTGGGTGCCGAGAATCTCACCGGCCGACAGATCGAGCATGCGGGCATAGGCACGGTTGCACATCACATGACGATGGGCATGATCCTTCACCGCCACCGGATGCGGCAGGGCATCGAAGACTTCCTGCAGATAGCCCCGGGTGCGCGACTGGCGGGCCAGCGCCTCGCGCAACTCGCTCTCCAGCGCCCGCATTTCGCTGACATCGAAAGTCACCCCGATCACCACCGGTTCGCCCTCGGCCCCTACACCCGCGACCTTACGGATCAGGGTCTGGTGTGGATGACCCGAGGCATCGTAGAGCACGTGTTCGCTCTCGATCACGGCGCCTTCGGCCAGGCCGCTGAAGATGGACGCTTCCTCACGTTCAACGGCTTCGGCCACGCCGGGCATGGCGTAATCGGCCGAGCGGCCGCCAATGATCTGCTGCACGCTACAACCGTGAAACTGGGCATGAGCACGGTTGGTCATCAGGTAGCGATGCTGCGCATCCTTGACGAAGAGCGGGTGCGGCAGCGCATCGAAGACCTGCTGCAGGAACTCGCGCAAGCGTGTCTGCTGCGCCAGAGCCTCGCGCAGTTCGACCTCGGCACGGCGCACACCGGTGATCTCGAAGTTGGATCCAACGATGATGCGGCTGCCATCCACGTTGGTACAGGCCGCCTTGGTCACCGTCCAGTAACGCTTCATGCCGGTGCGCTTGTCCGGGATACAGTCTTCCTTGTAGATCACTTCGCCTGCCAGCACACGCCGATCCTCGGCTTCGATCTCGCTGCCGATTTCAGCGCCGAACAACTCGCTGGAGGACAGCCCGATCATGTCTTCGGCATGCAGCCCCCACTGCTCGGCGATCGCATCATTGACCATCAGGTAACGGCTCTCGGCATCCTTCACATACACCGGATGAGGCATGGTGCGGATCAGCCGCTGCACAAAGGCTTCCACGTTCATCGAGAGCTCGCCCATGCGGCGGGCGTAGTCCCGCACGGCAGTCTGGTCCTCATACGCGGTTACCACCACACGGCGACCATTGCGGTCCACACAGCGACTCTTGGTGATGCGCAGAAACTCACGACGGTGCACACGGCTGAGTTCGACCCAGTCCTCCAGCGCATGCGAGCGGCCAGTTTCCAGGGTGAGGCGATCCAGTGCTTCGAGGCGCTCGGCCAGATGCCCGCCCACCAGTTGCGCGGCACGCTTGCCATTGGCCTCGCCCGGACGCAAATCCATGACCTGGCAGAATGCTCCGTTGGCCAGCATGATCAGGCCGTTCTCGTCCTTCACCGACACTGGCAAGGGCAAGGCGTCGATCACGCCCTCCATGAAGGTTTGATAAAGGGCGCGTTCGCGCGACAGCTCGACCTCTTCGGTTACATCAGACAGGGCACCGGTAAAGAAGCGGCGATCCAGCGCCACGCTGGCCTGGACCCGCAACCAGCGCTTGCGCGCACCTTTAGGGGTAATCGGGAACAGCTCGTCGAAGCGCCCACCTTCCTGCCAGGCATCCCGCACCGCCCAGATCAAGCGGCGGCGCTGCTCGCGGTTAAGCTGGCGCAGCAGCACACGGATCGGCGAGCCTTCGCCGCTCACGCGCCGCCCGAGCAACTCCAGCGCGCGCTCGGAACAGAACAGCGCGCGATCCTGGGCATCGTATTCCCACACGCCATCCTGAGTCGCCTCGATCACCCGCCCCAAGCGCGGCTGGGTCAGCGAAAGATCAGCCTCGAGACGCGCCACGCGGGCCTCTGTTGCACGCAACTGCAGGCGCTGGCAGTACAGCAGGGCGGCACCTCCAGCGCCCAGCGCAAACAGCAAACCCCAGGCTGGACCTGTCAGCCAACCCAGCACACCTCCACCGACAACCGCGCCTGCATAAGCCGCACGCACCCAGCCGAGCGCACGGCAAGGGGCAGGTGCGCTGACGGGACAAGAAACGGATCGGGAGCAGAAGTTCTGCATGGGCTGAGTACGGTAATACGGCCGGGAGCGGGTCGCCTGAACCTGCCCCCAAGGGACGCCGACTAGCCGGCGAGCACGACCTCGGCCATCGCATCAAGAACAGACTGCGCCTCGCCGAGCACCGGTTGCAGGCGGATATCCAGCGCAGGATGGCGAGCACAGGCCGTTTCCAGCATAGCCGGCACATCCCGCCGCACATGGCCGCCCTGGGCCAGGAACACCGGCACCACCGCAACATCGGTGGCCCCCGCTGCCGCCGCGGCATCGATCGCCTCGGGCAGGCTGGGCGTCATGAACTCAAGGAAGGCCAGGCGCACGTCCGCCGCCGGGCGGCGCGCCAGCACCGCTTCACGCAGACGCTGGAGCGGACGCGCCCATTCCGGATCACGGGCGCCATGGGCAAACAGGATGATGCTGTGCATGGTTCAAACCTAAGAAAGAAGACGCAAGGCCGCGGCTGCGGCAAAAAAACCGAACGGCGCCGTCACGCACACTGCGGAGCCGTAACCCGCACAGGACAGGCCTTGTGGCGCGTCGACCGGCTCGCCGCTCTCGCAGACTACCGGACGCTGGAGCGGCTCGCTGGAATAGATCGCGGTGATACCGAACTTGCGCTTGGGATCCTTCGGAAAGCCATGCTCCTTGCGCAACTGGGCGCGCACCCGGGCCAGCAGGGGATCCTGCTCGGTACGGGATAGATCCGCACTGCAAATCAGCGACGGATCCTGCTTGCCGCCGGCACCTCCGGCCATCACCAGCGGCACGCCCTGCGCCACGCACCAGGCGGCCATCGCCACCTTGACGCGGGTCTGGTCGATCGCATCGACGATCAGATCATGCCCACCCAGCAGCTCCGCCAGGTTTTCCGGCGTCACGAAATCCTCCACACAGCGCACTTCGCAAGCGGGATTGATGGCCAAAATGCGCGCACGCATCGCCTCCACCTTGGCCATCCCCCACACAGGGTCCAGCGCATGGATCTGCCGGTTGGCATTCGATTCGGCCACCATGTCCAGATCGATCAGGGTCAGCTGGCCCACGGCGCTGCGCGCCAGGGCTTCGGCGACCCATGAGCCGACTCCGCCAATGCCCACCACACACACTTTCGCCGCCGCAAAACGCTGCGCCGCCGCCTCGCCATAGAGGCGCCCCACGCCACCGAAACGGCGTGCCTGATCGGCCCCGTTCAGGCCCTGTTCTTCAGCCATAGCTGCAAACCCTGTGCGTTCAGTTCCAGATCGGTGGCATACAGCGCCACCGCCTCATTGCCTTGTAGCGCCCAGCCCTGCTCCGAAGCCTCACGCCGCAGCAGGGATTCCAGCGCGGCGCGGATCAGCGCCCGCTGCATGTCTTCCGCCACATTGGCAGCGGCTTCGGCGATCTCCACAAAGGCGTCGATCAGACGCTGCAGATCGGCCGCCAGCCGGGTCAGATCCGTCACCCGGCTGTAATGCGTGAGATACATGCAGGCCGGCTTCCGCGCCAGCATGCGCGCGATCGTGGCATGCATCGCGGCCGGCTCGAACTGCACCGGCGTGGTCGCCGGGAAAATGAAGGCCCGACCCGCGCGATCCGTCTCGCGATAGGAGAGGCCAAAGGCGTCACCGGAAAACCAGCCTTGCGTGCACGTATCGAAATAACACACATGGTGGCGCGCGTGCCCCGGCGCGTCGATCACTTCGATGCGCCGCCCGGCCAGCTCGATGAGCAACCCGTCCGTGGCTTCCAGCACACGCCCGGCCGGCACCGGAACCAGTTCGCCATAGGCCTCACGCGCGAAGGCTTCGCCATACACGGCGACGGTGCCTGCCCACAGCTTCGAAGGCTCGATCATGTGCCGCGCCCCACGCGGATGCACCACCAGACGGGCGTTCGGCAGCACCTGCATCAGCGCCCCGGCTCCCCCCGCGTGATCCAGATGGACATGCGTCAACAGCATCCAATCCACGGCCTCTGGCGCCAAACCAAGCGCCGCCAGCGCTGCCAGGACACGCGGTACCGAGTGCGCGGTGCCGCTTTCGACCAGCGCGGCGCGGCCACCCTCGACGATCAGGTGCAGAGCATCCATGCGCGGGCGCAGATAGCCGCTATCGATGGCGTAAATGCCCATCCCGAGCGCTTCGAGATCCTTCATGCGTCGTTTTTCAGGAGATTCGCGAATTTCGCGCGGAGTTTGCCAAGCTTGGGCGCAATCACGAAAGCGCAGTAGCCCTGCTGTGGATTGCGGCGATAGTAGTCGTGATGATAAGCCTCAGCCGGGAAGAATTCGCCGGCCGCCACGACTTCCGTCACGATCGGCGCGCTATAGGCATCCGCCTGCTGCAGCGCGTCTAGCAAGGCTTGCGCCGTGGTCCGCTGCGCCTCGTCCAGCCAGAAGATCGCCGAGCGGTATTGGCTGCCCACGTCATTGCCCTGGCGATTGAGCTGGGTCGGATCATGCGTGGCGAAAAACACTTCGAGCAAGTCGCGATAAGTGAGCAAAACGGGATCAAAGCGCACCCGCACCGCCTCCGCATGACCAGTTTGGCCACTGCAAACGGCTTCATAGTTGGCGGTGTCTGACAACTCACCGCCGATATAGCCCGGCTCCACCGCCAGCACTCCACGCAAGGGCGCAAATACCGCCTCAGTGCACCAAAAACAGCCTCCCGCCAGGATCGCGAATTCGCCTGAAAGGCTAGCGCTGGTCCCAGAAAACGCTCCACTCGTCATATCTCACCCCTGCTGGCACGTAATTGGAATTTGTTGTCTGACAAGAAAGCCATAGAATTCACCAAAATCACCCCACTTAGTTTACGGGCGAAACGAATTCAAGGCAGAATGCTCCTGAATCCGAAGTAAAGCACGTGGCCGGGGCGCCCGGCGTGCCGACCACGTGTAGTGCTGCCGTTCCGGTTTTCACAGAGGCCGCTACGGGTCTGTCTCCAATCTGTCCTATTTGGCCGTTACCGACCGGTAACGGCCACTTTTTTGCCCGCACGCCGCGCAGGACCTGCGTGCCCGCGGTGGGGCGACACCGAATTCGAGTTCGAAGGCCCGCGCGGCTAGACCTAGTGGAAGCCCCCTGCGCCGAGTGGGTAGAATCCTCACCGCCCACTCCCCTCACCGCAGCATCCTGGCAAGCCGCTTGCCATGAACACGAATCCGATGACCCCCCTCCCATTTCAGGCGCTCGCCTGCCCGCTCGATGGCCATCCCCTGCAGCACAAGAGCGCAGCCCTGTGCTGCGCCGCTGGCCACAGCTTCGATATCGCCAGCCAGGGCTACACCAATCTGTTGCCTGTGCAGAACAAACGCTCGCTGGATCCGGGCGACAGCAAGGAAATGGTCGCCGCACGCCGGCGCTTTCTGGAAGCCGGCCATTACGCTCCGATCGCTGCAGCGGTCAGCCAGGCCATTCTGGCCGGGCAGTCGGCGGACACGCTGGGCTGCCTGGATGCCGGCTGCGGTGAGGGCTATTACCTGCGCCAGCTGGCAGCAGCGGCGGAGCGCGAGGGTCAGACGCTGGCCCTGCTGGGCCTCGACATCTCGAAGTGGGCCGTGCTGGCGGCAGCCAAGCGGGACAAGCAATCGACCTGGGTGGTTGGCAGCAATGCCGCCCTGCCGGTGCTGCCCGCCACGCTGGATCGGGTGCTGTGCATGTTCGGCTTCCCGGTCTACACCGAGTTCGCCCGCGTCCTCAAACCCGGCGGTTTCCTGTTGCAGGTGGACGCCGGGCCGGACCATCTGCGCGAGCTGCGTGAAGTCATTTACCCCAGCCTCAAACCTCCCCGCAGCGGCGAAACCCTCACCCCGACAGGCTTCACTGCGCCCACCAGCAAAACCCTCAGCTACCGCGCGAAGGTTTGTGGCACCGAGCAGATCGCCGACCTGCTGGCCATGACGCCACACCTCTACCGCGCCACGGCGGAAGGCCGTGCCCGCGCGGCGGCGCTGACCGAAATCTCGCTGACGGTGGATGTACGGCTGACCCACTTCGGGCGGGAAGCTTAAAGGCCAACACCATGCTTGCCCTGCTCCTCAAAAGCCTTCTCGGTGCCGCCGCAGTCCTGCTGATCGCCCTGCTGTCGCGCTCGCAGCATTTTTTTGTGGCCGGGCTGGTGCCGCTATTCCCGACCTTCGCCCTGATCGCCCATTACATCGTCGGCTCCGAGCGCTCTGCAGCCGATCTGCAGACCACCGCCCTGTTCGGGCTGTGCTCGCTGCTGCCCTATGCGGGCTACCTGCTGGTGGTGTACTGGCTAAGCCCACGCCTGGCGCTTGCGCCCACCCTGATCAGCGCCACCCTCGCCTGGTTCGTGCTGGCCGGCGCCCTACTGGCGATCTGGCAGGCGCGCTGAGCGGCATATGTGACCACGCAAAGCACGAGATGCGCTCCATAAACAAAAAGGGCTCCTGCAACAGGAACCCTTTTCCATGCCAGCGCTCAGTGAGGGCTTACTTCGCGCCTTCGATCAGCTTGCACTCGGCAACACCCGCCTTGCCCTGGGCTTCGTCCACCAGGTTCAGTGCCGAGCGGGCCATCCAGATCCCCATCTTCACTTCCTGCCACACAAAATAGTTTTTCCCAGCTACCACATCAAACTTCAGCTCGGCATCGTTCTCGGCCTTGGACACGATGGTGTGCGAACCGGCTGCGACTTCCTGCTTGATGTAGGTCTTTGCAAGCGTGTCCCCCACGATCTTGCCGTCCAGCACGACCGGCATCTTGACCGCACCGCCAAGGTTCTCGTTGCGGTAGATATAAACGTTTGCCTTGTCTGCGGTCACGGCGAAGCTCTTGGCGGCGGCATCCTGCTCGGGGGTCGCCATCGGCACGGAAGCACAGCCCGTCATGAGGGCTGCGGCAGCAAGGAAGCTACAGGTAAGAATGCGACGAATCATGGTTTCTCCAGTTTATTGATGGTTTTGCTCTGGCGCAGTCACGCACTTGCGCGGCCGCACAGTAGCAAGTCACCCGCAGGCTCTTGCCCACGAAAATCAACAAAACAGTACAAAATCATTAAAAACGTTGTAAAAAACAAACGCCGGCAAAAACCGGCGTTTGTTTTTTTACCCCGCATTCGGGGGGCCATCCTGAGGCTCAGTGCCCCTTGAGCGCATAGATCCCCGGCGCATTGCGCCAGTAGCCCTTGTAGTCCATGCCGCAACCGAAGAGGAAGCGGTCAGCCACGTCCAGCCCGGTAAAGTCGGCGCGCATGCCGGGGTAGGCCTTGCGCTCGTGGAGCTTATGCACCAGCACCGCGGAATACACCTCAGCGGCGCCTTCGGCCTTGAGGTGCTCGAGAATGGCCTTCAGGGTGAAGCCTTCGTCGAGGATGTCATCGAGGATCAGCACCGTGCGGCCACGCAGATCCTGGGTGGGGCGCACACGCCAGTCGAGCAGGGTGCCGTTGAGGGCATGCCCGTAGCGCGAGGCATGCAGGTAGGCCACTTCGAGGGGGAAGTGGAGCTTGGGCAGGAGGCGCCCGGCGAGCACCAGGCCACCATTCATCACGGTGAAGACCAGCGGATCGCTCTCGCCCAGCTTCTCGGTAATGCGCCCGGCCAGGGCGTCCAGCGCGGCTTCAACCTGTGCGTTGTCGACCAGGCAATCCGCCTCGGCCATCGCCAGCTTTGCATCGCGCAGGTTTTCGTTATGCTTGTCCATGGGGTCTGCCCTCAAATCCGGAAAGCAGCCGATTCTACCCTGCGCCTGCCGGCGCTGGCTGCGCCCGACCAAGCTTGGCTGATCTGGCTCAGCCCGCCGCCTGTATAATTGTTGATTGACCTTTTACTTCCTTTTGCACCATGAGCCAGCAAGAACCCGCAGCCAGCGATGCCGCCCTCGAACGCGAGGTGGCCGGCATGATCGTCGAAGCCCTGAATCTTGAGATCAGCGCGGACGAGATCAAGGCCGAAGAGGCCCTCTATGGCGATGACGGCCTCGGCCTGGATTCGATCGACATCCTCGAAGTGGCGCTGGTCGTGTCCAAGCGTTACGGCTTCCAGCTCAAGGCGGACAGCGAAGACAACTTCCGCATCTTCTCCTCCTTGCGCAGCCTCGCGGGCCATATTGCCGCCAAGCGTACGAAGTAAGTCGTGATGAGCGGCATGCAGTGGCTGCGCACCGGGCTGATCGCCGTGGTGGGCGCTGCTTACCTGTGGCTGGGGCACCAGGCTTCGATTTCCAGCGATCCGCCGCTGCTGAGTCTGCTGATCGGGCTGGCGCCGCTGTCGGTCAGCGCCCTGCTGCTGGCCTGGGCCAGCCGCTCGCCGTGGCTGCTTGGGCTGTGCGTGGTAGCGCTGCTCGCCATGCTGCTGAAGCTGGATTACCTGCGCGCCAATACGGCCTGGGTCTACTTCATCCAGCATGCGGGCATGCACGCCATGCTCGGGGTGATGTTCGGCCGCACGCTCGGCCACGATCACTCGGCTGCGCTGTGCTCGCAGGTTTCGCGCGTGGTGTATGGCAACGATCTGGATGCCGCTTTCTACCTCTACACCTGGCGCGTCACCGTGGTGTGGACCGCCTATTTCGCACTTACCACCCTGCTCTCGGTGCTGCTGTTCTGGCTCGGGCCGCTTGCGTGGTGGTCGGTATTTGCCAACCTGCTGACCCCGGTGATCATCGGGGCGATCTTCGTGATCGAGTTCGCGATCCGCCAGCGCACCTTGCCGCGCAATCGCCACGCCAGCATCGCGCAGACCATCAAGGCCTACCGCGAATACTCCCAGCGCAAGCAGTGAGGAGCCGTATGTCATCCCTGCCCCTGCTCCCGCCCGCCCCTGTCGGACATGTTCTCGCCCTGCACGCGGGGCGCGCCATCAGCCAGGACGAGTTCCTTTCTCAGGTGCTGGCGCTGGCCGCAGCGCTGCCTGCAGGCAGGCCCCTGCTGAATCTCTGCAATGATCGCTACCACTTCGCGCTCGGACTCTTCGCCGCCATCGCGCACGGCAACCTGAGCCTGCTGCCAAACAGCACCGCACCGGAAAACATCGCCGCGCTGCACGCCGCGCACCCGGATCTGCTCTGCCTCAGCGACCAGCAGGAGCCGCCCTTTGGCCTGCCCACCCTGCGCATCACCGCTCCGGAGATGGCAACGGCCACGCCATCCATGCCGCAGATCCCGGCAGAACAGGTGGTGGCCTGCGTATTCACCTCCGGCTCGACTGGCCAGCCCCAGCCCCATATCAAGACCTTTGGCCGCCTCTTTGCCTGTGCCCAAGCCGAGGCCCGGCGCATCTGGGCCACCACGGGCGGACCCTGTGCGGTGCTCGGCACAGTGCCTTTCCAGCATATGTACGGACTGGAGTCGACCGTGCTGCTACCGATTTTTGGCGGCGGCATCCTGTGCGGCGAACGCCCCTTCTTCCCGGCCGACGTAGCCTCGGCATTGGCGGACTTGCCAGCGCCGCGCTTCCTGGTCACCACGCCCTTCCATCTGCGCAATCTGCTCGACGCCGAAATCGCCCTGCCACCGCTGGCCGCCCTGCTGTCCGCCACCGCGCCGCTTGCCACCGAGCTGGCCACACGTGCAGAAGCCCAGCTCGGCGCGCCGCTGCTGGAGATCTACGGCTCCACCGAAACCGGCCAGATCGCCACCCGCCGCACCACCGCCGGCCCTGATTGGGCCTTGTTCGAAGGCCTCAGGCTGGAGCAGGAGGGCGACTACACCTGGGCCGACGGCGCCTTTCTGGAGCTGCGCCAGCAGCTCGGCGATGTGCTGGAATTGCTCGATGAAGGCCACTTTCGCCTGATCGGCCGCCATGCCGACATGATCAATATTGCCGGCAAGCGCTCCTCTCTGGCCTACCTCAATCACATCCTGTGCAAGCTGCCGGGGGTGCGCGACGCGGCCTTCTGCCTGCCGGACGAAAGCGAAGCCGGGCGTCTCGCCGCCTTCGTGGTGGCTCCCGGGCTCACCACGGCCGAGCTCATCAAGGCCTTGCGCCCGCACCTCGACCCGCTCTTCCTGCCGCGCCCGATCGTGTTTCTCGAACACCTGCCGCGCAATGCCACCGGCAAGATCCCGGCCGCCGAGATGCAGGCCCTGATCGAGCAGCATTTGAAAGCCCGTGCCTGACATGCCTGCCCTACCCCTGCCGATCCCTGCCGATCACCCTGCCTTTGCCGGTCACTTCCCGGGTCGCCCCATCGTGCCGGGCGTGGTCTTGCTCGATCAGGCCCAGCTCGCCATCGAATCCGCCAGCGGGCAGCAGGTAAGCGGCCTGGCCATGGCCAAGTTTCTCAGCCCGGCCTTGCCTGGCGAGGCACTTGAGCTCGATTTCAGCACCAGTGGCGACAGCGCCCGCTTCGAAATCCGCTGCGCCGAGCGCAAGGTGGCCAGCGGCCGCTTCACGCTGGAGCCCAGGGCGTGAGTGCCATGGCAGACAAGCGCACGCCCGAATGGATGCAGCGCAAGGAGCGCGGCTCCCTGTTCTGGCTGCGCGTGATGCGCTGGATCTCGCTGAGCTTCGGCCGCCGCGCCTCGCGGCTGATCGTCTATGGCATTGCACTCTACTTCTTGCTGGCAGTGGCGCCGGCACGCGCCGCCCTGCGCGAATTTCTGCCGCGCGTACTCGGACGCCCAGCCGGCTGGCTCGATCTGTACCGCCACATCCTGGCTTTTGCCAGCACCATCCACGATCGCACCTATCTGCTCAACGACTGCTTCGACGAGTTCGATCTGCGCCAGATCGGCGCCGAAGTCCTCCACGAACTGCATGCCCGCGACGGCGGCTTCTTCCTGTTCGGCGCCCATGTCGGCAGCTTCGAAGTAATGCGCAGCCTGGCACGCGCCAACCCCAGACTCAAGGTGAGCATGGCGATGTACCCGGACAACGCCCGCCTGATCAACT
This sequence comes from Uliginosibacterium sp. TH139, assembly GCF_002855595.1. NCBI lineage: Bacteria > Pseudomonadati > Pseudomonadota > Betaproteobacteria > Rhodocyclales > Zoogloeaceae > Uliginosibacterium > Uliginosibacterium sp. TH139. The sequence continues at coordinate 29,814 of NZ_PKRR01000006.1, read as the reverse complement.
CGGCGCTCTCTGCCATCAACCCGGACGCTATGCAGGACATCATTCCGCTGGGGCGCCTCGATTCGATGCTGGAGGTACACAACCGCCTGATCGAGGGCGCCATGGTCGGCATCCTGGCTGACCGCGCCAGCGGTGACGACGCCTACGAGACACTGGATTTTCTCGGCAGCCCGGCGCACTTCCCGAGTGGCCCCTTCCGCATGGCGGCGATGCTGCGCCACCCGGTATTCTTCATGATCGGTCTGTACCGTGGCGGTAAGCGCTACGACGTGCACTTCGAACAGATTGCCGACTTCAGCCAGGTAGGGCCGCGTGAGCGCGATGCGGCCATCCGCGCCGCGATGGAAAACTATGTGCGGGTGCTCGAAAAGCATGTGCGCGCCGCACCCCACAACTGGTTCAACTTCTTCGACTTCTGGAAATCCGCCCGTGCCGAGCACTCCTGATCTTCACGCCCGCCTGCGCCGTCTGCTTGGCGCGGTGCTGCTGCCCGCCCTGCTGCTCGCCCCCCTCGCCATCCAGGCCGCGGAATGGCCCGCGGCTGAGCTCTTCAAGCTGCTCGCCCAGCAAAAATCCGGCCGCGCCAGTTACATCGAAAAGAAATACATCGGCATTCTCGACAAGCCGGTCGAGTCCTCCGGCACGCTGGCCTTCACCGCACCGGACAAGCTTGAAAAACGAACCCTCAAGCCGCGCCCCGAGCTACTGCGCCTGGAAGGCGACAAACTCTACATCGAGCAGGCCGGCAAGGCCCCGCTGAACCTGAACCTTTCGAGCTATCCGGAAGTGGCCGCCTTCGTCGACAGCATTCGCGCCACCCTGGCCGGCGACCGCAAGGCGCTCGAAAACAGCTATCAGCTCAACCTGCTCGGCGCGGCGGATAAATGGCAGCTGATCCTGCTGCCGAAATACACCAGCATGAGCGCCATCCTCACCCGCATCGCGATCAGCGGCCGCCAGGGTGAAGTGCAGCGCATCGAATTCGCACTGGCCGATGGCGACCATTCCGAGATGCTGATCAGCAAGGTGGGGCCGTGATCGCCCGCCTGCGCACCCACGCCCTGCCGCTGGGCCTGTGGCTGCTGGCGCTGGCCGCCTGCGTCACGGTGATCCTGCACACCCGCTTCATCGCCGACCTCTCGGCCTTCATGCCCAAGGCCCCGAATGCCCGTCAGCAGATGCTGATCGAGCAGCTGCGTGACGGCATCATTGCCCGCCTCGTGATGGTGGGCATCGAAGGCGGCGATGCGGCCAGCCGCGCCGACCTCTCGCGCCAACTGGCGGCCCGCCTGCGCCAGGATCCGGCCTTCGTCGGCGTGCAGAACGGCGAAGCCTCGGTCGAGGCACGCGACCGCAGCTACTTTTTCGACAACCGCTATCTGCTGAGCCCGGCGATGAGTGCCGAGCGCTTCAGCAGCGAGGGCCTGCAGGCGGCCATCGGCGCCTCGGTGGAGAAACTTTCGGGCGACGCCGGCCTGATGCTCAAGAAGCTCCTGCCACGCGATCCGACCGGTGAAACCCTGGCCCTGCTCGAGCAGTTCGCCGGTGGCCAGCAGCCGCGCCAGCTCGAAGGTGCCTGGGCCTCGCGCGACGGCACACGCGCCCTGCTGCTGGTCCAGACCCGTGCCGACGGCTCCGATACCGACGCCCAGGCTGCCAGCCTCGAGCGCGTGCGCGAAACCTTCGCCAGCCTGCCTGCGCACCAGGCGGGACATCGCCTGCTGCTGAGCGGCACGGCGGTGTTCTCGGTGACGTCGCGCGAGCGTATCCAGAGCGACATCCACCGCCTTGCAATCGGCAGCAGCATCCTGGTGATCGGCCTGCTGCTGGCGATCTATCGCTCACCACGCCTGCTCGGCCTGGGCCTGCTACCGGTGGCCAGTGGCCTGGTGGCCGGCATCGCTGCGGTGAGCCTCGTCTTCGGCAATATCCACGGCCTCACGCTCGCCTTCGGCTCCACCCTGATCGGTGAATCAGTCGATTACTCGATCTACTACTTCATCCAGCGCGCTGCCGGCATCGAAGCCTCGCGCTTCTGGCGCACCATGTGGCTCGGCGTACTGTGTTCGCTGGCCGGCTTCGCCGTGTTGCTGGTCTCCGGCTTCCCGGGCCTCGCCCAGCTTGGCGTGTTCTCGATGGCCGGGCTGGTCGGTGCGGCGCTGGTCGCCCGCCATGTGCTGCCGGCCTTGATGCCGCAGCAACTGCAGATCAGCGATCTGTCCGCCCCGGCCCGCCTGCTCGACCGCATCTTCCGCAGCCTGCGCCGCCTGCGTCCGTTGCTGCTGGCCGGCGCGCTCGCCGCCACGGCCTGGATCCTGTGGCAGGGAGATGCCATCTGGAACCGCCAGCTCAACGCACTGAGCCCGGTGACGCGCGCCGAGCAGGATCTGGACATGGCCCTGCGCAATGACATGGGCGCGCCGGACATGCGCTACATCGCCGCGCTCACCGCGCCGGATGCCGAGCACGCGCTGCAGGCGGCCGAAGCCGTGGGTCACGTGCTGCGCGCCGAAGTGGCGGCCGGGCGCCTCGGTGGCTTCACCTCGCCAGCCCAGTTCCTGCCCAGCCGGCAGACCCAGCAGGCCCGCCAGCAAGCCCTGCCGGACGAGGCCAGTCTGCGCAGCCGCCTCAGCGACGCCCTGCGCGAGCTGCCGGTGCGTGCGGAGCGCCTCGACGGCTTCGTGGCCGATGTGCAGAAAGCACGTCAGCAGCCCCTGCTGAGCCGGGCGGATCTCGCCGGCAGCTCCGCCGCGCTGGGCGTGGACTCGCTACTGATCCAGCGCCAGCAGGACTGGCTGGTGCTGCTGCCGCTGCGGGCGCCGGCGGGCCAGGAAGAACTCGACACCCGCGCGCTCGAAGCTGCCCTGCAGGGGGCCGGGCAATCCGGCGTGACGGTGCTGGACATCCTCGAAGAATCCACCAGCCTCTTCGCCAGCTATCTCTCCGAAGCCAAGCTGCTGGTGGCCTGTGGCATGGGCGTGATCTTCCTGCTGCTGCTCGCCGCCCTGCGCTCCCTGCCGCGTGCGCTGCGCGCCGTGGCACCGCTGGCCTGCGCCGTGATCGGAGTGACTGCCGGCCTGCTCGCCAGCGGCACCAGTCTCACCATCCTGCATCTGATCGGCCTCTTGCTGGTCGTAGCAATCGGCCGCAACTACACGCTGTTTTTCGACGCCGGCAGCCACGCCGGCAACGCCGAGCAGCAACGCCAGGTACAAGTCTCGATCCTGGTTGCCAACCTCACGGCCGTCGGCAGCTTCGGCGTGCTGGCCTTCTCCTCGGTGCCGGTGCTCGCTTACCTCGGTTGCACCGTCGGCCCCGGCGCCTTCCTGGCACTGGTGTCGGCCGCCATCCTCGCGCGGGATCAGGATGCGTCTGCTCACTGACTCTCATCCGGGCGGCAGCGAGCGCCTGCTGATCCTGCTGCCGGGCGCCGAAATTGCGCTGGAGGATTTCGCGCGCCAGGGCTTCATCGCCGCCGTGCGTGAGCGTGGCTACGCCTTCGACATCCAGTGCGCCGCGCTGGACTACACCCACGTCATGGCGCGCACGGTGGAAAGCACACTGCACACCGAAGTCATCCAGCCGGCCCAGGCCGCCGGCTACCGCCAGATCTGGCTCGCCGGCATCTCGCTGGGCGCCTTCAACAGCCTGCTCTACGCCAGCCAGCACGCAGCGGAGCTTGCCGGTCTGTGCCTGCTCTCGCCCTACCCCGGCACCGGAGACATCCTGGGCGAGATCCGCAGCGCTGGCGGACCGCAAAGCTGGCTCGAGACACCCGAGGCTCAGCAAGGCGACGAACGCGTGTTCTGGCGCTGGCTCGCCGAATGCCAGCGTAGCGAGCACTGGCCCTGCCCGATTCACGCCATCACCGGCACGGAAGACCGCTTCATCCGCGGCCAGCGCCTGCTGATGGACACCCTGCCCGCCACCTGCCGCACCGAATTGCCCGGCGCGCACGACTGGCCGGCCTGGCAGGCGCAGTGGGCACACTGGCTGGACCACGGCCCCTGGAGCCGCGCATGAAGCTGAGCCCCTTCATGCGTTTCTCGCTGGGCCTGCATGGCGCGCTGGCCGTGGCCCTGCTGCTGCGCCCGGATTGGTGGCCGGTGCTGCTGGCGATCTTCGTGCTGGACCATCTGGTGCTGGGCCTGGCCGGCATGTGGCCGCAGAGCACACTCCTCGGTGCCAACATCACCCGTCTGCCAGCGCACGCCGCGGCGCGGCGCGAGGTGGCAATCACCATCGACGACGGCCCCGACCCCGCTGTCACCCCGCAGGTGCTGGCGATCCTCGCCGCCCATGGCGCCGTAGCCAGTTTTTTCTGCATCGGCGAGCGCGCGGCCAGGCATCCTGAACTCGTGCGCGCCATGGTGGCCGCGGGTCATGCGGTGGAGAACCACGGCATGCATCACCGCAATCACCTCGCCTTCTCCGGCTTTGGCGGCTGGCGCCGCGAGGTCGGCAGCGCGCAATTCACGCTCAGCGAACTGGCCGGCACGCCACCGCGCTTCTACCGGGCGCTGGCCGGACTGCGCAATCCCTTCCTGGATCCAGTGCTGCAAGCCTTGGGCCTGCATCTCGCCACCTGGAGCCGGCGCGGCTTTGACACCCGCTGCAGCGATCCCGCCGAAGTACTCGCCCGCCTGTGCAAGGGACTCGAGCCCGGCGCCATCCTGCTCCTCCACGATGGCCACGCTGCGCGCGATGCGGCCGGCCAGCCGATCATTCTCGGCGTCCTGCCACGGCTGCTCGAAGCCCTCGCCGCACGCGGCCTCACCCCGGTCACCCTGCGCTCCTGTCTGCCATGAAGTCCAGCCTCAAACGCCATCTCCTCGATCGCGCCACCGCGCCCTACCGTGGGCTGGGCGTGTTCCACTACCGCTGGGGGCGCGGCAAGCTCGGCAATGATCCGATCTTCTGCGCCCTGCTGGAGCGTCAGATCTTTCCGGACGGCGCCCGCATCACCGATCTGGGCTGCGGCCGCGGCCTGCTCGCAGCCTGGTTCCTCGCCGCCGAGCGTCTGGCCGATGAGGGGCAATGGCCCGACGACGTCCCGCCACCGCCCCGCGGCCTGCATTTTCGCGGCTGCGAGCTGATGGGTCGCGAAGCCGAAGTCGGCAACCGCGCCTTGCAGCCGCGCTACCCGGGGCGCGTCGAACTCTCCGGCGGCGACATGCGCGCGGCCGACCTCTCCGGGCTGAACGCCATCGCCATCCTCGATGTGCTGCACTACATCGACTACGCCGAGCAAGATCGCCTCCTCGACAAGATTCGCGCGGCACTGCCGCCTGGCGGGCTGTTCCTGACCCGTGTAGGCGATGCCGAGGGTGGCCTGCGCTTTCGCATCAGCCAGTTGGTGGATCGCGGTATTTCCTTCGTCCAGGGGCATCGCCTGCCGCGCATGTGGTGCCGCCCGGTGAAGGCCTGGGTGGCCGCACTGGAGGCACGTGGCTTCAAGGTGGAATGTCTGCCCATGAACGGCCACAACCCCTTCGCCAACGTGATGCTGATCGCCCGCGTACTTCCCCAGCCGTAACGGGTTCCGGCAGCCCAATCCAGCCATCTCCAGCCTGGCTTTGACAATACAGAGGGGCGCGCCCCGGCCCATCAGGTAAAATCCGCGCGCCAACCCAGATCGGAGCCCTTGTGCAGCCCCTCCGCCTTACCGCTTATACCCTCGCCAGTGCCCTCGGCAGCGGCCTCGATGCCACGCTCGCCGCCCTGCGTGCGCAGCGCAGCGGCCTCGCGCGCCAGCACTGGGAGACTGTCGATCTCGATACCTGCATCGGCTCCGTCGCCGGGCTGGATGATGCGCCGGTACGCGCCGACCTGGCAGCCTTCGATTGCCGCAACAACCGCCTCGCCCAGCGCGCCCTCGAATGCGACGGCTTCACCGATGCAGTGCGCGACGCGATTGGCCGCTACGGCAAGACCCGCATCGGCGTGTTCCTCGGCACCAGCACCTCAGGCATCCTGAGTTCAGAAATCGCTTTCCGCCACCGCGATCCGGCCGCCGGCGGCTGGCCGGAAAACCACGACTATCGCCACACCCACAACAGCTATTCGGTAGGCGATTTCGTGCGCAGCTATTTCGATCTGCACGGCCCGGCCTGGGTGGTGTCCACCGCCTGTTCGTCCTCGGCCAAGGTCTTTGCCGACGCCCAGCGCATGATGGCCTGCGGCCTGATCGACGCGGCCATCGTCGGCGGCGTCGACTCGCTGTGCCTGACCACCATCTACGGCTTCAACTCGCTGCAACTGGTCTCGCCCAACCCCTGCAAGCCCTTCGATGCGGACCGCGACGGCATCTCGATCGGCGAAGCCGGCGCCTTCATCCTCGTCGAGCGCGGCGAGTTGGCGCAGCCTGGCGACATCGTCATGAGCGGCATCGGCGAGTCGAGCGATGCACACCACATGTCCTCGCCGCATCCGGAAGGCCTCGGCGCCAAGCTCGCCATGCAGGCCGCGCTGGACATGGCAGGCCTGCAGCCGCGTGATATCGACTACATCAACTTGCACGGCACCTCAACGCCCAGCAACGACGCCGCCGAAGACAAAGGCGTGGCAAGCCTGTTCGGCTCGCAAACCCCATGCAGCTCGACCAAGGGCCACACCGGCCACACCCTGGGCGCCGCCGGTGGTGTCGAAGTAGTGATCTGCGCGCTAGCGCTCACGCATGACTTCGCACCGGGGGGCGTCGGCACCCGCGAAATCGACCCAAAGCTCACCAGCCACTACCTGCTCGCCAACGAAGCAAAGCCGATGCGCCACACGCTCAGCAATTCCTTCGGTTTCGGCGGCAGCAACAGCAGCATCGTGCTCTCGAAACTGCTCGCGCCCGCTGAGAGCAAGGCCCACCCGGCACAGGATGCGCTACAGGTCGGCGTCGCCGGCGTTGGCCTCTACGGCCCAGGCCTGAATGGCTGGGAAGCCGCGCAGGCCTTGCTCGCCAGTAACGCCCCGTTTGAACTCACACCGCTCACGCTGCCGCCAGCCGAAGCCTTGCCCCCGGCCGAGCGCCGCCGCGTGGGCCTGCCGATCAAGCTGTCGATGGCCATCGGTTTCGATGCGATCAAACAGGCCGGCGTGGATGCCAGTCAGCTCGCCAGTGTGTTCTCCTCCACCGGCGGCGATTGCGACAATTGCCACGCCATCCTCGAAGTGCTGGCCAGTGACGATCGATCGGTATCACCGACCCGCTTCCATAACTCGGTGCACAACGCCCCGAGCGGCTACTGGGGCATCGCCACCCACTGCATGGCGCCTTCCACCAGCTTGTGTGCCTACGACGCCACCTTTGCCGCCGGCCTGCTCGAAGCCGCCAGCCAGGTCGCCACCACCGGCCAGCCCTGCCTGCTGCTGACCTATGACACAGCCTACCCCGAGCCGCTGTATTCCTGCCGGCCGATCCCACATGCCATCGGCGTGGCCCTGCTGCTGACACCGCAAGCCAGCGAAAAAAACCTGGCAGAACTCGCCATCCGCCTCAGCACAGCACAGCCGGATGCCATGGCCGATGCCACCCTCGAAACGCTGCGTCAGCGCGTGCCTGCAGCGCGCGCCCTGCCACTGCTGCACAAGCTCGCCCGGCGTGAAACCGGCAGCGTCGTGATTGACTGCTTCGATGATCTTTCGCTGACGATCGAGGTCAGCCAGTGATGTTTGATCGGGCATGGATCGCAACCAGGATTCCGCACGCCGGCGCCATGTGTCTGCTCGATGCCGTCATCCACTGGTCGCCGGAAGCAATCCACTGTACGGCCAGCAGCCAGTGCCTGACAGATAACCCGCTGCGCGCAGGCGAGCGCCTTGGCCCGGCTAACGCCATCGAATACGCGGCCCAGGCCATGGCCGTGCACGGTGCCCTGCGTGCCGGAACGGACACCGCCCCACGCGCGGGCTTCCTGACCAGCGTGCGCGAAGTGGAATTCCATACCGACCGGCTTGATCAAGCCGAGCAGCTTGAGGTGCACGCCGAGTGCCTTTCCGGCGAGGGAAACCACCTCATGTATGCATTCCGCATCGAAGCGGCCAGCCGAACGCTGGTCAGCGGGCGTGCCAGCGTGATGCTGGATGCCGACAACACCCCATGAACTGCGGTAGGGCCGACCTCAATCGGCCAACCACGCGCAGTGTGCGACTGGAGTCGCACCTACGTTATCTACCAAGGAGTCAGCCATGAAACGCGCTCTCATCACCGGCGGTAGCGGCGCTATCGGCGCAGCAATCGCCCGCAAGCTGGCCACCGACGGCCTGCACGTGATCGTCCACGCCAACAGCAATCTCGCCGCCGCCGCCGCACTGGTCGCCGAACTCACAGCAGCCGGCCTGTCCGCCGAAGCCTGTCAGTTCGATGTGGCCAACCCTGATGCCACCGCTGCAGCCCTCGAGAAGCTGCTCGAAGCCGGCCCCATCCAGGTGCTGGTCAACAACGCCGGGATCCACGACGATGCCGTCTTCCCTGGCATGAGTCGCGAGCAATGGAGCCGCGTGCTGGACGTGTCGCTGAACGGTTTCTTCAACGTCACCCAGCCGCTGACCATGCCGATGATCCGCTCACGCTGGGGACGCATCATCACCATTTCCTCAATTGCCGGCATCACTGGCAACCGTGGCCAGGTGAACTACTCCGCTGCCAAGGGCGCGCTGCACGCTGCCAGCAAATCGCTGGCACTGGAACTCGCCAGCCGCGGCATCACGGTGAATGCGGTGGCGCCCGGCATCATCACGTCGGACATGACGAAAGACGTCTTCGATGCCGACACCATCAAGCAGCTGGTGCCGATGAAGCGCGCCGGCAAACCGGAAGAAGTCGCCGCCCTGGTGGGCTTTCTCGCTTCGGATGCGGCGGCCTACATCAGCGGCCAAGTCATCTCGATCAACGGCGGCATGATCTAAACGCGGTGCAAGGCTAAGCGCGCTCCAATCTCGCAACTCCGGTACTCAACGTACATGCGTACGTTTCCGCTCCTCGTCGCGACCTTGAAGCGCTCGCTACGCCTTTCCCTCGCGTTTTCACTCGATCGAAATTGAAAACAAAGCCGGTTTTTTCTGGCTGACTTGTCTAAATTTGCACCCAACTACTACCCTGCAAGCTCCCCCTCATCGGACCCACACCATGACCAACCGCCCCGTTCCCTCCGCCACCTGGCTGCATCGCCTGAACCCGCGTCAGCGCAAGAAGCTGCGCGTGGGCGAATACCGTGAGACCGGCTTCGAACTGCGTCTTGTGTTCAGCGAAGCCCTCGATGCACGCGCCTACATGCCGGTGTGGGAAGGCCTGCGCGCCTGTGCCCGCGAAGAGGGCCTGATGCTGGTCGGGCTGGGCGGCCAGCTGCCGCTGAGCGAAACCGACGCCTTCGTGTGCAGCGAAGGCCCCGGCACCGTCAGGGAAGAAGCCCGCCAGGCGGTGCTGGACTGGCTCAAGACGCAGGTCAGCGTGCGCGAGGTGGAAGCCGGCCCGCTGAAGGATGCCTGGTACGGCTGGTAAGCCATTGTCGTAGGTGCGACTTCAGTCGCACGCCACGCGTGAAGGGCCGACTGAAGTCGGCCCTAGGTCCCGCGCTTCAGCCACTCCACTCGCTGCGCCTTGGCCACGGCCGGCTCAAACTTCTCTTTCTCGCGCGCCCGCAGCTGGCCACAGCCGCCATCCACATCCTGCCCGGCCGAGTCACGCAGCTTGGTGAGCACGCCAGCCTGAGTGAGGCGTTTGGCGATCGCGCGGGCCTTGTCCCAGGACGGGCGCTTGTACGGCAGGCCGTCGTTGGCGTTGTAGGGAATCATGTTGAGCAGGCCGTACTTGCCGGCCAGCAAACGCACGATGCCCTCGAGTTCAGCTTCGGAATCGTTGATGCCTTCGAGCAGGGTCCACTGGTACTGGATCGGGTAACCGGTGGCGCGGGCGTAGGCTTCGGCCTGCTCGACCAGCCAGGCCGGGTCGAGGCGCGGCGCACGCGGCAGCAACTCCTCACGCAGCTTGGCGTCGGTGGTATGCAGGGACACCGCCAGCGCCGGCTTGACCGGGCCTTGTGGCAGGCGCTCAAAGACGCGCGGGTCGCCCACCGTGGAGAAGACCAGATTCTTGTGGCCGATGTCGCCATAGAGGCCGAATGCCTCGATCGCCTCCATGACGTTGTCGAGGTTGTGCGCCGGCTCGCCCATGCCCATGAACACGACCTTCTTCACCGCGCGCTGCTTGCGTGCCAGCACCAGCTGAGCAGCGATTTCGGCACTGCCGACCTGACGCAACAGGCCATCCTTGCCAGTCATGCAGAACACGCAGCCGACCGCACAACCCACCTGGCTCGACACGCACAGCCCATCGCGCGGCAGCAGCACGCTCTCCACGGTCTGACCATCGAGCAGGCCCACCAGCAGACGCGCCGAGCCGTCCTCGCCCGGGTGACTGCTGCGCAGCGTGGCCAGCGCGTTCAACTCGGCTTCAATCCCCGGCAAGGCTTCACGCACCGCCAGCGGCAGCACGTCTTCAGCCTTCTTGCGCCCGGCCGTGAGCGGCTGGCCCTGCAGCCAGGCACGCAGGATGCGCTGCTCGTGCGCCGGTTTGGCGCCGAGCGCGCGGAGGTGATCGCGGAGCTGGCTGATGAGCATGGTGCTTGATGCTGTAGGTGCGGCTCCAGCCGCACATGACGGGCTGAAGACCTCCCTACGAAGCTCGCTTACTCCGGCTTGGTGGCCTGATACTCAGCCAGAATCGGCAACCCCTTGGTGTCGATATAGCGACGGGCATTCACGAAACCGGCGGCTTCCAGCGTAGCGACAACCTGGGCGGCGGGCACGCAGGCCTCGATGGTGTCCCAGTAATAACGCCACAGTTTGCAGGTGCCCTTCTTCTGGCGGCCAACCACGAAAGCCAGCAGCGGCACAATGCCCTTCATGTAGATCTTGAGGAAGAAGCGGCCCCAGGACGACTCGGGGCGGGTGATTTCGAGCAGACACAGCTTGGCGCCCGGCTTCATGACGCGGTGGAACTCACGGAAAGCGACTTCCAGATCACTGATGTGGCGCAGCGCGTAGCCCATGGAGAGGAAGTCCGCCGTGCCGTCCGGGAAGGGAATCGCTTCGGCGCGGCCTTCCACCAGTTGCACGCCGGCCGGCAACTTGGCCTGGGCCATCATGCCGGGACTGGGATCGACGCCGGTGACCAGCGCGCCGTCGCCGACGATGCGGGCGGCTTCCTTGGCGACCAGGCCGGTGCCGGTGCCCACGTCGATCACGCGCATGCCGGCCTTGAGGCCCGCACGCTCGAGCGCCTGACCGCGATACCAGGGGCCAGTGCCGAGACCGAGGATAGTCTCCATGCGGTCATAGTCTTCCGCAGTGGAATCGAACATCTCGCGCACGAAACCGGCACGCGCATCCTCGTTGGCGTAATAGTCGGTCAGCGGCTGGTGCGGCGCATGGGCCGGCGTGAGTTTCGGATCGGTGGACATGGTGACCTCGGGTCAGGAAGTTGATTCAGGAAAAAAGTTTGCGGCAAACCAGCAACGGCAGACGCATGCCGAAACCGAACATCAGGCGGATGTGCATCCAGGTGAGCAGACGGTTGTCGCGCCAGTAATTAAAGTGCGAGACCCCGCCCTCCTCGGCCGTGAGGTATTTCACCGGCGCATCAAGATTGAGCGGAGTCACGCCGCGCCAGCACATGCGCACCACGGCTTCGGGATCGAAATCAAAGCGGCGCATCCAGCGCTGGCCGCGCATCACGGCACGCAAGGGCTCGACCGGATAGACGCGAAAACCGTAGAGCGAATCACCGACCCCCATCCACAGGGTTTCAAGATTCGCCCACCAGTTGGAAATCTTGCGCCCCTTCACCCGCAGCGCTGGCGCGCTGGCATCGAACACCGGGCGGCCCAGAACCATGCAGCCGGCATTCTGTTGCGAGGCAGCCATGAAGGCCGGGATGAGCTCCGCCGGATGCTGGCCATCCGAGTCCATGGTCAGGGCGTGCGTGAAACCAAGCTTCGCGGCTTCATCGAGCCCATGCAGCACGGCCGCGCCCTTGCCGCCATTCTGCGCCAGCACGATCACGCGCAGTTCGGGGTCGGTCGCCGCCATCTCGCGCAGGCCGGCATCCGTACCATCGGTGCTGCCATCAACGACGACCCATACCGGACTCCACTGCGCGCGCGCGGCACGCACGGTTTCATACACCTTGGCGCCGGGGTTGTAGCTGGGAATCAGGACGAGATGGGTCTGGGAGGGCGTCGGCATGTCAGTCGGGAAGCGGCGGGCTACGCATTTCGCGCGCAAAGTAATCCTGCAGTTCGGCCGTGAAGGCAACCGGGTCATCGGGCGGAGCAAAGCGCTGGCCAAGACGGACGCGGAAATTCATCGGCATCACGGGCGGGCGGAACAGCGGCCAGCCCTTGCCGAGAAAGCGCGTGTCCTGCTCGATGATCACGGTCTGGATCGGCACCCCGGCACGATGGGCCACATAGCCGGTGCCCGCGCGGAACGGATTCAGTACCGGCGGCGTTTCAGTTCGCGTGCCTTCAGGGAACAGCAGCAACTGGCTACCACCGCGCAACTGCTCGACGGCAAGGTTGATCGAGCCAATGAACCAGTCATTACGCACATAGCCGGCGAGACGCGCACCGGCGCCCCACAAAGGATTGTCGAGCAGGCCGGCCTTGAGCACGCAAGCGACATTGGGCAAGCGCGAGATCACCATCAGCGCATCCAGCAGGCCTGGATGATTCGGCGCAATGATCAGCGGGCCAGCCTCACGCAAAGCATCCAGTGCACGCAGATCGAAGTGGCCAATGCCGAGCCGGCGCAGCCACCACAGATACAGGCGGAACCCCAGCATGGCGATACGGCGACCGAGAAGGATCCCAGCCTGACGGGGCAGGAGCAGGTTCAGTGGCAAGGCTACTGCGGTCCACAACAGGCAGCCCGCCGCCAGCGAGCCCAAGCCGAGGTGCAAGGCAAGGAAAGCATGCGCACGGCGCAGCAGCAGAATCAGGGACTTCATCTTGCGCACCGCCTCAGTCGTCGCCGACTTCGACCATCTCCGAGGATTGCGCCAGAGTCCAGGTCACGCCGATACCGGCGGTGAAATAGGTCTTGCGCCTGACCAGCGGACTATCCTCGAAAGCCGCGCCTTTCAGCGTATCCCAGCGCGCGTAGGCGCCCACCCAGGTCTTGCCGAATTTGCGTGACACAGCGCCTAGAAACTGCCAGCCGGTATAACCGCCGCTGGCCGAGTAGGCCGGGCGGTCAGCGCGCGCATATTGCTCGTCGACCGAGTAGAAATAGGCGTTCAGATGCTTGTCCTGAAAGGTCGGGCCGGTCACCAACCCCACGCGCCAGCCTTCGGGCAGCCCCACATTGAGGAAGTCCAGATTCAGGCGCGGCGAGAACAGCCAGCCGCTGTAATGCATGCCCTCGCGCAACTCGAAGGCCGCACGCGCCGGCAGGCGCAGGTCCAGCCGAGTGTCCTGGTTGTCGCTCTGCCACAGCTTGAAATCGAGCGAGGGGCCGAATTCGATCATCGGCTTCAGATCGCTCATACCCTGACGCGCCTGGTTATTCTTGCTCTTCACCGGCGGCGTGGCACCGGCGCTCAGGTTCAGCTCAACCTTGTCCGAATCGAAGAGCGTGGCGCGCACACCGTTGCGATCGGCCTTGAGCCAGTCGAAACGATAAGCCGCATACGGAAAGGGCAGCAGCATCTCACTGGCTTCATCCGAACCCCGGTAATCCGGCAAAGTCGCAGCAGCCACCCCCATGCCCAACTCCCAGCGCGGCTTGAGTTCGGCCTGTGCGGGCAGCGCCAGGAGAAGCAGGAACAGCAGTAGCGCCTTCATGCAGCCGCTCCGAGAAAACCGAAAGCCTCGATTTCCACCAGCAGCTCGGCACGACAGACATCGGCACGCAAATACATGACATTCAGATCCTTGCCCAATTCAGTCTCCAGCACATGCTGCACGGCAACGACATCTGCCGCATGGCGAACGAAAACCTTGAGCGTCAGATCGCGCGCCGCAAAGCTTCCATGGCGGGCGCGGCGATTGGCCTCGCTCAGCACGGCCTCGATATTGCGCAGGGTTTCCTGAGTCTGCGCGGCCACATCGCCCGGATGCACACTCTCGTGACCAAGAATGCTGGCTGTACCGGAAATAAACAGCACCTCCTGCGCGGGTAACTGCAGCAGGCTGGCACGCGAAAACGTCGGCGCACGCGGACCGTATTGCTGCGGGTAGCTCCAGGCGCTGAGCTGGCGCGGATTTTCGATCGCCAGTGGCGCATGTCGCGAAGCGAGGAAATACACCACCAGTGCATCGCCGCCACAGCCCAGCGCACACGCCGAGGGAGAACCGGCCAGATGTGGATGGCTACCTTCGATAAAGGCGTCCTGACGGCCGACATTGAACTCGCGATAGCGCTCCATGCCTCCCTCTGCCTCATTGATACGCGGCAGGTAATTCCAGAAGCGCAGCAACTGTGGCATGCCCTCACGCTCAAGGCAGGCAAAGATGTCGCGATAGGCGGCAAAACCAAGAGCCTGCATGCCACGCCCCGCCTCGGGCAGACTCAGGACTCCGAACAGGAAGTCTTCGCTGCGGCGATAAGCCACGGCCCCCAGACGCCCCTCACTGAGCGTGCCATCGCAGTGCCAGGCATGCAGCAAGGAGGTATGCGAAGTGGCGAGCAGGGGCATCGGCACATGCACCGCCCCCGGCAAGGCCTGCGCCTCACCATAAACCGCCGCCCCCAGCCATCCGGCAGCCTCTGCGGCACCCGGGGCCTGCAGACTCAGGGACAAAAAACTCACGACACCGCCTTGAACGCCAGCACGGCATTGCTGCCGCCAAAAGCAAAAGAGTTGGATACGGCCGCGCGCAAGGGCACGTTGCGCAGGCCCTCGCCCATCACGTGACGCACGCCGCGGCAATCTTCGGCCACAAGATCGAGATGCGCGGTCGGCGGCACTTCACCACGCGCCAGGGCCAGCACCGTGATCAGCGCCTCCAATGCACCGGTGGCGCCCAGCAAGTGGCCATGCATGGATTTGCTGGCACTGACCAGCAGTTGCTCCGCATGCGCCCCGAAGACCTGACGCAGCGCCTCGATCTCTGAGGGATCTCCCTCGCGGGTTGCCGTGCCATGGGCGTTCAGATAGCCAATCTCTTCAACCGCCAGGCCCGCCTCGCGCAGCGCCAGGTTCATAGCGCGGGTCTGACCGTAGGCGTCCGGCTTGACCAGATGCGTGTGATCGCAGCTCTGGCCATAGCCGGCCAGCTCGCAATAGATACGGGCGCCACGCGCCTGGGCATGCTCCCAGTCTTCCAGCACCAGAGCCGCAGCACCTTCGCCGAGGACCAGACCGCTACGCCCTTCCTGAAAGGGGCGGCAAGCCTTGAAAGCCGTTTCTTCGTTCCCTTGCGCCACCACGCGCATGGCTTCCCAAGCGCGCATGATCGAGAAAGACAGCGGAGCCTCTGAGCCACCGGCAATCACCATTTGCGACTCACCACTCTGGATCCGCCGCATCGCCTCACCAATCGCGATCGCCGAAGAAGCGCAGGCCACCGAATAGGTCAGGCAAGCCGAACCGAGGCCTAGATTGATGGCCAGATGCGAGGCAGCCGCATTGTTCATGACCAGCACCACCGATAGCGGATGGGCGCGGTCCTTGCCGTGCACAAAGAAGTCGTTATAGCCCTTCTCCATGCTCATCGTGCCGCCGATGCCGGTGCCCCAGGACACGCCGTATTCGTCGCGCTCTTCGCCCTGGCGTGGCATGCCCGCGTCGTCCCAGGCCGCAAAGCCGGCAGCCACGCCCAGCTGGGCGTAACGGTCGGTCACGGCCGCCAGGGGGCGGCCGAGTACAGCCTCGGCGTCAAAGCCGGTGCAGATGCCTGCGGGCTGAGCCAGTGGCGCAGGCGAAGCAGGATGTTGATGGAGGCGAACGGCAGACTCACCACGCATCAGGCGCGCGAAGAAGTCCTGAGCGTCCATCCCGCCAAAGGGATTGACCAGCCCGACGCCAGTCACCGCCACACGGCGGCGGCCAGCATTACTCATTCGGAATCGCAGCGTCGGCCGGCTTGAGCTTTTCGAAGATTTCGATCAATTCACCCACGGTCTCCGGGCGCGGCAGATCGTCCGGCATGCGCACGCCGAACTTGTCTTCCATATCAAACATCAGGTCCAGCAAGGTCAAGGAGTCCACCCCGACTTCTTCGAGCTTGCTTTCCAGCGTCACGTTTTCCGGCGGATTCGGCACCCGGCGCTTGATGAATTCCTGCAGCAGTTCGAGAGTTTCCATGATTGTCTTCGTAAAGCGGATTTGCGGAATTTTAATCCAGCCTCGCCCCAGCCTGTTGAACTCTTGTTCAAATCAGGGGTCAGGCGTTGCTCCAACGGTAATCCACACTCAGCGGCGCGTGATCCGAGAAGCGCTGCGCCTTGTAAACGGCGGCCCGCTCCACCCGCGCAGCAAGGCCCGGCGTGACCAGCTGATAGTCCAGCCGCCAACCCACGTTCTTGGCCCAGGCCTGACCACGATTGCTCCACCAGGTGTAGCACTCGTCAGTCGCCTCGGGATGCAGGCGGCGATAAGCATCCACCCAGCCCTCGGCCAGCCGTGCCGCGATCCAGCTCCGCTCCTCGGGCAGAAAGCCGGAGTTTTTCTGGTTGCTCTTCCAGTTTTTCAGGTCAATCTCGCGCTGAGCGATATTCCAGTCCGCGCAGATCACCACCTCCCGCCCGCTGCTACGCAAAGCGGCCATGCGGGGCGCAAACTCATCCATGAAACGGAATTTGGCCTGCTGCCGCTCTTCCGAACTGGAGCCGGAAGGCAGGTAGAGCGCCACGACCGACAAGCCCCCGTCCGGCGTATCGAAGTCAGCCTGCAGATAGCGCCCCTCTGCGTCGAACTCGGCCACCCCGATGCCACTCGCCACCGCCGCGGGGGTCTGGCGCGTGTAAATGCCCACGCCGCTATAGCCCTTCTTCTCGGCACAGTGGAAATAACCCTGCAAACCATGCGGCTGCAGCATCTGCGCCGTGAGGTCGGCTTCCTGCGCCTTGAGTTCCTGCAGGCAGACCACATCGGCCTCCTGCTGCGCCAGCCAGTCGAAGAAGCCTTTGGTCGCTGCGGAGCGGATGCCGTTGAGGTTGGCAGTGATGATGCGTAACATTCAGCGTGTTTTCTTGTGGATGATTGATTGCCGTGGATTTTAGCCGTGATTTCCTCGCCCTTGCCGAGCGCAAGGGGGTTTTACGCTTTGGCGAATTCAAGACCAAGGCCGGACGCCTGTCGCCGTACTTCTTCAATACCGCCCTGTTTGATGACGGCGCCTCCTTTGGCGAGCTGTGCCGCTTCTACGCTCAGGCCATCGGCACGTCCGGCATCGCTTTCGACACCCTCTTCGGCCCGGCCTACAAAGGCATTCCGCTCGCGGCCGGTACCGCCATGCAGATGGCCGCCCTGGGTCGCAACATCCCCTTCTGCTTCAACCGCAAGGAAGCCAAGGATCATGGCGAAGGGGGCACCCTGGTGGGCGCACCGCTCAAAGGCCGCGTGATCGTGGTCGATGATGTGATTTCGGCGGGCACTTCGGTACGTGAGTCTGTGGAAATCATCCGCGCCAATGGCGCCGAGCTGGCTGGCGTGGTGATTGCCATCGATCGCATGGAGCGCGGCACCGGCGCTAAGAGCGCAGCCCAGGAAGTGCGTGACGCCTTCGGCGTCCCCGTGGTGGCCGTCGCCACACTGGACGATCTGATGGCTTTCATTGCCGATGACGCCCGTCTCGCTGAATACCTGCCGGCGGTGCAAACCTACCGAGCCACCTACGGAGTGAG
Source organism: Uliginosibacterium sp. TH139 (assembly GCF_002855595.1). Taxonomy (NCBI): domain Bacteria; kingdom Pseudomonadati; phylum Pseudomonadota; class Betaproteobacteria; order Rhodocyclales; family Zoogloeaceae; genus Uliginosibacterium; species Uliginosibacterium sp. TH139. Next base: position 11,976 of record NZ_PKRR01000006.1, on the reverse strand, counting down.
TTGAAATGTCTGTGCGCGCCTTGCTCGTGCTGCCCTTGCTGCTGATGCTGGCTGCGCCCGCACAGGCTCAGACGCGCACGTATTGCTGCAATGACAGCACGGGTCGCCGAACCTGTGGAGACAGCCTGCCGCAGATTTGTTACGACCGCGCCTACTACGAAATTCTGGGCGGCCGGGTGGTACGCGAAGTCGAGGCGCCACTGACGCCCGAGCAGAAAGCGAGGCGCGAAGTTGAGCTGCGCGCCCAACGCGCCAAGGTTGCCAAGGAGGCCGAAGCCCGCCGCCGCGATCAGGTGCTGCTGGACTCCTACGCCACGGTCGGTGAGCTGGATCGCCGCCGCGATCGCGACATCGGCAACATCGAAGGCGAAATCCGCGCCGCGCGTGCCCGTGAAGCCGACCTGGTCGCCCAGAACGCCCAGCTCGAAAAGCAGAAGCCGGCCAAGGGGGCGATTCCGCGCACTTTGTCAGAAAACATCGCCGTGAATGCTTCGGAGCTTGAAGGCATCCGTCAGGTGATCGCCTCCAAGCTCCGCGAGATCGAGCAACTGCGGGCCAGCTTCGATGCCGACCGCAAGCGCTACGTCGAACTCACCGAAACCCCCGTCGTTCCGCACAGGTAAAGCCATGAGCGACAGCCGCCGCAGTGTCCGCGCCGTCTGCCCGCATGATTGCCCTGACACCTGCGCGATGCAGGTCACGGTTGAAGACGGGCGAGCCACCGCAGTGCGCGGTGCGCCGGATGTGGCGATCACGCGCGGCACCCTGTGCAGCAAGGTCGCCCACTACCTGGAACGCACCTACTCCGAGCAGCGACTGCTGTATCCGATGAAGCGCGTCGGCAAGAAAGGCGAAGGGCGCTTCGAGCGCATCAGCTGGGAGCTGGCGCTAGACACCATCGCCGAAAGGTTTCGCCAGCTCGCCGCGACCGATCCGCGCAGCATCCTGCCCTACAGCTACGCCGGCACCATGGGCCTGGTGCAGGGCAGCTCGATGGACCGGCGCTTCTTCCACCGCCTCGGCGCCAGCTTCCTTGATCGCACGATCTGCGCCGAAGCCGGCTATCAGGGCTACAAGGCCACTATCGGCGCAACCCTCGGCACTGATCCGGAAGCCTTTGCCGACGCGCCTTACATCCTGATCTGGGGCAGTAACCCGGTTGTTTCCAATCTGCACCTGTGGGCGCGCATCGTTGAAGCCAAGCGCAAGGGTGCCCGCGTGGTGTGCATCGATCCTGTCCGCAGCCTCACCGCCGAGAAGTCTGACTGGCACCTCGCGCCGCTGCCCGGCACCGATGGCGCGCTGGCGCTGGCCCTGATGCATGTGCTGATCCGTGATGGACTGGTCGACGAAGACTACGTCGCGCGCTACACCACCGGCTACGCCGCCCTGAAACGCCGCGTCGCGGACTGGACGCCAGAGCGGGCTGCCGGCGAAACGGGGCTGGCTGCCGCTGACATCGAACAACTGGCCCGCGAATACGGTCAGGACGGCCGCCCCGCCGCCATCCGCGTGAATTACGGCCTCAACCGCTGCGCTGGTGGCGGCTCCGCCATGCGCGCAATCAGCTGCCTACCGGCGCTGACCGGGCACTGGCGCTGGCCACAAGGCGGCATCCTGCTGTCCACCTCCGGCACCTATGGCACTGACAGCCATGCCTTGGAACGCCCCGACCTCTATCCCTGCGACTCGCGTTTCCCGCCACGCCACATCAATATGAGCGCGATCGGCGATGCCTTGCTCGAAGCGGACGACCCGGCAATCCGCGCGATCATGGTGTACAACTCGAACCCAGTCGCCGTCGCGCCCGATTCGAACAAGGTGCGCGCCGGTTTTGCCCGCGAAGACCTTTTCTGCGTGGTGCACGAGCTATTCCAGACCGATACCGCCGACTTTGCCGACATCCTGCTGCCAGCCACCAGTCAGCTGGAGCAGTGGGATATTCACAAATCCTACGGTCATCTCAACGTGATGGTGAACGAGCCCGCCATCGCCTCGCTCGGTGAAGCGCGGCCCAATACTTGGGTCTTCCGCGAACTCGCCCGCCGCATGGGCTTTACCGAACCCTGCTTCGCCGAAACCGACGAAGAGATCGGCGCCCAGGCCTTCCGCAAGGAGCACCCACGCAGCGGCAACATCGACATGGCAAGTCTGCAAGCACAGGGCTGGCAGCGCCTGAACGTGCCGACGCCCTATGCACCTTTCGCCGAGGGCGGCTTCCTGACCCCCTCGGGCAAGTGCGAGTTCTACTCCGACACTTTGGCGCACCAGGGTATTGACCCGCTGCCACATTACGTACCGCCGCGCGAGGGACCGCGCAGCAACCCAGCGCTGGCTGCGAAATACCCGCTGGCCTTCGTCAGCCCCCCTTCGCGCCACTTCCTGAACTCCAGCTTCGCCAACCTGCCGCGCTTTGTTGCGGCCGAAGGCAAACCCTGGCTGGACATGCATCCGGCCGATGCCGCGGCACGCGGCCTGCAGAATGGCGCGCGGGTTCGCATCTTCAACGCGCGCGGCGCCTTCCACGCCAGCCTGCGCGTCGATGCAACCCATCCCGGAATACGCGAAGGCGTTGTCAGCGCCCCCTCGATCTGGTGGCAGAAACTCTCCGGCGACGGCTGCAACGCCAACGCCGTCACCTCCCAGGCGCCCACCGATCTGGGCAAGGGAGCGACCTTCTACGACTGTCTGGTCGAGGTCACCGCTGCCACGGACTGAGCCTCGCACCTCCTGAAACGTTCAGGCCTGCAGCCCCGCTCAGCCCGCCATCTTTCCGCTCAAGCTCATCGCCCCACCGGAAAGTTCCACGCCAATAGTTGCAGTTTTCGCAACAATTAATTGCCTGCAAGCAGATTCAACGCAATTAACGCCTTGTGTAAAGTCCGCTTCATTCTGACTTGAAGGCTGCGCCTTGCCATGAGTTCCTCCCGCCCCGGCTCCTACACCCGTACCGCAATCCGCCTGCACTGGCTGCTGGCCCTCGGCCTCTCCGCCACCCTGGCGCTTGGCTTCTACATGAGCGACCTGCCTTTCTCTCCGGCCAAGCTGCAGTACTACTCTTGGCACAAGTGGGCCGGCATCACCCTGCTGCTGCTGGCCGTGTTCCGCCTCGGCTGGCGCCTCACCCACCCGGCTCCGGCCGCCCCGGCGGGGATGCCGGCCTGGCAGCACGCAGCATCGGAATGGACGCATCGCCTGCTCTATCTGCTGATGCTGGCGATTCCGCTTTCAGGCTGGCTGATGAGCTCGGCCAAGGGCGTGCCTACCGTGTATTTCGGCGTGCTGCCGCTGCCTGACCTGCTCGAACGCAATGTTGAACTCGGCAAACAGCTCGGCCAGCTGCACGGCGCCCTCAATTTCGGCCTGCTGGGCTTGGTCGCCCTGCATGCTGCTGCCGCCCTCAAACACTACGTGATCGATCGCGACGAAGTGCTGGGCCGCATGCTGCCCTTTCTGAACAAAGCCTGACTCCCCTCCCGCTCCGGAACCGCCATGAAAATCCGCCTCGCCTACACCATTCCCCTGTTGCTGAGCCTGCTCGCCTCCACTGCAGCACAGGCCGTCGAATACAGCCAGCTGCTTGCCGACAAGAGCAGCCTGGGCTTCTCCTACCGTCAGATGAATGTGCCGATGGAGGGCAGCTTCAAGCGCTTCAAGGCCCAGCTGGCCTTTGACCCGGCCCAGCCGGCCAAGGCCAGCGCGGCCTTCGAGATCGAAGTGGCCAGCATCGATGTGGGCTCAGCGGAAGGCAATTCCGAGGTCAGCGGCAAGCTGTGGTTCAACACAGCCACCCACCCGACTGCGCGCTTCGTCTCCAGCGGCATCAAGGCACTGGGCAATAACCGCTTTGAAGTAGCCGGCAAGCTCACGATCAAGGGCAAGACCCTGGATGTCAGCACCCCGGTCAGCTTCAAGGCCGACGGAACCAACGGCGTTTTCGAAGGCGCTTTCACCATCAAGCGCGCTGACTACGCCATCGGTGAAGGCATGTGGGCCGATTTCGGCACCGTGGCCAACGACGTCCAGATCAAGTTCCGCCTGCTCGCCGCGGCAAAGAAATAAACAGTTCCATCCCCACCCCACCCAAAGGATTGTCACCATGAAAAAAATCATCGCAGCCTTCGCCCTGACCGCGGTTTCCGCGACCAGCTTCGCCGCCCCCGAAAGCTTCGCCATCGACCCGACGCATACCGCGCCGCGCTTCGAGTACAACCACTTCGGCTACAGCAACCAACAGCACCGTTTCGACAAGACCAGCGGCAAGATCACGCTGGATCGCGCAGCCAAGACCGGCGCCGTGGATGTGGTGATCGACGCCAAGTCGGTCAACACCGGCTATGAAGTGTTCAACGGCCACATCCAGGGCGAAGACTTCTTCGACAGCACCAAGTACCCCAGCATCAGCTTCAAATCCACCGCCGTGAAATTCGAGGGCGACAAGCCGGCATCCATCGAAGGCAACCTCACGATGAAGGGCATCACCAAGCCCGTGACCCTCACGGTCACCAACTTCACGCTGGCGCCGCATCCGATGATGAAGAAGGACACCATCGGCGCCAACGCCGTGGCCACCCTCAAGCGCAGCGATTTCAACATGGGCAAGTACGCCCCCTATGTGTCGGACGAAGTCACCCTGAGCATCTCCGTCGAAGCCATCAAGGAATAAACGCCTCCCGCTTCGCCGCCCAAGGGCCAGCCACGCGCTGGCCCTTGGCGTTTCCGGCAAGCCAGACTGCGGCGCCTGCTTCAGGCATCATCTTGGAAAACACTAAGCGCCGCCCCCGGCATCTCGAACCGCATCATGGAATTCCGCCACCACGCCCGCATCAGCGAAATCCCGGCCCGGGCCTGGGATGCCCTGGCGCCGAATGACCAGCCTTTCCTGCGTCACGCTTACCTGCACGCACTAGAGGCCACCGCCTGCGTCGGCGAAGGCACGGGCTGGCAAAGCGCCCACGCCGCCCTATGGGACGACGGCCGGCTGCTCGCCGCCATGCCGCTCTATCTCAAGCAGCACTCGATGGGAGAATACGTGTTCGACTGGTCCTGGGCCGAGGCCTACGCCCGGCACGGTCTCGACTATTACCCGAAATGGCTGGCGGCCATACCCTTCACGCCAGTGCCGGGGCAACGCGTGCTGGGCGTTGACGCAGCCTGTCGCCGTGCGCTGCTGGGTGGCGTTCTGCAAGCCGCCCAGCACAGCGGCCTGTCGTCCCTGCACCTGTTGTTTGCGGCAGCCGATGAAGTGCGCTGGGCACAGGAATTGGGCTGCATGCGCCGCACCAGCGTGCAGTTTCACTGGCATAACGCGGGCTATCGCAACTTCGAGGACTTCCTCGCCGCACTCAGCGGCGAGAAGCGCAAGAAGATCCGCCAGGAGCGCCGCCGCGTGGCCGAAGCCGGCGTCAGCCTGCGGGTGCTCGAAGGAGCGCGGATCAGCCGGCAGGACTGGGCCTTCTTCACCCGCTGCTACGCCCGCACCTACGCCCTGCACCGCTCCGCCCCCTATCTCAATCTGGATTTCTTCGAGCTACTGGGCGAGCGCCTGCCGCAGCATTGCGTTCTGCTGATCGCCCATCAGAGCGGGCAGGACATCGCCGCCAGCCTGCTCCTGCGCGACAGCACGAGCCTCTACGGACGCTACTGGGGCACGCTCGCCGAGGTCAGCTGCCTGCACTTCGAAGCCTGCTATTACGCACCGATCGAATACGCCATCCAGCACGGGCTGCAACGCTTCGAAGGCGGTGCCCAGGGCGAGCACAAGCTCGCACGCGGGCTGCAACCGGTGGAAACCAGCTCGCTGCACTGGCTCGCCGACGCACGCTTTGCCCGTGCCGTGGAAGACTTTCTGGCGCGGGAATCAGACGGCATGGCGCAGTACATCAGCGAACTGGAGGCGCGCAACCCACTGCAGCGCCAGAATCCGCTCCTCCTGCGCAGTGCGGACGAGAACTGAACACCCGCCCGCCATTCCGCAGTCGGCACTGCCCCGCACGCCCAATTCCACCGTACACTTGCGCCTTGCCCGCCCCTCCGGCGCTCATCACCGAATCCGATCATGACTCTGCGCGTACTCACCGGCATCACCACCTCCGGCACCCCTCACCTCGGCAACTACGCTGGCGCCATCCGCCCAGCGATTGCCGCCAGCCGCCAGCCCGGTGCCGAAAGTTTCTTCTTCCTGGCCGACTACCACGCCCTGATCAAGTGCGACGACCCCGCGCGCATCCAGCGCTCGCGTCTCGAAATTGCCGCCACCTGGCTGGCTAGCGGGCTGGACACCTCGCGCGTCACCTTCTACCGCCAGAGCGACATCCCCGAGATCCCGGAACTCAACTGGCTGCTCACCTGCGTGACCAGCAAGGGCATGATGAACCGTGCCCACGCCTACAAGGCCAGCACCGACGCCAATGAAGCCGCTGGCGAAGAGCTGGACGCCGGCGTCACCATGGGCCTTTATTGCTACCCGGTGCTGATGGCGGCCGACATTCTCATGTTCAAGGCACACAAGGTGCCGGTCGGCCGCGATCAGATCCAGCACATCGAAATGGCCCGCGACGTTGGTCAGCGCTTCAACCATCTCTTTGGTGCAGGCCGCGAACTCTTTGTGCTGCCCGAGGCGGCCATCGAAGACAACGTCGCCACGCTGCCAGGGCTGGACGGCCGCAAGATGTCCAAGAGCTACGACAACACCATTCCGCTGTTTGAAGGCGGCGCCAAGGCGCTGAAAGCTGCGGTGGCCCGCATCGTCACCGACTCCAAGCTGCCCGGCGAACCGAAAGACCCGGACAACAGCCACCTCGTCACCCTCTTTGACGCCTTCGCCAACGCCGAGGAACGCAGCCAGTTCCGCGCAGATCTGCGCAGCGGCCTCGCCTGGGGCGAAGCCAAGCAGCGCTTCCTCACCGTGCTGGAACGTGACCTCGCCCCGATGCGTGCCAAGTACGACGAACTGATGAGCCGCCCCGAGCACATCGAAGCGCTGCTGCAGGAAGGTGCCGCCAAGGCCCGTGCCGTCGCCACGCCGTTTCTGGCCGAGCTGCGCGAAGCCGTCGGCCTGCGCCGCTTCAACGCGATTCCGGTCGCCGTCGAAAAGAAAGCCGAAATCGCCGCCCCCCAGTTGCCGGTGTTCAAGCAATACCGCGAAGCCGACGGCAAGTTCTACTTCAAGCTCAGCAGCGCTGACGGCCGCCTGCTCCTGCAAAGCCAAGGCTTCGACTCCGGCCGTGATGCCGGTCAGTGGGTCGGGCGCCTCAAAAACGAAGGCGCCGCCGCGCTGGACGGCGTGCCGGCGAGCTTCGTCGAAGGCGTGAGCAGGGACGATGTGGTGGCAGCGCTGGGAGCATTTGCTGCGGCTTGATGCATTCGGCGCAATGCCCTTCGGGCGATTGACGCCCTAGGACTTCCACAAACAAAACAGCCCGCGTCAGCGGGCTGTTTTGCATTCAAACGCCGAAACGGATCAGCCGTGCAGCTTCGCCAGCTGCTTGGCGATCACGTCGTGGCTCAACCACAGCACCGGGCCGGAGGGCTGGGCGGCTTCGTTGAACATCAGCGGGCCGGTGGCTTCGATCACCACACCGGAGAGGTGGTCGGTGATCAGCGCCGTGCGCTCCTTGTGCATGGCGGTGATGGATTCGGAGGTGCCGATCATGCGATCTGCCAGTTCCGGGGTGTTGTTCATCGGCCAGGCGTCGAAATTGCGGAAGCCCACCATCACGGGGTCCTGATTGTAGGTATCGAGCTGTTCAAGAATGGCGGCCAGCGAATGGCCTTCTTGCAGCAGCGCTTCGCAGGCAGCCCACTGGGCTTCGCCCCAGGCACCACAGCCTTCGCGTTTGAGTGCGTTGAGCAGCGGCACTAGCGAGAGCTCCACACCGACGAAGATGTCGGATGAATTGGTGCGGATTTCGGGGCAGTTGAACACGGTTGCCTTCACACCCTTGTCCCAGGCTGCCTTGGCGATGTCCTCCAGACGCTTCTTCGCATAGCCCTGGGTGTAGTTGGTATAGGTCTGCCAGTAGTATTCGCCACCGATCAGGATCTCGGTGCCGTGGTAACCGTAGGCTGTGTAACGCGCGGCGCCACCGGTTTTTTCGACGCGGGCGCGGATCGCAGCGGAGCCTTCGATCAAGTAGCCGAAGGTATTGGCGGTGACTTCATCGAAGTTCATCAGGTTGAGCTTGCCGAGATCGGACTCGATCAGCGCCTGCGAGGACATGAAACGGTCGCCGCGGCCCTTGTAGATGCGGTTGGCAATCGCGAGGAAGACCTTGGCCTTCACCAGACCACCAGCCATGGTGTGGGCAAAGAATACGTTGGCGCCATCCGGAATCATGCCGTCGAGCTGCGCCATGGCTTCCGTCACGGCGGCCTTGAAGCGGGCCACGCCGACTGCGCGGCAGGCTTCCACATGCGCCCAGTCGAGCTTGTCTTCCTGCCAGGTCTTGAGGCCCATCTCGTTGACCAGCGAGGTCACGGTAGGCGTGCCAGCGGGGGCATCCATGTCGAAACCAGCCATCATCGGCACATTGATGATCTTGCCGCCGAAATTGGCTTCGGCCGCAGCAAGCTCTTCGTCATTCAGCTTGCGCAGGCTGCCATCCGCTTCGCGACGGCCCACGGTCATGCCAATCAGGGTCAGGCCGGCATCACGGGCTTCGTTCACCAGGCCATTGGCGTAGCCGCGCCCGAAAAGCTCGCCGAACAGGACGAATACATCGCCCTTCTTGAACAGGGTTTGCTGGCTCAGGTTTCTCAATCCGGTTACTACGCTCACGTCGGTATCCTCAATCTGGACAACAGGTCAGGGGCGGATTCTACCGCAGCCAGCCGACTGCGCCTTCGCGCACAGATCTGGCGCTGGTTTCGGACAGAGACGCCCCCCATTTCCTGCCACGGAAAAACGTGCATCCAGCCCCCTAAAACCCAGGCCCGCCTGCCCGCTCAAAGCCTGCCAATACAACACAGAAAAGATCTAAACACCCTCACCAAAACAGTGAGGCCAAAGCCCCACCCCTGAATCTCAGACTCGCCCCCTCCGGAGCCCCCACAAAGATCAGCCTGCTCAAGGCGCTGGATCGTCACAAAAACAAGGCCGTGTCTATCACCCGAAGCCCATCAGACCCGGTCCAGCGGCGACAGCACCGCCAGCCCGCCGCGATTGAGCACATGGGTGTAGATCATGGTGGTGCTCACATCCTTGTGGCCCAGCAGTTCCTGCACGGTACGGATATCTTGCCCAGCCTCCAGCAGATGCGTTGCAAACGAATGGCGCAAGGTGTGTGGCGACACGGATTTGACGATCCCTGCCGCGTGCGCCGCCTTCTTCACAGCCCGTTGCACCCGCTGGTCTTCAATATGATGGCGCCGCATCACACCCGAGCGCGGATCCGTCGAAAAGCCCGTCGCTGCAAAAACATACTGCCAGCCAAAATAGGAATCCGCCGCCGGATACTTCACCGCCAACGCGTGCGGCAGATATACCGAGCCGCGCCCGAGCGCCAGATCCGCCACGTGCTGCTGCTGGCGCCACTTGATCTTCGCGCGCAGGGGCTCCACCAGGCTCCCCGGCAGCATCGTCACCCGATCCTTGTTGCCCTTGCCCTCGCGTACCACGATCTCGCGCCGTGCAAAATCCACATCCTTCACCCGCAAGCGCACCCCCTCCATCACCCGCATCCCTGTGCCGTAGAGCAAGCGCACCAGCAGTGCCATCTCCGGATCATCCACCGCCGCCATCAAGGCCTGCACCTCGGGTACCGCCAACACCGTCGGCAAGCGCACCGGCTTCTTCGCCCGCGTCACCTCATCCAGCCAAGGCAGCACCTGACCCAGCACCTCCTGATACAGGAACAGGATCGCCGAAAGCGCCTGCGATTGCGTAGAGGCCGCCACATTGCGCTCCACCGCCAGCGAAGTCAGAAACGCCTCCACCTCATCCTTGCCCATCTCTGCAGGATGCCGCTTGCCGTGAAAAAGAATGAAGCGTTTGACCCAATGCAGATAAGCCTCTTCGGTGCGAATGCTGTAATGCTTCAAACGCAAGCGATCACGCAACAGATCGAGCAGTTTCGGCGCAGCGCCAGGCTCAAGGGACGCCGGGGCAGCCGCGCCCGGCACCGTCTTGGCGGTCGTGGTTTTATTTGTCATCATGAGGCCAGTAAAGACAACAAGCCCGTTAATAACCAATGGCTTGCCCTTGCGGGTCGTTTTGACAAATAAACCTTTATTTCCTCGTTTTGAGGACTACTTCACGTTAGAGCGCTCTATGAGTTACTTCATGACCGTTAGCGGAAGAATTCCAAACAGCGAAGTTGTTGCTGGTGTGGAGTTGGTGCCTGCCGCTAACGCGCAGCGCTATATTTCGTCGCTTGAAGGTGAGCTCGCTGAAGAAGATGGTGCCCCAGTGTTTTTGGTTCACGATGGAGAAACGGGCACCAGTGATTTACTGATTGGTGACTTACAAGAAGCAATTTCTGATAGCGGCTCCGCGACAGAGCTAGCTGCATATCAAATGATTCAGCTTTGCTTTGCCAAAAGCGTTCCATTCAGAATTTGGCTCGCGCGCGACAGCGCAGATGACCACAAACGTCATCCCGTAGATGTGCAGTGCATTGGTGATGTATGCCAAGCTTTAATTTCTGGGCGTGGTGCAAAGTGGTCCGCGCTCTAACAATTCCGTCGAGAGGGACCGCCGCAAGCTGCGCTTGCGGTTCCCTTCGCGGCTTCGCCGCTACGGCGGCCCCTCACGTCAAACGTTAGGCGTTTTGAATCATTGGGTCTGAGCATGAGAAATACATTCAAAATCTTTTTAGCCCTGATAGCTGCGTTACCCACGTATTCATTTGCAGAAAACTCATTCGATGTTCAAACGACGTTAAATTCTGTTGTCGTTAAAAACTTAACGTCCGATTACTATCTGGAAATGTTGATTTCAATCGATGGTTGCGGAAAGAAAGTAATGATGGGTCCGAATGGCTCAGTTACTTTGCCGTTGGAGAGCGGGAAGCATCAAACCGATATCAAATCAGCCACCTTAACCCCAATGCGCGAATTGCGCGCACGGGCGGCCTCAGCTACAACACCTCCGCCGCAGCCTGTGACAGATACAAAAACACTTTCTTCCATGCGCCTAGCATGCATTGATTTCAAGTGATGCCCGCAAAATCGCCTAACCATTCCGTCGAGAGGGACCGCCCACAAGCTGCGCTTGTGGGTTCCCTTCGCGGCTTCGCCGCTGCGGCGGCCCCTCACGTCAAACGTTAGGCGTCGCTCATGTCGTTACGTACGTCTTTGTTTGCGTCAACTGTTGTCTCGATTTTTATCGGCGCAATCTTAAACAATATTTGTATATTTATTTCTTCTGAAATTTACTCGCTACACATTGGACTCTCGATCCGTAACTCTGAACAAATTTCCGGCCTAATCGCTGCTGTTTTTATTTCCGCCGTGATTGCATTTATTTCAAAAGACAAACCTATACTATTCGGGGCTCTGACCGCAGCCATTGCCAATAACATGGTATTCATGTGGTGGTGGTTAGAATTTTCGCCGCCACGACCGCCGTTAGATTGGGTGGATTTCTCTTGGCTTGCCGGGATTTTGATGGATTCTGCGTTTTTTGGTTTTCTCTGCTACGCGTGGCGACGTTTCATATTTTCTAGATTTGAAAAAACAAAAACACATCCGAGTCAGAACCAGAATCCTCTTGGTTCAAGAGCCCGATGAATGCAAAGCCGATTCGTTATGCCAATGTTGCTCTGGTAGTTTTCCTCATTTTTGTTGTCGCTTTCACTGTCGCTGGTTTTTATGCCTTTATTCGATGGCTGCTTTAGCTATTCCAAACTAAATATAGATGGTGGCAAAATTGAGAGGGTTGCCTAACCATTCCGTCGAGAGGGACCGCCCACAAGCTGCGCTTGTGGGTTCCCTTCGCGGCTTCGCCGCTACGGCGGCCCCTCACGTCAAACGTTA
>NZ_PKRR01000005.1:0-301074 GCF_002855595.1 Uliginosibacterium sp. TH139 | reverse complement strand
ACGGCGACATAGCCACGCAAATGGCATGTCTCCGATAGACTACGAAAAGCAGTATTTCATGAAGCTCGGAGCAGTCTAGGGAAGCCGGGGCGATTCAAGGCATCCAGGATGCCGGGGTGTTGAATAAGGGGCTCGATAGCGTCGTAGGCCTTGTCGCGGCGTGATACGGCTGCTTCGGAGTGTTTTCGGGGGGCGGCTGGGGCGCTTGCTTCGAACTCGACTAACAGACCTTCGCGCAAGGCCTCTTCCACGCTTTCCAAGAGATGGGGTCGAGGTAGCGCTTTGGGGTGTTTAAGGTCGAAGAGCCAGGCCATGTTGTTGACGGGGTCGACATTGAGGATGCGTAAGTTATTACCGCTCTCCACCAAGGTGAGTATCTGGTTTTTGAACAGCATCGTCATGCTCTCCGGGCTTGCGGGGCAACATTAGGCGCCAGGCTGAACATGACAGCCGGCTGCCGGGCCGGGTCTGGCGTATTGAGGTCTGTCAGGAGTTCGCGATTCCAGAGCAGTGCTCGGACAACACGCAGGCCTGTGCCCGGTTTGACTCCTGTCAGTCGGTCGTAGTTGTCGCAGAACTGGGTCAGGCTACCAACTGGCTTGCGCGACAACTCGTTGATGAGACGCTGCCGGTGCTCCGCAAAGGCGCCGTCGTATTCGTAGGTGTCGTCGTCGTTGATGCTGGCCCCGCGGCACCAATACACGTTGTCAATTTTGTTTTTCGGGAGCGAACTGTCGAAGACGAGGTGATGGGGTACGTCGCGACCACTGAAGTAGCTGCGTTCGATTTCGAGTTTCTCAACGTCGCGTTCCCCGTCCACCCCGTTCTCCCGTTTGCAGCTGAACGCCCGAACGACCTGCTCCCCATGTTCCTGGAGGATGACCAGAAAATCGCAGGTCATCACTGTGGAGACAGATGTGCCGGGGTAGGTTGGGTGGCGAATGCCGAGTTCAGTGGCGATGGAGAGCGTCTGCTCGCGCTTCAGTGGGTACTGTTCCCGGATGTCTAGCACTGCTGGCGAAAACTCCAGCAGAAGGAACAACTGCCATTCCACCTCGGAGAGGAGGTGATGGACGCGACCTGTCTTTTGACTGAATACGCGGCGACTATAGCCACGGGACGAGAAGTCGTTCACCTGTACCCAAGGCTTGTATTCAGCGCCAGCCCCTTTGCCTCGCCCCTCTCGTTCCAGCTGGGCGATTTTTGCTTCAGACCATTTAATCTTGGCTGCCATGCTTGCTTTCCACATACCTGCCGGCAGCGGAGCGCGGCCGGGCATTTGTTTGAAATGTCCCCGGCCACAAGGCAGCGGGGTCAAGGTATAGGGGGAGGGCACAGCCGTGCTGCGCTGATGCAGCTAAAAAATCCCATATATGGGATGTATATCGCGGTAGTGATGGTGTGTTTTTGATAGACTGGTGCGATGAACGAGGAGCCCACCACCGATTTGAAATCGTTGCCGTACTGGCAAGCAGAGGCGAAGGGCATCCTGAGAGCCGAGTTGCAGCGACGTGGTGTGACCTACGCAAAGCTGGCCAAGCTGATGCAGGCCAATGCAATGCACGAGACGGAGCGCTCTCTGGCGAACAAGATTTCGCGGGGCTCGTTTTCTTTCGTGTTTTTCTTGCAGGTGATGCGCGTTCTGAAGGTGACGCACCTGTCGCTGGCACCCACTGAAGCGGTGGCCTCAGTGCTGTATTCGGGGCAACCAGCTCAGTATGGGGAAGACCAAGCCCCTTCCTTGGGCAGGAAGGAGTAGGCGAGCGGTAACGTCGCCGGGTGACGGAAAACGGAAGACGCCGGAGTCGGCCCTGAGCTTGTTTGCGCTGCCAAAAATGTCTTGAAACCCGCATGGTTGCGTCCTTTTGGTCCGTTCACCAATAGGGCAACCTGCCATCTGCGGCATAAAGCTTAGGCGCATTTCAACGGTTGGCTCACTGAGAGCCTGTTTTTACGGTATCCATTTTTTTCAACTATCGCAAGTAACCAATTGGGCCGTCTGTTGTAACTGAATTGTGCCTCGTGTGGGAAAGCTCGCTGTTTCAGCTCAAGACTGCGCCACCAACTTCCTTGCAAGTAACTGTGCTCCAGTTAGGTCAAGGTGGAGTGACGCGAACGACTTGCGGAGCAAAGTTTCCGGCAGCGCCCAATCCCACTTCTCGCGAACTAGATTCTTGGCATCTGCCAGAACTGATTGAGGGTCCAGGTGTGGCCGCTCCGCGATGTCCGTCAACGCGTCAATTACCCTATCGGTGGAGACGCCAGAAACAGCCAACGCCACCCCCTCGTTTGTTGCGTTCAAGCCCGCAGACGCCAGCAATATCGCGAGGCCATCATTTACCCAGTCACCACGCCATGTAAGCAGTATTGCTTCGTTGCCATTCTTGATGAGCCAGTTCGAGTCAAGGTCCGCTCTTCGATAGTAGTGGCGGGCTTCGGTAAGAAGCGTTGATGCAGTGGCATCCAGGAATGGAACTGGGTTCGTCTCACTCAGTACCTGGCGCATCTCCTGTCGAACAATGTCGTGGACCATGCCGGTACCCCCATCAAACGCCGGTGGGGCTCCACCTTTGTCCGGAGCGACAACGATGACTTTTTGCTCCGAATTCACATCAATCACACGCCAGCGACGGCCACCGAAGATGATGCGCTGGTTCGGTAGTAGAGGGTGCGAAACAGGCAGTGAGCCGAGTGTTCGACCTTCACACACAATCCTGAATTCATCGTCCGAAGCAAATGCTGCGTAGAAGTCGTAGTGATTGACGAGCTTTTCACCAAGCTCCCCATGCAAAAGTAGCCCGGAGCTATCCTGGCTGACTAGCAGCTTGTCACCGAGGTGACGGAGCAAGGAAACGAAATCGTCGCGGGAGCAGGATGAGAACGCGCCATCCTTCACCAAACAGGCCCACAACTCCGAGGCGGTGGCGCCACCCTGTTCAGCAACGATGGAGAGGAGTTGCTGTACAAGGGTAGATAAATGCAGGCCGCCGACCCTGGGTGGTTCAAACCATCCGTTGATGAGCAGCCTCACCATCGCTACCGACTGAACGAGTCCCTCGCGAAGGCAGTCAGATAGACCTGATTTGGGCCCCAGCTCGGGTTCAATGCAGTAACCGCGCAATATTGCCGGCTCGCCTTTGCGGCGGCCAGACCGGCCTAGTCGCTGGCGGAGGCTGGCCACGGACGGCGGAGACCCTATCTGGCAAACGCTCTTGACCGTGCCAATGTCGATGCCAAGCTCGAGCGTTGTGGTGCAGATAGCTGTGGCTGCTCGAACACCATCCTTCAAGGCTCGTTCGGTCTCCTCGCGGAATTCCTTGGAGAGGCTGCCGTGGTGCGCCCAAAATTCGTTGGGTGCGTTGTTCCGCTCGCAGTTTCGACGCAACAGGTCGGCATAGATTTCGACCTGTCTGCGACTATTGGGGAACACCAGATTATTGGAGCCCCGCAGCGCGGCATAGAGGTGTTGAGCGACCTCAAGTGTGCTTCCTTGTACGAGGTCCTCCATGGTGGGGTCGTTAAGGTCGGGCTCTCCTTCTGCTCGCGGAGGTTTTTCCACATACCCTTTGATAAGTACCTTGAGTTCCTGACCACCACTTTTCGCCACAATTAACTCGACGGCACTTGCGCCATCTGGACGAAGGAAGCTGGCGGCCAAACCCATGTCTCCAAGGGTCGCGGACAAGCCCACAAGCGGGAGCTTTCGCCCAACAGTTCGTTCGAGTCGATGGAGGAGAGATTGAAGCTGCTTGCCGCGCTCAGAGCCGATGAAGGCATGCAGTTCGTCGATGACTATGTAGCGAAGTCGGGACATCAGACCTGGCATGGCGGAACCACGCCGCACGAACAAGGCTTCGAGCGATTCCGGTGTGATGAGCAGAATGCCACTCGGGTCTTTGATGAAGCGCTGCTTTTTGCTCGCAGCCACATCGCCGTGCCAGGCAACGACAGGGATGTCCAACGACTCGCACAGCTCAGATAGCCGGCTCCACTGGTCGTTGATGAGCGCCTTCAAGGGCCCAATGTAGAGCACAGTGCCAATGTCGTGCTCTTGCCTCAGCATGTGGGTCAGGATAGGAAAGAAGGCGGCTTCGGTCTTCCCCGCTGCGGTTGCCGCTGCCACGATGACGTCGCGGTCGGCGTCGATGAGGGCAGGAATGGCCTTTTCTTGGGCATCGCGCAGGGTTGTCCATCCTTCGCCCCATATCCACCGCTGGATGCGCTCATCCAGCAGTTGAAAGCCCTGGGAGTCAGAGCTTGAAGCTGGCGAGTTCGTCATCATCCTCTACAGCCGTATCAGCAACAGCACCGTCGTCCTTCTCGATGGCCACGTGGTCAAGTAGTTCAGCCCAGTTCACAGTGGGGTTCTGTTCGAGAATCGCCAGCAGATTGATGAACGCGGTGATGGTCGTCCGTGGTGTCCTGAAGTAGGCGTCCCCGAGTCGTTGGGCACAATGCGTCATGAAGGCCGGTATTGCCTCATCAGGCACTAGATACTTTGCGGGGTCTCCAGAGCTATAGACATGTCGCAGCTTGTTGAGCAGTACGTAAAAGTCCTCGGGAGTAAGGCTGGCCAGTCGCAGCACCGGGCCGGAGTAGTCCACCATGCCAGCTTTTGCAAAGGTGTTCTCAGCCAGACGGGATTGCAGGGCCGCGTAACTGTAGAGCCCACGGCGCGTATCCATCAGGAACTCCGGTGTGCCGCCGAGCACGATACCGAGGCCGTCGGCTGAGCCCTGGAGAGAATCGTTGAGAATTCGGAGAATCTGTTCGTAGTTCGCGTTACGAGCCTGAGTGTTCGAAAGCTTGTAGAGGTTCACCAGCTCATCGAGACAGACCATCAAGCCGGCGTAACCGGCAAGCCGGACGAAGCGTCCCAACAACTTCAATTGGTCATATATTGAAGCGTCATCAATGATGGTGCGGACACCGAGTGCCGCTCGAGCGTCTGTTTTTGTAGTGAACTCTCCGCGAAGCCAACGAATGGCGTCTGATTTGAGTAGCTCATTGCCTTCGTCGAACCCGCGGCAATATGCCGCTATGACCTCGGCGAAGTCATAGCCGTTCACCATCTCTGAAAGATGGTCCAAGCGTTCTCGAACGACATCTTCACTGGGTTTTCCGCTTACCTTTGCTTCGGATTTCGCCTGTGCGATGAACTTCTCGACGATGCCGGGCAGAGCGCCTCCATCAGGCTTGGTGCGCGTCGATAGATTCTTGGCCAGTTCCGCGTAAAGGGAGCGGGCTTGTCCTCCTGTTGCATGGAGGCGGCGGTCCGGATTGAGGTCGGCATGCATCGTGACGAGCTTCTTCTCCATCGCGATGGCACGGACCAGATTAAGGAAAAACGTTTTTCCCGAGCCATATTCCCCGATGACGACTCGGAATCCCGACCCTGCGTCAGCGATGCGCTCAACGTCCTTCATCAGGGCTTCAAGTTCCTTTACACGTCCAACCTGAATCAGATGCTGACCCACTCGCGGGACCACTCCCGCACGAAGTGACTGAATAACCGCATCACGGTCTTTTGCGCGTATTGTGCTCATACAGGGAGCGCCTCCAGGATTTCCTTGTTGATTTCAATAGGGTCATCTCCCTCGGTTAGCGGTGCTTCGAGGGCATCCAAGGCCGCCTCATTGATGTGCTCCAGTGCGCC
The DNA here is from genome assembly GCF_002855595.1 of Uliginosibacterium sp. TH139. Lineage (NCBI taxonomy): Bacteria > Pseudomonadati > Pseudomonadota > Betaproteobacteria > Rhodocyclales > Zoogloeaceae > Uliginosibacterium > Uliginosibacterium sp. TH139. The sequence continues at coordinate 295,418 of NZ_PKRR01000005.1, read as the reverse complement.
ATCAAGCATGAGTTCCATATCGGAGGCTGCATCCGCGAGTTCTTCCCGAAGCCAAGAGCTTCGAGTAATGAGCAGGCGAACAAAGGCCGAATGGTCTGCATCAAGGCCGAGGATTCCAGAGGGCTGCGCGGACTCCTCGGTGGGTTCTGTCTCGGCAACGGGTATCGGTTCGTGTGTTTCTTCGTCCACGAACACCCTTGCAAGCAGTTCGGATACCTCTGCGGTTTCCTTCTCCAACTGCGCAATACGAGCAGGGTCGAGAGCGAAAGTCCCCCCGTTGGTTGTGGCCGTCGCAATTGGCGCTTTGGTTGTGGTGTCTGCAGAAGGCGTTGCAACGGTTGATGCGGGGGCGCTTGCGTGTAGGTCGGAGTACACGAGCCTGGCGTCGAGTGCCATTGCTTTGTAGGTGCGCTCCAGGAACTTCACTTCAGCCGGACTTACGACGCCATCAACCTGCGTCAGGTGGGCCAGAAGTCGACATATCGCGTGGCGTGCGTCCTCGGCCAAGGGTTCGAGCTTCTTCTTGAGGCTAGCAAGAGTTGCAGGCTGGTCGATGCCAAGACGAAGGTGTGCTCTGAGCCGCTTGCGTTGAGTATCGCTCAAATGGGTCCAAGCGTTGATTTGCTTGGTCAGCGACATCAACTCGTGTGCCGAGACTTCGCCGTCGGCATGCGCAGCCATGCAAGCCAAGTCGAGCGTGGCTGCGGCAGCTTGATAGGCATGTTCACTTCCCCCTGCGTCGTCTTCGGTTGCAATCGTGAATAGGGCAATCTTGTCCTCGGCCTTGGGCGTTCGACTTCCGGTGAGAACATCCGGCTCCATGCCGATGTGGAGTGCCTTGAGTGCGCGGGCCAAGCCCAGCACTTTGTCGCGAGACAGAGGGCCGGCACTTTTGAGACGACCGGAAAGTTCTCCAAAGGCCATAACGAGCATGCCTTCGCCCACACGGCTCTTGATGTCATCAAGCTCGGCACGAACAGTCGTGGGCCAAAGCTCTACTGGCAACTGCAGTAGTCCTTCAAGCGCTTGGGCCTTGTCTGGATTGCGTCCGATGAAGCGACTAAAGGAGTCCAGTGACTCAGTGCAGGTATCTACCAAGGCTTGCAGCTTCTGAATAGGTCCTTTGACAGCCGTGACGTCAGGTAAGTCTCCGATGTTACGGGGGGCGACACATCCGGCCAGGGCGCTCGATGCCGGATGGTAAGAAACTTGGAGTTTTGTCTTATTGAGCCTAAGTACGATGCCATCCCCATAGGCTTCTGCGTACTTGCGACTGAAAAGCGACTTGAATTCCGTTTCGCATCGAGACACGGGGGTCCGCCGGCAGATGTTTGGGTCGTTCAACGCCCATGCCATGGCCCACGATGCAGGAACAGGTTTTTGCGCGACAGCAAATTTCCCCAGGCCGAGTTTCAGGCTCAGTGGCAATTCATAGCTCTGCTCAAGGACTTTGGGTGGGTCAGGTGTTATGGGCTGATTGTCGTAACCTCTAGCTTCGATGAAGGCGAGAAAGCGACTTGCATAGCCATGGAAGGAGTTGTTTTCTCCGTAGATTTTGAGCAAACGTCGGACTTCTCCCTGAATGGCCGCGGCCTCACCACTCATCGTGGAATCCACGCCAAGGTCGACCAAAACTCGGCGCTCTAGGCCGTAGAAGAACAAGAAAACGTATCCAATGTTAGCGTCAGGCGCACGCCGACCATCGGCGAGCCACTGCAGATAGGCACGTCGTGCGTCGGGAGATATGGATGAATACGAAGGCCAATAATCGGTGAGTCGAAGGGACCAGTCGACGGGGCTACTGGAAATGCGCAACTTCGGATTGATGAGTGATGGCTCTGTTTGGCCATACTCGTTCCGCTGGCCACTTGCTACGTAGAGCAGCCCTCCGGGGACATCGAACCCGGCGAGGTTCACGTTCTCACCGGCGGGTACCCATCGCACTCCGTCACTTGCATTGGTGGGCTGAGGAACACGGTATTCACTGTCCTCTGGCGTTTCGTCGACGACAAAGCTTGCGTACTTGTCGTCCCCCATTTTTTGGGCTGGCTGTCTAGGACGGGCAGGTGGTGCCGGATTGGGCGTGCGCGAAGGATATGGCTGCGCACTTTTGCTTGGTAGGGACGATCCAGCGCTTGATTTTCCGCCCAGCAGTTTCTTGGCGAGCCAAATAACAAACACTGTGCCGCCTATGAGAAGAATGAGGACCCAAACCTCCTTTGGAATAGACGCGATGGCCCCGATTATGATGACTGCTCCGATGAGCAGCGGACTCGACCCCGATTTCTTTGCCATAAGTACAGGTTGCCTCGTCTTAGGTCAGGAGGCGGCAGATAGCCGTCCGTCTAACTCGACATATTAATGTGGGATTACGCCAGACGGTTTATGGTGGCTGTCAATCGGCAGCGGGAGCGCTTGTGTAATGACGTATTTGCCGCATGCGTGGCAAAGGCTGGCAGGCAATAGAGTTAGGTGTGGTCCGTTCTGTCCAAAAGGGCACTCATGTTGAATTGGGGCTGCAATTGGCCGTCCCTAGTGTTGCTCCACCGCGCCAGACGGGCCGCGTGGCTGTTCTTGGCTAGGTTGAAGCGCTCACACACCTTGAGTGGCACGTTGGGCCCATGGAATCTTTTCGGAGGTTCCCTTCGTCTGCGGCGAGATGCGTTCATTTGTCATATTGACCCTGGCGCAGCATAAATATCTTTGAGGCGGAGGTGAAGCTCACAAGCAGCAGACGTGAAGGCGTCACGACGACCGCTTCCATCTTTCCAGTTCAACCGTCAGGTGCGTATTTGTGAGCTCGTATGCCACGAGCCTTACTTTTTCTGGCACGTCCACCCGTTGCAGCCGTTCGAGGCCTAGTTTGAGCCGGCGTCGAAACTCACGGAACTCGCAGACCACGCCGCTCCACCTGAAAAGGTCCTCCACTTTCACAGGGAACGGCTTCGCGTGCGTGCTGTAGTAGCTTGCGAGCCACGCTGGCAGACCTGAGTAGTCGTGCAGCGCAGCCTCGCTGACCGCGCTCCAGTCCTCTGGGCCGAAGAGCGTCGCCATCGACTCCAGGATGCGAAAGGAAATCAGGTCGCTCCCTTTGAGCAAGCGTGCTGGCGTGTCTTTCCCTTGGTAGCCATCGTCAAACAGAACATCCAAGAGCCGCGGCATCGGGATGTCGACGCGTTTCACCCGAATGCGCAGATGTGCAGCGTTAAGCCGAATGAGGCTGTCGCGGATGGCCTGGTGCGTGTTGGCGCAATAGCTAACATTTAGGTTCCGCGCCAATTGCCAGAACGTCACCGTTACCCAACGCAGCTCACTGCCTGGACAGAGAGGCCTGTCGTCCCGATAGTAATTGAGACAAGCAGCGAAAACGCGCCGGTCATAATCGCCGAGCGGATGTCCCGTCAGAGTGAGAGAGGTGTCGCCTTGCACACGTATCTCCAGGTTCATCAGCGGCTTGTTGGTGACGCCAGCAGCCGAAAACAGGGACGACCGCAGCAGTGCATTTGGAATTCCAACCGTTGCTTCTCTCCAGGTGGGAAGGAACACATCCTTGCCCCGTTGGACCGCTCGCCGCAATCGGGCCTGGCGTACTTCAGCAATGGACGCGTTGTCGGGCAACAAGAGGACGGGCGCCTCTTCAGTTGTCTTGCGCCGCAGTTGATGCCTAGCTACAGATTCAAGCGTTGCTGCCGCCGCGAAGGCAAGGTCTTGTGTCAAGACATCTGCTGCGGCTTCCGCTGCCCGTCGCGTTGCTGCCGCTTGTGCCTGGAGTTCAGCTATCTGCTCAGCGTTGTTCCGTTTTGCCATGCGGGGCTCCAGACGCATGAAAAACGTAAGCGGCAAGCAGGCTACGCAGCACTACCGAAGCACAGAGTCTTTGCACAGCGCAAAGCGAAGCGAAGTCGTTCTTCAGTTCGTTCGGGAGCCAGGTTTTCATCTGGACCATGCCGGCACGGTGCTGGCCGCCGGATTTCTTGTTTTCGGTGTTCAAGTGTCTTCTCCATCGGGGGCGCACAATGGGGGCCCCAATAGAGCGGTATAGCGTGTGAAAGACGCATACCAAGCAGCATAGAAACGCATCGGGCTGAGGTGAGGTGATGATTCACTCTCTGACGAAGCCTATTGGCCGGAAACCTGAGGTAAGAGGAGGCCACCGTAGGAGTTGAAATCGAGCCAAATGCGGCTATCTGTGAGAAATTGCGCAAGTCAAATCGTTTTGACCTGCCCATGTGGACGTATAAGTAGGGGTTTGGGTGTTTTTAACTGAAAAAAACGAATAAACTGGTTTCATTGTGCATAAAAAGGAGGGGCAATGAAAAAATTCTCGTTTTTTGTTCCGGTAACCATGGCTGCTGCGGCATTGACCGGTGAGGCTGCTGCGAAGCTGGAGTCCGCTCCTTCAGCTGCTTCTGAGAAGCCCACGACAGCTACTCAAGAAGGCGCTAGCCGCACGCTGGGTTTTACCCAGTCGTTCTACGCTCAGCAGGGTGAGCTACATTCACTGATGGTGAAGCCGACAGGCACAGGGCAGATGTTTGCCTATCACCACTCTCACGCTTCTCACGCATCCCACGCAAGCCATTACAGCCACCGCTCGGCCTACTAAGCCGCGGGAAAGTTGTAAGGTGTAGCTGTCTCGCTTTCGCGAGATGGATAGCTGTTGCTAAAACGCCCCGAATTCGGGGCGTTTGTCTCTGTGTGGTTGGCGCCACGCGTTCCCTTGAGGATTCATCGTGTTGGAAACCCGTTTAGTCGAATTTGACGCAAGCGCTTACTCCCTCCTAGCTGTTCAAAAGGCGTGCTATCGCTTCACTAACCAAGCTTCTTTCAACGTACAGGCTGTGATGAGTGATGGACCGGGCTCTATTCAGGTAACTCTGCAGCCGTTGAAACCCATGTCGGACAAAGTGCTGACCCGCCTAGTGCAACAGCTTCACAACGAAGCGCTGGACCAGCAACTTAGAGAACAAATCCGCATCCAAACGGAAGGCGTACGCAATCTCATCTTGGCGCATGCATTCTCCAAGACTGGCCTTATTGCGCCGGATGGCGCTGCACCTGCAGTCTGAGGGGCTGTCATGAGCAAATTCGAACCTATCGAATTTTTCAGCAAGCAGTCCTCCGCCTTGCCCTCCTATTCGCTGTTGCCGTTCAACTTTACTGAGCTGGACGCGACTCGCTATGTGGTTACAAATCTTGCTGGCGAATTCATCCTCTTGGAGCGCGGTCTGCTTCACCGTCTGGTGGAAGGGGGGCTCAGCCCGACCGAGCCGATATATGCCGATTTGCGAGCCCGGCATTTTCTTAGTGACTCTCACTCGAAGATGGCTCCAGACCTACTGGCCATTAAAGTCCGCACCCGCAACGAGCATTTGGCCAACTGGACTGGTCTCCATATGTTTGTGCTGACCCAGCGATGCGACCACTCTTGCCCGTACTGTCAGGTTTCAAGGCAATCTGAAGACAAGACCGCTTTTGATATGAGCAGGGAGCATGCAGAAAAGGCTGTTGCACTCACCCTGCGCTCTCCGAACCCTGCCATCAAAATCGAATTCCAAGGCGGAGAGTCGTTCCTGAACTTCGATTTGCTCAAGCATGTGGTTCTGACGGCAAAGGCGGCCAATGAGCAATTGGCTCATCCCAAAGACCTTAAGTTCATCGTAGCCACCAACCTCTCCGTTGCAACTGATGAAATGCTCGACTTTTGCGCGCAGCATGAAATCGGTATTTCAACGTCGCTGGATGGACCGCGAGACTTGCACAACAAAAATCGGCCTCGCCCGGGTGATGACTCCTACGAGCGGACCATTGAAGGCATTGCCCGGGTACGCCAGCGTTTAGGGCGCCATTCTGTCAGCGCGCTCATGACCACCACGGAAGCCAGTCTTTCTAGGGGGCGGGAAATTGTCGACGAGTACGTTGAACAGGGCTTCGGCGGGATTTTTCTGCGGCCGCTCTCTCCGTATGGGTTTGCGGTCAAAACACGGTTCTTTCGTGCCTACAATGCCGAGCAATGGCTGAACTTCTATGATGATGCGCTCGATTACGTTATCGAACTCAATCGGCAAGGGCTTGAGTTCCGTGAGTATTACGCAGCCACCATCCTCACCAAAATGCTCACTTGCAAAGACCCGGGTTACGTTGACCTTCGTTCTCCCGCCGGCATTGGAATGGCTGGAGTGATTTACAACCACGACGGAACGGTCTACGCCAGCGATGAGTCGCGCATGCTGGCTGAGATGCAAGACACTACCTTCAAGCTGGGCTGCGTAGACGACAGCTTCGAGACGCTCTACACCAATGAGACTTTTCTGCAGGCGGTGGATGAGACGTTTGCGTACTCTGCTCCGATGTGCACCGATTGTGCCTTTGAGCCTTGGTGCGGTGCCGACCCGGTGTTCCATTGGCGCCAGCAGCAAGACATGGTCGGCCGCAAGCCTGAGAGCGAGTTTTGCCAACGCAATATGCATATTTTCAGAGGGCTGATTAGCCGTATGGAAAACGACCCCTATGTTCGCCGTTTGTTCACACAGTGGGCCCATACATGCTGAAGCTCAGAGGTCAGATTCAAACCCGCAATACGAAGGCCCAGCAGCCACGCATGGCGCACATCACCTGCAATGCACAATTACCGGCTGTCATGCGCCGGAACACGGCGTTGCTCCTCAAAGGGGATGCATTCAAGAAAATGACCGCCGAGCAATGGGCTCACCTGCGAGAGTCGAAGCCGTTTGTGGGTGTGCTGCTTTGCGGTTCTGAGGAGCAGCTGAATGAGGTAGACCAATCCGTGGCGGGGGTGCCAGACATCTATTTACTCCCGGAGGACTACACCTACCTTGCGGAAGGGGACATCGTTCGGCTGAACCCGCAGGGCGAGCGTATCTCGACGCTCTTTCGCAAGAGCTCGCCGAGCAATTCCATTTTGCTGACGGAGCGCTGTAATCATCTGTGCTTGATGTGCAGCCAACCGCCAAAACGCGTGGATGATGCTTGGTTGGTCGATGAAGCCTTGGAGCTCTTGGGGTTGATTCCCCGTGATACCGTCAACATTGGTTTCACCGGCGGCGAGCCGACCTTGCACGGGGAACGGTTCATCGAGCTTGTCGAGGCCGCGAAGCTTAACCTCCCAGGCACTGCGCTGGATGTGCTCACCAACGGCCGCGCCTTTAAAAACGAAGCCTTTGCCGCCCGCCTCGCCCAGGTGCGCCACCCCAACCTCCAGTTGGGTATTCCGCTCTACTCGGACGACCCTGTTCGACATGAATACGTGGTGCAGGCGGAAGGAGCCTTTGACGAGACGATTCAGGGCATCTTGAATCTCAAGCGCTACGGGGTTCGCGTTGAAATCCGGATAGTGGTGCATCAGCAGACGCTTCCTCGCCTGGTTCAGACCTGTGAATTCATTGCGCGCAATCTGCTATTTGTGGACCATGTTGCCTTGATGGGATTGGAAATTACGGGTTTTACACGAGCCAATCTAGACATTTTGTGGGCGGACCCGCATACCTATCGTGACACGCTGTCCGAGGCGGTAGAGGTGCTGCGGACCTACGGCATGCATTGCTCGGTTTATAACCACCAGCTTTGCTTGGTGAACAGGGACGTTGAGAGCGTTTACCGTAGGTCAATTTCGGACTGGAAGAACGAATACCTACCTCAGTGCGAAGACTGTAGTCGCAAGTCTGAGTGCGGGGGATTTTTTTCCACACAAATTTTGCATCGACACAGTAAGCACATCCAACCTTTTCAAGCATAAGAACTTCTGGTGTTTGCGGTTATTGTTTGCATGCCATCTATTCTGTATTCGGCAAGTGATCTTACCTAGTGTAATTGCTACGCGGTCGCAAACTATCGAATACAAAAATTGTGTCGAGAATTTGTTTTCGCCGAGGATGGATCGAAAGACTGCTTGGAACGTGTTTTTTTCATTGGCTGACTCAGGCGAACGTCTACAATAGCGCTGCATGAGCCGACTGGCGATTTTGACTGCTGCAGCTGGATGATTTGGGTACAAGAGTGGATGCCTAATGAGCACAGTCGGCTAGGTGCGGACTGCCACTCTCGTCCTAAATGCATCCGCTGATTGGCTGCTGCGCTTTAAAACCTGCCGGATGGCCACTTTAAACAAGGTTACAGGTAACCTTCTCCCATGGAGACGTTGGCATACGCCATTCAGCACGGATTACTGTCGGTTACTGTCTGTCCTAGCAAAGGGAGAAAATGAAAAGGTTCGGATTGGTGTTGTGCTTGTTATTGCCAATGGTATGCCAAGCAGATGTATACAAGTGCTCGTTCCCGGATGGCCATAATATCTACACGAATGATGCTCCCAAGCCTGGCGATACCAACGCCCCTTATTGCACGAAGATGACCCGTGAGACCTACCCGCCCACTGCGGAAGAAATTAGGGCATTCCGGAAAACTCTTGCCGTTGGTGATGTCTCCAGTGTCGGGATGGTCATCGAACTCAAGCGCCCTATTGCCTTGGTGCAAAACCGAGACGGCTCAACTAAGTGGTATCGGATCGACGTCCTGACTCCTCCGTGGTCGATAAAATAAGTAGCATCGGTTCGATACTCTTTGATCGTCCCTGATCTTGTAGAGACTGCACAGTCAGCCTTGCGTACTACAGCTGCCAAGAGGCTGAACGGCTCCAATGGTCGAGCCTCCGCCATTTGCGGCCGTTACCAATTGACCGTTTCGATCAGTTTCGTGCCGCTGACTGCCGACAAGGCTGGGTGTCCGTCCCGGGTCGGGAAGGGTCTCTTGATGTCGCGCAAAAACGCCATCTGCCTGAAGGCCGCTATGCGGATAACATGGGAGGCAAGTGTTGGCCAAGAGTCGCCTGGTGCGTCTCCCGCAGAGCGGGCTCTCAGGTGACTGCTTCACTTTGAAACCAGCCAGACAGCCTACGCGTGCAACTCGGCCAAAGCCGTCATTGCCTTCCCGGGGCTGAATGGCTGTTGCAGGTTGAACAACTGCCGTTGGGACGGAGCCCAAACTGAACTGCTTGCCCGTTGCTATAGCGCCATATGGCAAGGGTACTACGTCAGCTTCGGGTTGGTTGCAGCCCATAACTTCAAGAGAAGTCAGGCCAGCGCGTTGGACAAGGGCAAGGCAGTGAGCGCACTTGGGCAAGCTTCAGCGGTTTCATTGAATGTTCCGCAAGGTCTATTACCGCGCTGTGTTTTATGCGTCCTGCCGCCCCTTGCTTTGAGGCCGCCACTACGCTCTGTTCAAGATTGAAAACAGGGCAATGACGCCGGTGACCACGCCTGCTTGCAACTGCTTGCTTTGGGGTTCGTGGCCGAAAGCCCAGGTCACGAAGTGTTCGCAGTTCCAGGACGTCAGTTTCCATTGCGTACCAAGCTTTTCCCTTGCACGGGACAAGACTATCCAAGCTGGCATCACTGCCGGCTGTTCGACCGGTACGAGTTCGAAGGCGCCCTTGAACATGCTCAAGGGTTCTTCCGCGACCTCTCCTCGACGAAGTGAATTTGATATCACCATCGGTTCGCCATTCACGGTTCGGTCGGTCACGATACCAACGTGGGTGATGAACCCAACACGGACGCCAATCACTTGGCCAGGGGTAAAGCAGATCATAGTTGTTCCTTTCGGATAGAATAATATATGCGCAAAACGCTTCATATGCATCAGGAGCATATATGCAACCAAAACCACAGTCAACGGCTGCTGTGCAGCCGGCGGTGAGCTATCCAGAAATCGTCGGTAGCGTCATCAAGCAGCTTCGTACCCTCTGCCAACTTGACCAAACCAGGCTGGCCTCAGCGGTAGGGGTCGCCCAGCCCACATGGTCCAGGGTTGAAAACGGGGCCATCCCGATTTCGGTTGAGCAATTGGGAATCATCGCCCCAGTGTTGGGAGTCCAGCCGAGCGAGATTCTTCGGCGAGCCGACTTGGCGGCCGCGCAATTTGCTGTGCAAGGGATTCAGGTGACGCCCCGGCGGTCCAACCCAAGTGGTATTGATGACGACGGCCGGGCATTCCTTAAGGGTGCGGCCGTTGTGGCACTGCTTGCAGCGATATTTTCGAAGTGAACTTGTGCCCGGTAATTGAAGCTGGAAGGCGCTTCGGGTCCCGTCCATGCTTTCGATGGTTCGTTCCCTTCCGGGAAGCAGCCACCCGAATGACTGCTGTACTCCGGACCCCGCCGGAAGACCAATTCACACAACTCGGCCAAAGTCGCCTGTCGCTGTGCTGCTCGGACGCGACTGCTATCAGCTACAAAGCCGTCCGTGAGAGCGTCTATAAAAGTCGGAGCGATTCGCGGAGCCTAGTTCGGTGAGGCTATGGAAACGAGGCCGCAACTTTCTTCGCCATTTTCAGGAAGGCTTCGACGGAAGGGCTCGCGTGCTTTTGTTTCAGCGTAGCCAAGCCGACCGATCTCTTCACTACGGGGATCAGCGGTCTTTTGGTAACACCAGGACAGAGCGCCATCACTTGGTTCGGCGCAGCGAGATCAGCAACGATAGAAACGCCTGATCCACTCTCCACCATTTTTATGATGGTGATGATCTGTGCATAACGCTGCTTTACGGAGGGGGACAGGTGTGCTTCCTCAAAGAGCCGCTGGATGGCAGTTGCACTGCCCGCCAAAGTCATGATGAAGGGGTTGGGGCTTAAGTCGGCCAGTGACACGGCTTTCTTGGCTGCAAGCGGATGTGCGGCAGGAATCAGGGCGACAAATTGATCCTCAACTAAAGGCAGCGTATCGAATCGCTCATCCGGGAGCACGACGAACCCGATGTCCACCCGCCGCTCAATGAGCCATTGACTGACTTCATCGTCCTCGCCTTCGTCCACAAAAACATCAATTCCCGGATAGCTTCGCTTGAACTGCTCAAGAAGCCTGGGCAGTAATTGGAGAGACGAGGTGGTGCCAAATGAACCAATCCGAAGCACCCCACGACTCAGCCCACGAACGGCGGAGACTTCCTGCCGAATCGCCTCTGAAATGCCCAGGAGTTCGCGCACGCGCACCAGCAAACTTTTACCGGTCTCCGTGACTTCAATGCAGGCCGATCCGCGCAAGAGCAGCGTCACGCCCCACTCGGTTTCCAGTTGTTTAAGTGCGTGGGAGACCGCCGACTGAGTGATCTTCAGCCTCTGCGCTGCCGCAGTGAAACTACCGAGCTCTGCAACAAGGGCAAAGATTTCAAGCTGCGTGAACGTCATGCCTAGATAGTCCAATCATGAGTATTTACTAATTTTACTATCACCAAAGATGAGCAATAGCATGCATTCACGTATGCCCACTCCCTGAACGCTCACTTCTTCGTGGTCCTAGACATGACGACAGCAGGCCCCTCCTCACCGCGAACCCCTACACCTCTGCGTAAACCGTCTGCGCTCACACCGATGCTGTGCCTTAAATTGGTCATGGTCGCTTTGTTCTGGGGAGGAACCTTTATTGCAGGCAGGGTTCTGGCCCAAGCCATGCCGCTGCAGGTGGCCGCATTCGGCAGGTTCTTTGTAGCGGCGCTACTTCTTGTCTGGGTCGCATTTCATTTTGAAGGAGGTCTACCTCGTTTGAACCGAACCCAGTTGCTCATCACAGTCGCAATGGGGTTAACCGGCATCTTTCTCTACAACATGTGCTTTTTCGGTGCGTTGGCACGTATTCCTGCAGGGCGGACTGCTTTGTTCGTCAGTCTGACGCCCATCGTCACCGCGTTGATGGCCCGTCTGACCCTCCGGGAGGGCCTCGGATCGAAGCGTTGGGGCGGGATTGGGGTGGCTTTGATTGGTGCGTTGATTGTGATTACCCGAGGTGATCTGACTAGGGTGATGCGAAACATCGGGGAATCGATTGGGTTGGGAGAAATATTGATGTCGTTGGCTGTCTTGAACTGGGCGATGTACACGCTTATTTCCAGAAAGGCGGCTGAGACCATGTCTTCAATTGCCGCCACCACCTACGCCGCGCTATGGGGACTCACTTTTCTTTCGGTGGGGGCCGTGGGCGAACTCAGCGCGGTTGATTGGTTAGCCCTCGGTTGGCAGGTCTGGGTGTCGCTTCTATATCTTGGGGCGATAGGAACTGTTGTCGCTTTCATTTGGTACAACCAAGGTATTCGTAGCATCGGACCTTCTCGAACGGCTGTTTTTACCAACCTAGTCCCAGCCTTCGGCGTCCTGCTGTCTGCCGTGCTACTTGGGGAAGAAGTTCTCGCATCCATGTTGATCGGTGGGGTTGTGTCAGTAGCTGGTGTTTTCTTGGTCAATAAGAAGTAGCACCGCCTAACTCCAACTCTCTAGTGTGGCTGCCATGTGCCATTAGGGCAGAAGATGACGTCCGCCCCAGTGGCACATCAGTCTGGTAGTCGTGGTTAGATGGAAAGCTCGCCCAGCCATTGCTGCAGCGTACGAGGTGTTAGCCCAAGTAGATGTTGGGCGCTCGTGTCATGAGAAATTGCGTTCGCGGAGGCAAGAGCTTGCGCCTGATAGCCTGCAACAACGCCGGCAGCGGCACCCGCACCGAACAAGGGGGCGATCATTTCGCCAAATGCTTCAGGCGTCACACTCTGGAACGATACCGGGCGGCCAAGGTAACGCGAGAAACCATCCGCAAGCTCAGCGCCGGTAACGCCTGGCGACTGGCCGACACCAACCACGCCGGGAACGCCAGTCATGTAAGCGTCGGTCAGCAGTCGCTCGACCACCTCGGCCACATCCAGGTGGGAGCTCCACGAAACAGGGTAGTCGGCTCTCAGGGGATAGCGAAGAATACCTTCAGCCTTCGCCGGCTCTAACACCACAGGGTTGAGCAGGTTCTCGAAGAACAGGCGCGGGGCCACGACAGCAAGTGAAACTCCGGCTTCCTTGACTTCGCGAATCAGCGTCGCGATAGCACTTTCAGGCGGGTTTTGCAGCGGTGAATTCGGTTCATCCACCACCCACCCACTGGTGGAAATCACAACTCGTCGAGGTTGTGCACGGGCGATGGCTTGTGCAATGTTTTGGGCGTACCGCAGACGATCAGCTTCAGCAACAACCGGCAGATGAATGAAGACACCCTCGGCGTCCTTGTAGGCAGCGGTGAGCGAGTCCACCGAGGCATTGTCGACCGCAACAGCTGGTAGACCCTTGATGGCGGACGTGTTGCGGACAGCGGCGACAGCCTGCTTACCAGACTGAATCAACCGAGCCAGAACAGGGCCGCCTTGGGCACCGGTGGCGCCGTGAATCACATAAGTCATAAGAGATACCTTTGATAGTGCGTTACATGGAACCTTAATGGTTTAATATTTGCACCAGTTACGTCAAATGCACTAATGGAAGAATTTAAAGAATGCAGCGAAAAAAAGTGCCTTGCTGTGGCGTCGATCGATTCCTGACGCTTCTCGATGGCCCGTGGGCCACCCTGATCGTGCGCGAGCTGTTGCACGGGCCACAAAGGTTCACGCAGCTTAGGGATGCGTTGCCCGGGATCAGCGCGCACACCTTGACCCACCGGCTGAAGGGGTTCGAGCGACATGGACTCGTCACGCGCACGGCGTATGCCGAGACGCCGCCAAGGGTGGTTTACGAACTCACGCCACTAGGTAAGGGGCTACGTGATGTTCTGGAGGCGATGCGGAAGTGGGGAGACTCGGTGCCGGAAGGGGCTCTTGCGGAAGAAGCCCGCCCAGATACTGCGGACATTGCTGTGTCCGGGGCGGACCAACAATGTCCATTCAACCAAATCATGAAGGACGCATCACTAAGCTCAAAATGAGCTCCCGAGTCGACCGGACTGTTGTCCCCGACGACAGCTTCACAACACACAGCAGCCGTTGAGTTCATGCATTACCAATGTCGGCTAAGGCCGAGCAGGAGTAGCTCGCCTCGGGTCATGAATGACCGCTACGCTCAGTTTCCTGCCGCTGACAGCTCACGAGGCCGAACGCCCGGATTGGGTCGGAAGCGGCAGTCGGTTTTCAATACCGTGGCTCGCTGCACTGGTCAAAAAGCTTCATTTCGCTGAGACCAACGGCGGTTCATCCCCACGTGTGGTGTAAGCCGGCGAAAGGCGTTGCCGGCGCATCCTCCAGGCGGGGGTATTTTGCTTGTCGCCTTCCGCCAGCACGCGGAGCGTTCCAGCCCCCCAGCGAGCATTGATGGCATCGAGCGTCTGCATCAACTCACTTGAGAGGTCTTTCTGGCGACCAGCATCTTGCTGACCGCAGCGCTGTTACTACGTTACAACAGGCAAAAATTTGCCGATTAAGTGTATATTCTATGCATAAGCGGCAAAATGTTGCCCATTGTTGTGGGTGGCGTGCGGAAACGGAGGGTGAATTGGGAACGACAAACGATGTTCAAACACCAGCCGAGATGGAGATGGAACTCGGGGAACGACTGAAGACGCTACGTATCCACAAGAATCTCGAACAGGTTGCACTCGCTGAGCGCGCGGGCATCTCCGTGCGCACCTTACGCAATTTGGAGAACGGGAGCGGTTCGTCGCTGCGCACGCTCATCGAGGTTGTGCGTGCCTTGGGTCGAACGTCTTGGTTCGACACAATTGCACCTGTTCCTACGATAAATCCCCTCATGCTGACGCGAACTGCGGCACCTCGATTGCGGGCCAGCAAGCCGAGGGGCAAGAGCTAGCCACGACCGCCGATGTGTTTCTCGACGAACTCGTCCCATCCTGGTAACGCGGTCGCACCCTCCGCATGGTTTTTAAGATACTTGTTCTCCTTCAACGCGAATTCGAAGCGTGAGAACCAGTAAAAGAAGTCGAACGCCAGTGCGGTCAGTTCAGCGGGAACAGTATCTTTTTGCATGACTATGGGGTCGCTCGGCTTGTCTTTCGGAATTCCCACGGAGGCATTGGCATTTCGTCATCCCACAACCCGCGGCGGAGTCGTTTCGCTTCTATCTCGGTGTCGGCATACAACCGTCGCTCTGCCGGCGGTTGCTCGCGTTCGTAGGCTTTGTAGTGCCAGGCGAGGCCGCTTCGGACCTGCTCAAGATTGGCGTCTTGCCCCGCGACTAGAAGCTTTCCCACTTCTCTTCCGTAGCGGTCTGTTTTGCTGGTCTCGACCGTAACCACCTTGGCGAACACCAGATTTGAAAGATTTTCTTTAGAAGCGGTTCCGAATGATTGTCTCTTTTCGGGGGCATCGATTCCGCTCAACCTAACTTTGTGTTGCTTGTTTGTTGAGTCGAGGATTGTGACTGTGTCGCCGTCGCTGACCCCGACCACATTTCCGGTGTATTCGGCGCTCCATACTAAGTTGCTGGCGAGGCATACACAGAGGGCAAGCAGGCGTGAGTGGGGAAATCGATTGGTCATGTGTATTCAGGCTTCGCAGGGTAGGTTGACTCAACTTTCATTACGAATGCTAGGGGTCGCCTCAAGTTTATATCCAAAAAACGTAGCCTTTTGGGGTCTGAGCTCCGTTTCGCATCATTCTGCTTTTCTACCGCTTGATGCCGGTTTGACGACGCGGATTCTGTCCATGCTTTGGTATTAAAACTTGAGGTCTGATATGTGCCTGAAAGTACAGGGGGATTTTTCGATTGGTTGGGGCCGGGTAGGGTGTGCCGCATATGACCGTAAATGGCGTTGCTCAACTCTTATTGCGAACTCAGTTCTTATTTCGTGAGCTCAGATTTCAATTACTCCTTTCCTCCGTCTGCGCAGTGGGAGCTGTTCCGCGCCACCGGCCTGACTCATGCGGTAAGCATATCCGGATTGCACGTTACGCTGATGGGTGCGCTGGCCGGCTGGTTTGCGAGCTGGTTGTGGCGCCGCTCGACGCGGCTGATGCTATGTTTGCCGGCGCAGAAACTGGCCATTCTGGTGGCGGCGCTATCCGCTGGCGCCTACGTGTTGCTGGCCGGTTGTGGTGTGCCGGCTCAGCGTACCTTCTACATGCTGGCAGTAGCGGCATTGGCCCTGTGGAGCGGGCGTGCGGCGGGGGCCAGCCGGGTGATGGCAGCGGCCCTGCTGCTGGTGCTGCTGATTGATCCCTGGGCTGTGCTGTCGGCCGGTTTCTGGCTTTCTTTCGGAGCGGTGGCGGCCTTGTTGCTGGTAGCGCGTCAGCAGAGCGCGGCAGGGCGTGCAAGCTGGCGACGCCTCATCCCGGAGTGGCTGCGCGCGCAGTGGGCGGTGAGCGTGCTGAGCCTGCCGCTGCTGCTGGGCCTGTTCCAGCAGTTCTCGCTGATCTCGCCGCTGGCCAATGCACTCGGCATTCCCCTGATCAGCATGCTGATCACGCCGCTGGCACTGGGTTTTGCCGTGCTGCCCCTGCCATCGCTGGCGGAACTTGCGTACTGGTTGCTGGAGGGCTTGCTGGCTTTTCTGGCCTGGTGTGCGGCGAGCCCGCTGGCCTTGTGGCAACAGGCTGCGCCGCCGCTGTGGCTGGTGGCGGTTTGCGCATTAGCGGCTTTATGGGCCTTGCTGCCGCGCGGAGTGCCGGGGCGTGCGGTTGGTTTGTTGAGCTTTGCACCCTTGCTGCTATGGGCTCCTTTGCGTCCGGCGCTCGGTGAGCTGGATGTGAACGTGCTGGATGTGGGGCAGGGCCTGGCGGTGCATCTGCGCACCGCGCAGCATGACGTGCTTTTCGATGCCGGGCCGCAGTACGGGCCCGAGGTGGATGCCGGCGAGCGCATCGTGCTGCCCTGGCTACGCGCCGTGGGGACGCGAAAGCTGGATCTGCTGGTGGTGTCGCATGACGATGTGGATCACTCGGGGGGTGCCGATAGCGTGCTGGCCGCCGCGTCGCCCGCGGCTTGGCGCAGCAGCCTTTCGCCAGGCCATGCCTTGCTGGGCTTCGCCAGCCCGCATCAAGCCTGCCGGCAGGGCGAGGCCTGGGAGTGGGACGGCGTGCATTTCGAATTCCTGCACCCCGCCGAGGGCTTCAGCGGCAAGGACAATGAGCTCTCCTGCGTGCTGCGTGTGAGGTCCGCTCAGGGGAGTGTTTTACTCACCGGAGATATTCCGGCTGCTGTTGAAACCCGTCTGCTGCAGGAACAGGCAGAGGCACTCGCCAGCGACATCCTGATCGTGCCGCATCACGGTAGCCGCAGCTCCTCCACGCCGGATTTCATCCATGCGACAGCCGCTCGCCACGCCGTTTTCACAGCCGGCTATCGCAATCGCTACGGCCATCCTGCGCCAGACGTGCTGGCCCGTTATGTGCAGGCCGGAGCAAGCATCCATCGTTCAGACGCTGACGGAGCGCTGCTGTTTCGCTTGCGTGCCGGTGGCATCGAAGTCGACTCCTTCCGCCAGACGCATGCCCGTTATTGGCACGATCGAACTTACTGATTGTTCTTGTTATGCTATTTAACTATTTTAAGCGATTGTTTCGCTGCTTGGGTGTGATGCCCGATATGCGCCGCGGCAGCGTGCAGTGCCTCACTTCAGGCCAGTTGCACCGCATGGCCTACACCGAGTGGGGGCGGCCGGACAATCCGCGCGTGCTGATCTGTGTGCACGGCCTGTCTCGCAACGGACGGGATTTCGATGTTCTCGCCGCTGCACTCAGCTGCGACTATCGCGTGCTCTGCCCTGACATTGCCGGTCGTGGTGATAGCGACTGGCTGGTGGACAAGAGTGCCTATGCCGTGCCCAGCTATGTGCCACATCTGCTGAGTCTGATTGCGCGGCTGGATGTGGAGCGGGTCGACTGGCTGGGTACCTCAATGGGCGGCCTGATCGGCATGGCGCTCGCTGCCATGCCCGGCAACCCGATCCGTCGCCTGATTCTCAATGATGTCGGGCCGGTGCTTTCGGCTGTCGCCTTGACCCGCATCGGTGACTACGTCGGACGGGCACCGCACTTTTTGGCGCTGGAAGAGGCTGAGCGCTACCTGCGTGGCGTCTGCCCCGGTTTCGGCCCACTCAGCGACGCACAGTGGCGTCAGCTGACCCTGAACAGCCTGCGCCCGGAGGGCAATGGCTGGCGCATGCACTATGACCCAGCCATCGGTGATGCCATGCGTGCCCAGCCGCTCAAGACCGATATGCTGCTGTGGCCGATGTATGACGCCATCACGGCACCGACCCTGGTGTTGCGCGGGGTGGATTCGGACCTGCTGAGCCATGCCACCGCAGAGGCCATGACTCGGCGTGGGCCGTGCGCCCGACATGTCGAGATCGCCGCGAATGGTCATGCGCCAATGCTGATGGATCCGGCGCAGATCGGGATCGTGCGGGAATTTCTGGTGGACTGAAATGCGCTTTGCGATCAATGGGCAGGAGTGGAGCAGGCGTATGCTCGCGGCTCCGTCCCCCTCGTTCTGTCGGAGCCCGCTCAAGCCATGCGCATGACCGTTGAACTCTTCGCCCTGCAGAGCCGCCGCGTGCGCAGCGTGATCGAGTACGTCGCTACCCATCTCGATGAGGATATTCCACTGACGCATCTGGCCGATCTGGCCTGCCTTTCTCCCTCCCAGCTGGAGCGCCTGTATCGCAGCAAGGTGGGGGAGACGCCGCTGGTTACGCTGCGCCGCTTGCGCTTGTCGCGTGCCCTGGAGCAGATCCGCAGCGGTCAGGGCGCATTGCAGGATATCGGTCTTGCGGCAGGCTATGGTTCTGCGGCGGCCTTCTGCCATGCTTTTGTGCGCCGTTTCGGCTTCGCTCCCTCGCAGGTTGGTGCGTATTCGCCGCGCCGCCGGCCCCTGCCGCCCTTGAGCCTTGAATACCTGCCCGAGCGGCCCGTCTGGCAGATGAACTATCGCGGTCAGGCGCGCGAGCAACACACCGGCGCCGCCCCTCTGGTGGGCAATCTGGCCGTGGCCGGGGTGGCGCACTGGCGCAACTGGCTGGCGCTGGATCGCGATTGTCCGCTTGGCGGCGGGTCGGAGCGGAGGGTTGCAGTGCAGCACTTCGTGCCGGCCCTAGGGTTGAGCCAGCAGGTCGCGCAGGTGGATCGCGTCGTCCATCCCGCCGGGCTGTATGCGGTCTGGCACACCCTGACTTTCCCGCGTGCGGCCAGCTTGCCTGGGGTAGTCGAGGAAGTCCGTGCCAGGTTTGGCTGCATATGGCGGCAGGAGGCGCGCGTGTTGCTGCGCGAGATTACGGTCAGCGGTTACACCGCGCCGCAGGAGCGTCGCTTTGCGCTTTACCTGCCGGTTGTCGCACTCAAACGCCGATCCTGATCAAGGATGCGATGGCCTGCGCGGCATGCTGAGTCCGTCGGCAAACGGCCGGCATTTGCCCTGATGAGGACAAGCATGCAGCGATATCTATTTTTCCTGAGCCGGTTTTGGCGTAGCGGGCTGGCTGTCTGGGCTGCTCTGGCCTGTATGAGCAGTCAGGCTTTCAGCGAGGCACCCGAACTTTCAGCGCGGGTAGCGGCAGGTGAGTTGGCGCCGGTACAGCGTCGCCTGCCAGATTCACCCGAAGTGATTCACGCACTCCCCGGTGCGCGCTACGGGGGCAGCCTGCGCAGCGCCTTGCTGGCCAGTGGTGATGAAAACGGCGTGCTGCGCTTTGTGGCCCAAGGGCTCACGCGTTGGGATACGCGCTTCGAGCGCATCCAGCCCAACATCGCGGAGCGCTGGACGGTGAATCGCGATGCGACCGAGTACGTGTTTAGTTTGCGCCGCGGCCTGCGCTGGTCCGATGGTGTGCCTTTCACGGCTGATGACGTGGTGTTTGCCGTCAATGAAGTGATTGCCGACCGCAGTCTCTCCGGCCCGCCGGCCGATCGCTATCAGGCTGCCGGGGAGACCATGCGGGCGGAGAAAATCGATACCTGGCAGGTGCGCATTCGTTTTGCTGCGGGCAATCGCCTGTTGCCCGAGGAGCTGGCCGGTCCCTATGGCCATCACCCAGTGCTTTATCCCCGACACTACTGCACGCGCTTTCATGCGGCCTACAACCCGCAGGCTGATGCCGAGGCCAAACAGGCTGGTCTGAGTGGCTGGATGGCGCTCTTTAATCGTCAGTGCCCGGCCTTCGTGGGGCGCTGGTCTAACCCGGACAAACCCACCCTTGATCCCTGGGTGATCAGTGCAGGTTTGGGGCGCGGTCTGACGCCGGTCGTCCTGCAGCGCAATCCCTACTTCTGGCAGGTGGACCAGCACGGGCGCCAGCTGCCTTATCTCGATGCGATCCGTTTCGAGCTCTTTCGTGATCCCACGGCCATTCTTGCCGCGGCCATGGAGGGGCGGCTGGACCTGCAGATCCGTCATGTCAGTGGGGTAGCTGCGCGTGAGCGGCTGGCAGCGCTGGCGGCCAGCGGCAGCCATGTGCAGATGAGTTTGCCGGACGTGAATGCGTCGGCAGTCGGGCTTTATCTCAACCACACCACTGTGCGTGACGCGCTGCGCCGCCTGTATGCCGACGTGCGCTTCAAGGCGGCGCTGTCGCAGGCCTTTGATCGCGATGCCATCGCGCGCGGCGTGTTCCGCGGTGAGGTCACCCCCTGGCAGGTTGGGCCACCGCGTGGCCACCGTTTTTACAATGAGAAACTGGCCAGCCAGTTCATCCGCTTCGATATCGCCGCAGCCAATCACAGTCTCGATGCGTTGGGTCTCACGGCACGCGATGCCCAGGGTTTCCGCCTGCTGCCCGATGGCGCTCGCCTGAGCCTGCGCGCCATTGTCAACAGCAACGCTGAGCAGATGATCGCCACGCTCGAGATGGTGCGACAGGACTGGGCGCAGGCCGGTATCGAGCTGGTGATCGAGGCCCTGGATCGTGCGGTGGCAAGCAGCCGGGCGCGCGCCAATGATTACGACATCAGTGTGGATGTCGTCTCCGGTGGTATCGACCCGACCTACAACCCACGCGCCTATCTCGCCCAGCATCCGGCCGATTCGCGCCAGGGCCTGCCCTGGGTGCGCTGGTACGACAGTCACGGCGCCGAAGGCATGGAACCGCCGCCGGCGATGCGCCAGCGCCTGCAATGGTGGGATGAGTGGAAGGCCGCCGGCTCCGCTGCCGAGGCCGACCGGCTGTTCCAGCGGATTCTCGCCATCGCGGCAGAGGAACTGGAAGTGCTCGGCACCGTCAGCTCGCCGGCCCAGACCGGCATTCGCGCCCGCCGTCTGCAGGGCGTGCCCGATCAGATGCCCGGCGCCTGGATCTGGCCCACGCCCAACCCATCACTGCCGCAGCAGTATTTCTTCACTGATTAGCCGCGCCAGAGGCGCGCAGCGGACACTTCCATGCCCGCTGCGCCGACCTGGGGATGCGCTTGCGTGCGGGCAGGGCCTCGGGCATCCTTGCCCGCCTGTCATGCGGAGCTGCGCACCATGGATTTCCTGGCTTTCTTCAAGCAGTTCTTCTGGGCCGACTGGTTGGGGCTGGTCTGGTTCCTGATCTGCTGGTTCGGCTATGAGCGCCTTGTAGAGAAAGGCTGGAAGGGGCATTCGACCCTGCTTGTCGAAGGCCATCGCCTGCGCGTGCAATGGGCGCAGCAGATGCTTACGCGCGAGAACCGCATCGTCGATTGCGCGTTGGTCAGCAATCTTGTCAGTAGCGTGAATTTCTACGCCAACACCTCGATCTACATCATCGCCGGCCTCTTCGCGACCCTCGGGGCTCTGGACCGCTTCATCGATACCGCCGCCGAGCTGCAGTTCTCGCGCAGCATCTCGCGTGAGGCCATGGAGCTCAAGCTGATTCTGCTGATCACCATCTTCGTGGTGGCCTACTTCAAATTCACCTGGGCGTTGCGTCAGTTCAATGTGCTCTCGATCACTACCGGCGCGGTGCCGCCCAGGGAGTCCGCCCCGGAAGTGCTGGAGCGTTTCGCCCAGAAGCACGCCGCCGTGAATACCTGCGCGGGCGACGATTTCAACCGCGGCCTGCGCGCCTATTACTTCGGGCTTGCCGTGCTGGGCTGGATGCTCTCGCCCTGGCTTTTCATCATCGCGACCACTGTGGTGGTTTACGTTCAAGCCCGGCGCGAGTTTGATTCACCGGTGCTCCGGGCACTGCGTGAGGTGGATGAGAGAAACGCGTGATTGAGCGAACCCTTGTTGATCGGCCGATGAACTCCCGGATCAGCTTGAGCTGTATCCGAGGGGGATTTGTTGAAGGCATGTGTCCTGACCGCTAGGGGGCAGAATTCTCTGCATTCGTGTTCAGGCATGAGGGTCTTCCATACCCGCTGATGGGCGCAAACCGTTTGCGCTTCGATAATCGTTGAAAGTCCCGACAGGGGCATTCAACGCATCAATCGAACAGGGGGAAATCTTGAAGCAAATTTATCTGGTGGTCTTACTCATGTTCGGCTTGGCGTCCGGCACCTATGCACAGACGCTTCCTCCTACAGAGAAAGCCATTTCTCAGGTCAACGGTGTGCTGTGGACACAGCAATCGCTGGAGCATCATGCCGCGGCGGCGATGGCTTATCACACCGCGAGCGCAGCGCTGCCGCGTGTCATTCACGGCAAGCTCTGGGCTTCGTTGGAGCAAGGCAAGGCGAAGTTACAGCGGCCGGCGGTGATTCTTGATGTGGATGAGACCGTGCTCGACAACTCGGAATACGATGCTTGGGCAGTGCAGAACAATCAGGCATTTGCGCCGCAGAGTTGGTCCGCCTGGATCAGGCGTGAGGCAGCGCCTGCGGTGCCGGGTGCGGTGCGCTTCACTCAGCTGGCGGCGAAGCTGGGAGTGGATGTGTTTTATGTGAGCAACCGCGAATGCGTGGCGGATGAGGCCGATCCTTGTCCGGCGCTGACACATACTCAGTCAAACATGGCCAGGCTGGGGTTCGCTCGTGCCAATGACCGAGCTGCGTTTATGTTCAAGAAGCAGCGTCCGGAGTGGAGCGTTAGCGACAAAAGCGAGCGACGCGCAAAAATTGCCGAAACACACCGAGTCATCATGCTGATCGGCGATGACATGGGGGACTTTCTACCGGTTGCAAGCGTGGAACGTTTGCGCAGAGGGGAGGCTGACGCTGCCGCCAGCGAAATAATGAGCCACTTCGGTATGAATTTATTCATGATCCCGAACCCCAGTTATGGATCATGGGAAAAAGCGCTGCCGGCCAATCCGGCTGCACGCATCCCTTTGCTGAAAGGGCTGGAAGGGCTGTAGCAGCGCCCCTCGATGAAGGACTCGTCGTAGGCTCTAGCCTCCATGCACGCTGTTATCAACAGTGCTTCAACTCTTCTTCAGCTTGATCGAGGCCGAGTTGATGCAGTAGCGCAGGCCGGTCGGGGCAGGGCCGTCATCGAAAACATGGCCCAGGTGCGCGCCGCACTGCTGGCACAGCACTTCGGTGCGGTACATGCCGTGGGAAAAGTCCTCACGCTGCTCGACGTTTTCCGGGGCAGCAGCGCTGTGGAAGCTGGGCCAGCCGCAGCCGGCATCGAATTTCGTGTCCGACTGGAAGAGCTCGGCACCACAGCAGCGACAGCGGTAGTCGCCGTTTGACCATTCGTTCCAGTATTCCCCGCTAAAGGGACGCTCGGTGCCGGCCTGGCGGGTGACGCGGTATTCCTCGGGGCTCAATACTTCACGCCATTCTGCGTCGGTCTTCTCAATGGGGCGGGGCATGGTGGAGGCTCTCTGTGATTGTGAATTGGCTTGTCTTCAAGACCTTACGGCATTTTTGCCCAGTTTTGGAGGGGCGCTTCCGCTATAATCCGGCCTCCCTCAGACCGGCCCGGCCGGTTTCAATCCAGAGTGCCTCCCATGTCCGACATCCTCAGCCTTCGCGGCGCACCGGCCTTTTCGGCTTCGCGCCTCTCTCGCCTATCCGAATCCCTGAGCAGCGCTGGCGTGAAATTGCACGCTCTGGCTGCTGAATTCTGGTACTTCGTGGAGGTCAAGGAATCCCTGTCGGCGCAGGAGCTGGAGCGTCTGGTTGATCTGCTCGATGCCCGCCCAGCCAACGCTGCAGCGCCGGCCGGCACGAATCTGCTGGTGACGCCGCGTCTGGGCACGATCTCGCCCTGGTCCTCGAAGGCCACGGATATCGCCCACAACTGCGGCTTCGCCAAGATCGTGCGTATCGAGCGCGGCATCCAGTTCTCGCTGGATGGCAAGTTCGCCCGCGAATCCGTGCTGCCGCTCTTGCATGACCGCATGACTGAATCTGTGCTGGACTCGGTAGAAGCCGCTGCTGGCCTCTTCGCCCATTACGCACCGCAGCCGCTGACCAGCGTCGACATCCTCGCAGGTGGCCGCGCCGCACTGGAAGCTGCCAACGTCGAGCTGGGGCTGGCTCTGTCGGACGACGAAATCGACTACCTGGTCGAAAACTTCACGAAAGTTCAGCGCAACCCGACCGATGTCGAGCTGATGATGTTCGCGCAGGCGAACTCGGAGCACTGCCGCCACAAGATCTTCAACGCCGACTGGATCATCGATGGCCGCAAGGAAGAGAAATCCCTCTTCGGCATGATCAAGGACACCCACAAGGCGCACCCGGAAGGCACCATCGTGGCCTACGCGGATAACGCCTCGATCATCGAAGGTTTCGAGGTGGATCGTTTCTATCCGGATGGCGAAGGCGAGTGGAAGTACCGCAAGGAGCTGACCCATATCCTCGCCAAGGTGGAAACCCATAACCACCCGACCGCGATTTCACCCTTTCCGGGCGCTTCGACCGGTGCGGGTGGCGAGATCCGCGATGAAGGCGCGACCGGTCGTGGCTCGCGTCCGAAGGCTGGCTTGGCCGGCTTTACCGTGTCGAACCTGAATATCCCCGGCGCGACCCAGCCCTGGGAAAAGGCCTATGGCAAGCCGGAGCGCATTGCTTCCGCGCTGGACATCATGATCGAAGGCCCGCTCGGTGCTGCGGCCTTCAACAACGAATTCGGTCGCCCGAACCTGACCGGTTATTTCCGCACTTTCGAGCAGGAAGTCGAAGGCGAAGTGCGTGGCTATCACAAGCCGATCATGATCGCTGGCGGCCTGGGCAGCATTCAGGATCAGCAATCCTTCAAGACCAAGTTCGCCCCCGGCACCTTGCTGATTCAGCTCGGCGGCCCCGGCATGCTGATTGGTCTGGGCGGCGGCGCAGCCTCCTCGATGGCCACCGGCAGCAATGCGGCGGATCTGGACTTCGCCTCGGTGCAGCGTGGCAACCCGGAAATGGAGCGTCGCGCCCAAGAGGTGATCGACGCCTGCTGGCAATTGGGCGACAAGAACCCGATCCTCGCCATGCACGACGTGGGCGCGGGCGGCTTGTCCAACGCGATGCCCGAGCTGGCCGATTTCGCTGAACTCGGTGCGCATTTCGAGCTGCGCAACATCCAGATCGAAGAGCCGGGCATGAGCCCGCGCGAGATCTGGTCGAACGAATCGCAAGAGCGCTACGTGCTGGCGATCGCGCCCGAATCGCTTGGCCTGTTTGAATCCTTCTGTGCCCGCGAACGCTGCCCGTTTGCAGTGGTTGGCACGGCAACGGGCGACGGCCGCCTGCAAGTAACTGACAGCCACTTCGGCAATCACGCCGTCGACATGGACATGCAGGTGCTGCTCGGCAAACCGCCGAAGATGACCCGCGACGTGGCCACGCGCCCGATTTACCTGCCGCCTTTCGACGTGAGCGAAATCGATGTGAGCGAGGCAGCGCTGCGTGTGCTGCGCATGCCGGCGGTGGCGAACAAATCTTTCCTGATCACCATCGGCGACCGCTCGGTGGGCGGCCTCACCGCGCGCGATCAGATGGTCGGCCCCTGGCAGACACCGGTGGCCGATGTGGCCGTCACTGCGATGAGCTTCCACGGCTACACCGGCGACGCCTTTGCGATGGGCGAGCGTACGCCGCTGGCCTGTGTAAATCCGGCAGCCTCGGGTCGCATGGCCGTGGGCGAATCCATCACCAATCTGCTCGCGGCCGATGTGGTGAAGATCGGTGATATCAAGCTCTCCGCCAACTGGATGGCCGCCTGCGGCCAGCGCGGCGAGGATGCGCGCCTGTTCGATACGGTGAAGGCCGTGTCCGAATTCTGTATCGGTGCCGATCTGTCGATTCCGGTCGGCAAGGATTCGCTGTCGATGCGCACCACCTGGAAAGAGGGCGAAGAGGCCAAGTCGGTGACCTCACCGCTGTCGATGATCTCCACCGCCTTCGCACCGGTGCAGGACATCCGCAAGACCCTCACGCCGCAGTTGAAGATCGAAGAAGGCGTTGAAACCGAACTGGTGTTGATCGATCTGGGCAAGGGCAAGCACCGCTTGGGCGGCTCGATCCTCGCACAGGCTTACAACTCGGTCGGCGAGCACGCGCCGGATATCGATGCCGTCACCATGAAGGCCTTCTTCACCGGCATCACCGCGCTCAAGCAGGCTGATCTGCTGCTCGCCTATCACGACCGCTCCGATGGCGGCCTGTTCGCAACGCTGGCCGAAATGGCTTTTGCCGCGCGCACCGGCATCTCGATCGAGCTGGATTCGGTGTGCTACGACGACATGGTCAATGACATCGACGGTGCCGAAAAGCGCCCGGATATGCTCAAGGGCCGCTTCAATGATCGCGTATTCGGCGCGCTGTTTGCCGAAGAGCTCGGCGCGGTGGTGCAGATCCGCCGCAGCGACCGCGAGCGCGTGCAAGCCATGCTGCGCGAAGCAGGGCTGGGCGCTGAAACTCACTTCATCGGCTTCCCGAATGATCGCGGCGCCCTGCGGATTCGTCGCAATGCCAAGACCGTGTTCGAAGCCGATGTCCACGAGTTGCTGCAGGTGTGGTCTGAGGTCAGCCACGAGATCGCGCGCATCCGCGACGACGCGACGAGTGCCGATCAGGAGTTCGCCGCGCTGGCCGACAAGGCCGATCCGGGCCTGTCCGTCGCGTTGAGTTTCGATGCAGCCGAGGATGTGGCCGCGCCTTACATCGCCAAGGCCAGCGCACGTCCCAAGGTGGTGATCCTGCGCGAGCAGGGCGTGAATTCACAGAACGAGATGGCTTCGGCTTTCGAGGCCGCTGGCTTTGCGGCTTATGACGTGCATATGTCCGACCTGATGGCCGGCCGCGTCAATCTGGCAGACTTCCACGGCCTCGCAGTTTGTGGCGGTTTCTCGTATGGCGACGTACTGGGCGCGGGGCAGGGCTGGGCCAAGTCCATTCTGTTCAACGACAAGTTGCGCGAGCAGTTCTCGGCCTTCTTTGGCCGCAGCGACACCTTCGCACTGGGCGTGTGCAACGGTTGCCAGATGATGAGCAACCTCGCCGAAATCATTCCGGGTGCCGATGCCTGGCCGCGTTTCCAGCGCAACCGCAGCGAGCAGTTTGAAGCCCGTACGGCGATGGTCGAAGTACTGGAATCGCCGAGCATCCTGCTCGCCGGCATGGCTGGCAGCCGCATGCCCATCGTGGTCAGCCACGGCGAAGGCCGTGCCGACTTCAGCCAGCACGGCGCGCAAGACAAGGCATTGGTGTCGCTGCGCTTCATCGCCAACAACGGCGAGTTGGCGAGTGCTTACCCGGCCAACCCGAATGGCTCGCCCGCTGGCATTACCGGCTTGACCACGCCGGACGGACGCTTCACCATCATGATGCCGCACCCGGAACGCTGCCGTCGCAGCGTACAGATGAGCTGGGCACCGGACTCGCTGGGAGATGATTCGCCGTGGATGCGCATGTTCCGCAACGCAAGGGTCTGGCTGGGCTGATCAAGCCCGTTCTGCTGGCCGCCGGCTTGATGCTGGCGGCATTCGCGGTGCTGGCGGATGAAGGCGGGCGGTTCACCGATCCGGAAGACGGCCGCTTCGATGCCAGTGAACACCTGCTGAAATATCAGGGGGTGTTGCCGGTCCCGATCATCATTACCGAGCCGGCGGTGGGCTATGGCGCCGGGGTGGCCGCCGTGTATTTCGACGAATCGATTGCCGATGCGTCACAGCACAGCATGGCGGAAACTGGCCGGCGGGCGCCGCCGAACATCTCGGCCTTCGGCGGTTTCAAGACCGAGAACGGCACCTACGGCGGTTTTGCAGGGCATATGCACAGCTGGGATGGCGACCGCATCCGCTACCTTGGCGGTGTCGCCAAGCTTGCCATCAATCTTGATTACTACGGCCGGCAGGGTAACGCCCAGCGTTATACCGTGGATGGTCTTGGGCTGGTCCAGCAGGTGCTGATGCGCGCCGGCGATACGCCCTGGCTGTTCGGGCTGCGCTATGCCTATTTCGATTCCGAAATGCATTTCGATCGTGAACGTCCGCTGGACCTGCTGGATCAAACCTTCAAGCAGCGTCTGGGCGCAGTCGGAGCCTTGATCGATTACGACACGCGCGACAACTTTTTGTCGCCGAATGCCGGCAGCTATGTCGAAGGCGAGGGCAACTTCATGCGCCCGGAATTCGGCAGCACCAACAGCTTCGATCTGCTGGGTGCGCGCGCCTACCACTGGCAGCCGCTCAGCAAAAGCCTGGTGCTGGGCCTGCGGGGCGACTGGCAACTGGCCCAGGGCCAGGTGCCGTTCTGGGCACAGCCCTACGTCAAACTGCGCGGCATTCCTGCGGCGCGCTATCAGGATCGGCAGGCGGCGGCGGGCGAGCTGGAGCTGCGCTTCGCGCTGGATGAGCGCTGGTCGGTGATTGGCTTTGGTGGCATGGGCAAGGCCTACGGCGGGCGCAACGACTTTGCTGAGGCTGAACGCGTGACATCCTGGGGCGGTGGTTTTCGCTACCTGATCGCACGCAAGCTGGGTCTGCTTGCTGGGCTGGACATCGCACGTGGGCCAGATGACACGGCTTTCTATATCCAGGTCGGCAGCGCCTGGCGCTGAACTCACCAGGCGATTGCGCGTCGCACAGGCTTCGCCATCTATTGCCTCGATCCGCGAGTGCTGGCCTGAACTGTTTTGCAAGGTTTGTCTATAAGCCTATTGAAATTTTCTATTTATTCACGCAAAAAATTTTCCGTCCGGCGGGCCCCCGCGCTTTGGTGCACTGCCGGAGTTTGTCGCATGCCGCAGCGCTCTCAGACATGGCCTGGGGTGATCCGGACGGGTATTGCGCGCCACACCCAGACCGTGCTTTGTAGGCTCTCTGGTTTATGAAATTCACTGATAGGCATTGGTTTTCTGCTTCTCAGGGGACGTCAGCCTGAACCGATGGGTCAGCTTGCGAATTACTTTGCGGATCCGTCGGGCAACAGTGAGACGCAGCCTTGTCTTCGGCATGCACCGATGTTGCGCCGCAGCGTCATGAGTGCTGACGGAGGCACATGTATTTGTAGGTTGGTTTGATACAAGGGTAAACGCCTATTTTTGTCCATTGGTCGCGCTTATGCTGCGCTTGTCTCCATGGCTTGACCTGCGAATGGTCCTGCAAGATAGTGCGCACCACTGAACTTATTACTTCAGTCGTAGTAGCCCGGCATCGGCGGCCAAACCCTTGCAGGGCCTTACAAAAACATTGGCAGGAGACAAGACTATGCGTAGCAAGATCCTGATGGGCCTCGCGGCCCTCGCTTTCGCCGGCACTGCTTTTGCCGCGACTGATTATCCCGACGGTTACACCAAGTGCGTCCAGAACACTGGCGCCACCTGTAGCATGAGCGGTACCCGCAACGTTGCGCTGGGCAAATCCGGCAGCTTCGTTTATGCCGTCAAGACTGGCAGCTTCGCCTGTATCGGTTCGGCTTTCCCGACCAATTCCTACACCACTTCGGCTTGGTGTTCCTATGGCGCAACGACGAGCGCCAGCAGTTCCTCCGCAGCTACTTCGAGTGCAGCGGCTTCCAGCGTCGCTTCGTCCGCAGCAGCTTCGAGCAAGGCCGCTTCCTCGGCGGCTGCTTCGTCAGCAGCCGCCAGCAGCACCGCCGCCGGCAGCATCAACATGACGATCCCGGCCGCTACGGCGACTGTGACCAATCCTGGTACGACCACCATCCCGGCTGGCAGCACCAAGAGCTACGGCAACCAGCGTATCGGCGTGAAGAACTCCGTGGGCAACTGCACCAGTGAAGGTCAGATCCCGGTCTTCATCCTTGAAGAAGGCGCAACCCTGAAGGATGTGATCATTGCCGGTGGCGTGAATGGCTCCGACGGTGTGCATTGCAAGGGCTCCTGCACGATCCAGAATGTGTATTGGGAAGACACCTGCGAAGACGCAGCCTCCAACCTTGGCGCGGGTTCGACCATGACCGTCAAGAACGTCATCATCGCCGGTGCGACCGACAAGGCCCTTCAGCACAACAGCAAGAACAGCCTGACCGTGCTGCAGGATTCCTATATTGCTGATACCGGCAAGGTGTGGCGCTCTTGCGGTAACTGCACCAACAATGGCGGCCCGCGCAAACTCACCCTAGACAATGTGAAGGTCGGCAAGGCTGGCTCCATCGCGGGAGCCAACGGCAACTACGGTGACGTGGTGAAGATCCGCAAACTGCAGATCAAGGGTTACAAGTCCGGCAGCCCGAGCGTTTGCGTCGAATACAAGGGTATTGAGAAGAACGGTAGCGCTGAATCGCCGAAGATTGGCGAGAAGTGGAACACCTCTGTTTGCGACGTCAGCACCTCTGACGTGACTGCCTACTGATCGGCGATTGCTAAGTTCTGCAAGACGAAACGGGCGCTGCGGCGCCCGTTTTGTTTTTCAGGGTAGCCGGCTTGGCAGCAAGTGCTGAGCTCAAGTGGATGCCCAGGCGCCAGCCCTGCGAAGGGGCCGGACAGAGGGATTCGTTTTACTGCCCCAGACGCAGGATTCGATCGCCCCAGAAGAACAGGCTGCCACTGGCCGGATTGAGCAGGCTGCCGGCGTAGCGTGTGGGCTCGGGCGGGCTGGCTTCGCGCCAGCTCAGGCCCAGATCGGTGGATTGCAGGATGGCACCGCCACGGCCCGCCACCAGCAGGCGCTGACCAGCGGGGTCGTGGGCGATTAGCCGCAGCAGATCGGAGCTGCCGGAGGGGATGTTCTGCCAGCTCTGACCCAGGTCGGTTGAGCGCAGGATGTAGCCCTTGCTGCCTGCGGCCAGGATGCCGCCGCGCAGGCCCGGGATTGGTGCAAAGTCCGACAGGCTGGTGAATTCCGGCAGCATGATTTTCTCGAAGCTGCGCCCGAGGTCGGCCGAGCGCAGGATGCTGCCCTCGTTGCCGGCGGCGAGAAAGACTCCGCCGATCTGGCGCAGGCGCGAGATTCCTTTGGCCAGCCCTGCTGGCAGGTTCTCCCAGTGCGCTCCGCCATCATCGCTGCGGGCAAGGCGATCTTCCCGGCCGGCGGCCACCAGCACGCCGCTGTGAGGCTCCTGATCCATGCTCAGCCAGATCGTGTCGCGGTCGGCGTCGCTGGCTTGCCAGCTCTGGCCCCCATCGTCAGACCACAGGATGCCCCTGGCGTTGCTCAGGGCGAGGATGCGCCCAGATGCCAGCAGGCGCAGTTGCGAGAGGGTGGCGTCGCCCGCGATCTGGTGTGTTTGCCAGCTCTGGCCGCCATCGCTGCTGCGCATCAGGGTTCCGTTGGAGCCGGCTGCCAGCAGGCTGTGGCTGGATGGGTGATACAAGGCCGTGAAGAAATAGACGTTATCGGGCGCGGTGACGCGCTGCCAGCTTTGGCCGTCGTCGCGCGACAAGGCCAGGCTACCATTGACGCCGGCCGCCAGTAGCAGACCCTCTGGGGGCGCACTGGCGATGGCATGAGTGTATGGGCTCAGGCCATGCCGCACGATCTGCCAATTGCGGCCATCGTCCTCGCTGCGCGCGATGAGGCCACCGCCTCCGGCAGCCAGCAGCGCGCCCTCAGGCAGTCGGCCGAGGGTTTCAAATTCCTCCATGCCAGCTTGCAGCACTGACTGCCAGAGTCTGCCGCCCTCGCTGCTGCGGAAGATGCTGCCTTGTGCGCCGGCGGCGATGAACTCGCCATCCTGGGTGGCGAGTACGGAGGAGAGAAAGTGGCGGGTGCCGGTCTGGGCAAGCGACCAGCTCAGGCCGTCGTCTAGCGAATGGAGTACACGCCCGTCCTGAGTCACGGCGGCGATCTGTCCTGTGCGGGCCTGGGCGATGGCATTGATAAGGGCGCCCGTAGCACCGCTTGGCAGGCGGGTGTTCTGCCAGCGCCGGCCGGCGTCGGTCGAGCGCAGGATTTCGCCTGTGCTGAAGGCCGCCAGCAGGCTCCCACTGGCGAGTTCGGCGAGGCGGCTGACGTCTCCGTTGGGCTGAACCGCGATGCGTTGCCAGCGTTTGCCTGTGTCGGTGGAGCGCATCAGCAGACCTTTTTCGCCGCCCGCCAGAAGGATTGAGCTAGATGTGTGGCGTAGCAGGTGGGCGATATAGGCACGTGTTGGCATGCTCACGGCTTGCCAGTGCTTACCGCCGTCGGCGGAGCGCAGTAGGCTGCCGCCTTCACCGGCAGCAAGCAGCAGGCCGGTCTTCTCGTCGGCGAGCAAAAGGCTGCGCAGCGCGAGCGGGGGAATACCTTCAAGCCGCTCCCATTGTTGGCCGCATTGGCTACTGCGCAGGATCGTGCCTTCGCTGCCGGCAGCAATGAACTGGCGACGCCCGGCATCGAAGAGCAGGGCTGAGAAGGTGGCACGCGCCGGGCTGGGGAGACTTTGCCAGTGGCGCCCGCCATCCTGGCTGCGCAGCAAGGCGGCATCGCTGCCGCTCAACAGGGTGGCCGGGCAGGCCGGGTCGCTGGCGGCGACAAAGAGATTGGCGTTACTGGTGCTGAAATAACGGCCATTCGAAGGCATCGCACCCTGCGCAAAGGCGGCGTGCAGGCACAACGCCAGGGCGGTGGGCATGGCCAGGTGGAATGTCTGCTTCATCTGTCTCGTCCTGTGGTCCGAGCCGCTCTGTGGGGCTCTGCGAGCACGGATTCTGCCATGCGGCCTTGTGCAGCAGTTCAGTGTCCCGGAGCAAGATCGCCGTCCTGTTGTTGTTCTCCTGCGTCAGAAGCAGCAGGGTCCCGCGGGCCGACCGCAGGATTTCCCGCATTTCCATGCCCTGCGCTAGGATCGCCCTTCCGCAGTTAGCGGAATACAAGCCAAACAAGGTGGCCCACCACCTGGCAATCCAAAGGAGACTGGATTCGTGATGAGCAAGCAGAAACTGTGTTGCGCCCTTGCCGCGCTGGGCTGTGCCCTGGTGTTGAGTGCCTGTCAGCGTGAGGCCGCTGGGGTGGGGGGGGCGACCCTGAGCAAGACTCCGCCGACCTATCGGGGCGTGGTGATCAATCCTGCGCTGTATGTCGTGGAGTCGACCGGCAGTGGCTTTCTTGCTGCAGGCTCCGATGGAGCCGTCTGGCGCAGTGAGGATGGTGGTCAGAGCTGGCTGCCGGGCGTGCCGGGGCGGATCGCATCGCTTGCACGTCTGGCCGAAGTGCCGGGCAGCACGCGGCTGCTGGCGCTGGGTGCCAATGGGGCGCTGCAGCGCAGTGAGGATGGCGGACGTAGCTGGCTGCCGATAGCCTCTGGGGTGAGTTCGGCGCTACAGGCCTTGTTTGTCGAGGCTGACGGACGTCTCGCGCTGGCTGCCGGTCTGGAGGGGGCCATGCTTCGCTCCGAAGATGGTGGCTTGAGCTGGGAACAGATAGCCCTGCCGGGGCCGGCAGCGATCGGCCGGATCGTGCAGGAGCCCAGGAAGGGGTATTTGCTTGCGGTGGGTGGGGCAGGGGCGATCCTGCGCTCATCTGATCGCGGACGTTCCTGGGCGGGCATCGATGCGGGCGTGCGCGAAGGGCTGACCGAGGCGCTGGTCGAACAGCGTAGTGGCGATGTGTTGATCGGGGCTGGCAACGGTCATGTACTGCGTTCAAGCGATGCGGGTACGCGCTGGAGCAGGCAGGCTACGGGCCTGAGTTACATCACCCAGATCCTCCAAGAGCCGGATAGTGGCGTGCTGATTGCACTCGGGGCCGACAGCCATATTGCCCGCTCGGAGGATGGCGGCAAGCGCTGGCAGGTGGTGGCGGTGCCGATGCAGGGCGCCTTGCTGCGCGGGGTGTTGGCCGGAAAACGCATCGTGGCAGTGGGCGATCATGGCAGCACATTGGCCTCCGACGATCTGGGCAAGAGCTGGACGGCCCAGGCGGCGGGCGAGGATCGTCCGCTCAATTCGGTCGCCTTCGATGCCAGGAATGGCAGCCTGGTGGCGGTGGGGGCCGGGGGATGGATCATCCGCTCGAGCGATGGCGGTCGGAGTTGGCAGACCCGTTCGCTGAGCATCGCCGAATATGTGCATGCAATTGCCCAGTGGCCGGAAAGCGGCGAACTGCTCGCCGCGGGCATCAATCGCACGGTGTCGCGCTCGAAGGATGGCGGGCGTACCTGGAGCAGCCAGATCATGGGGCAGCTGGTCGAGCCGGCCTATCTCTTCAAGGTGGCGTATGAGCCGGTCAGCAAAAGCATGCTGTTTGCCGGTGGCAAGCGCTCCTGGTTGCGCACGCCGGATGCGGGCGCCAACTGGCAGCACGAAAGCACGGAGGGGCCGGTATATCAGGGTTTCGTGAGTCATCCGAAGACCGGGACGGTAGTTTTCTTTGGCGACTCAGGCGTGCTGGCGCGCCTGCCGGCGGGGGCCGTCAAGAGCGAGCCGCTGCCGCAACTGGTGGATGCCGCCTGGTTTCGGGGAGAAGTGGATGCCCAGACCGGCAGCCTGTGGGTGTATGGCGCCCAGGGCGCGCTCGCGCGCTCGGACGACGATGGCCGCAGCTGGAGCCTGATCGCAACCGGCACGGATGCCACGCTATATGGCGGCATATTCGATAGCGCCCGTGGCCTCTTTCTGCTCTCTGGCAGCAAGGGCCTGATCTTGCGCTCCGAGGATGGTGGGCACAGCTGGCTGCCGGTGGAGAGTGGCTCAGTGGCCATGTTGGGGGCGATGCTGCGCGATCCGAAAAGCGCAGCCTTGTTGGTAGCCGGGGCTCAGGGCACTGTCCTGCGTTCGACCGATGACGGCAAGCACTGGCAGTCTGCGCGCACAGGTACGGAAGCGCTGGTCCGCGCTTTTGCCATCGAGCCCGGCAGCGAGGCTTTGCTGCTAGCCGGGCGTGATGGCGTGATTCTGCGCTCAACCGACGGCGGCGAGACCTGGCAAGGCATTGCGTCCAATACCGAGTCCCGCATCAAGGCCCTGTTGCCTGATCCGAAGAGCGGCAATCTGATCGCCTATGGTGATCGCATCGTATTGCTGGAGCGGGTGGGTCAGTGAGGCTGGCTGTCCGGATTGCGTGGCATTCTTAGAAGCTGCTTACGATCTGACTGCGAGGCCGCTCATTGATCACTGAGAGGGCTCATGCGCAGCTTGGAATCCTCATTTATCAACATGAACTCCGGTTCCTGAGCGGTTCCTCATCCTGCTGACGTCCTCTCGCTACAGATCGTCAACAGCTTCTTAGGCAGGAGCAGCAGCGCGGCGAGCTTTGCCCTTAAAATGATTCTCCTTGCCTGGCGTCCTGCCGGGTGAGTGTGCTTCTCTCGCAAAAAGGATATTTCAGTGACTGCCGCCGTCTCCCGCGCCGATTTCGATCGCTACATGGTTCCCGTGTTTTCCCCGCTCGACATGATCTTCGTGCGAGGTGAGGGTTCGCGCCTGTGGGACCAGCAGGGTCGCGATTACATCGATTTCGGGGCCGGCGTGGCCGTGACTTCACTTGGCCACGCCCATCCGGCCCAGCTCAAGGCGCTCACCGAGCAGGCTGCCAAGCTCTGGCATGTGTCGAACTACTACACCAATGAGCCGGCCCTGCGTCTCGCGAAGAAGCTTTGCGACCATACCTTTGCCGAGCGTGTGTTCTTCTGCAATTCTGGCGCCGAAGCCAATGAAGCTGCGCTGAAGCTCGCCAGAAAACGCGCCGTGGACAAATACGGTCCGGAAAAGATCGACATCATCGCCTTCAACGGCAGCTTCCATGGCCGCACTTTTTTCACCGTGTCGGTCGGCGGTCAGGCCAAATACTCCTCTGGCATGGGCCCGAATCCGGCCGGCATCGTGCATGTCGATCTGCATGATGTGGAGGCTTTGCGCCGCGTGGTGGGCAAGAACACCTGCGCCATCATCGTCGAGCCTGTCGTGGGCGAGAGTGGCGTGGTGCCGGTACAGCCTGAGTTCCTGAAGCTGCTGCGCGAGCTGGCGAGTGAGTTCGATGCCAGCCTGATTTTTGATGAAGTGCAGTCTGGCAACGGTCGCACCGGTGCGCTTTACGCCTATATGAATAGCGGCGTCGTGCCGGACATCCTGACCACGGCCAAGGGTATCGGCGGCGGCTTCCCGATCGGCATGATGCTCACTACGGCTGCGGTGGCGGACAAGCACTTCACGCCCGGTGTACATGGCAGCACCTTCGGCGGCAACCCGCTGGCCTGTGCGGTCGCCGAGGCGGTGTTCGACGTCATCAACACGCCGGAAGTACTGGCGGGGGTGAAGCGCAAAGCCGCACATGCTGCCGGGCGTTTGCGCGCAATGGGCGAGAAGTACGCCTGTTTTTCGGAGGTGCGCGAATCCGGCCTGTGGCTGGGCTGCGAGCTGACGCCGAAGTTCGCCGGTCAGGCCGGCGCCTTCATGGCGGCGGCGGCCAGCAATGGCGTGCTGCATATTGTGGCCGGGCCGAACGTGGTGCGTCTGGCTAGCTCGCTGATCATCTCGGACGCTGAGCTGGATGAGGGGCTGGATCGCCTCGATCTGACCTGCGCCCAGATGGCCGGGCGCTGACGCTTTGCCGGTGAGTTGATGCAGAGTGTGGCGGAATGCAAGTTCCGCCCGCTTTTTGCCGTTCACCCTTTGCACCTCTCCTGAACTTTTTCTGGATCCATGCCTTCTTCGCGCGATATCGCCAACAGTGTCAGCCCAGATCTGAGCAGCTTGCGTGATGCTTTGCGGGCATTGGCTGCGCGCGCCGGCGTCAGCGATGGCTTCGAGGATCCGGCTAATGATCCGGTGCGCCTGATCTGGCGCCTGGTGCGCCTGATGGATCAGCAACTGCGCGAGAAGGATCGCCTTTCGCTGGCCCTTGATAACCGTCACGATGGCCTGTGGGACTGGGACTTGCGCAGTGGCCAGTGTTTCCTGAGCGAACTCTGGAAGCATGGTCTGGGTTATGTTGAAGGTGAATTTGGTAATCGCCGTGAGGATTGGGAGGCGCTGATCCATCCCGAGGATGTGCCACAGGTGCGTGAGCGTATCGATCTGCATCTGGTGGGCGGCAGCGAAGATTTCGAGGCCGAATATCGCTTGCGAGCCCGCGACGGTGACTGGCGCTGGATTTCCACCCACGGTAGGGTCGTGTCGCGCAGTGCGGATGGTCAGGCGGTACGTGTGGTGGGTATTCACCGCAACGTGACCGAGCGCAAGGGCTGGGAACTCGAGATGCTGCGCGCCAAGGAGGCCGCCGAGTCCGCCAGCCGCGCCAAGGGCGACTTTCTTGCCAACATGAGCCACGAAATCCGCACCCCGATGAACGGCATCATCGGCATGACGGATCTGGCGCTCGATACCCAGCTCGACGCGGAGCAACGTGGCTATCTGCAGACGGTGAAAAACTCCGCCGATTCGCTGTTGGCCATCATCAACGACATCCTGGACTTCTCCAAGATCGAAGCCGGCAAACTGGAGCTTGAGGACATCGAGTTCTCACTGCCGGCCGTGATCTCGGATACCTTCAAGGCGCTGGCCCTGCGCGGTCATCAGAAAGGTCTTGAACTGGTGTTTGGTATCCAGCCGGACACCCCGCATGTGCTGCGTGGCGATCCGAACCGCCTGCGCCAGATCCTGATGAATCTGCTTGGCAATGCGATCAAATTTACTGAGCAGGGCGAAGTCGAGGTTTCGGTGCGCTGCGTGCTGCGCGAGGGAGCGCATGTGCGCCTGCAGTTCGATGTGCGTGATACCGGCATCGGCATTGCCCAGGCCAAGCAAGGCGAGGTGTTCGGAGCCTTCTCGCAGGCTGATACCTCCACCACGCGCCGCTACGGTGGCACCGGCCTGGGTCTGGCGATCTGCAAGCGCCTGGTCGAATTGATGCGTGGTCGTATCTGGTTGCAGAGTGAGCCAGCGCGGGGCAGTACCTTCTCCTTTACCATCGAGGTGGGGGCGGTGCGAGAAGCCGTGCAGGCTGAGCGGGTGGATCCGCGTTATGCACGCATGAACGCGCTGGTGGTGGAAGACAATCCGTCGGCCGCCCGCGAGATGACGGCCAACCTGCAGCGCTGGGGCTTCAGCGTGGATCTTGCCAGGAGTGGTGAGGAAGCCGAGGCCTTGCTCCAGCAAGCGGCCAAGAGTGGCTTCCCCTTCGATGTGATGTTGGTCGACGCCAATATGCCGGATCCGGCCGGCTTTGCTTTGCCTGCTTATTTTCACGGTGAGGGGGCGAGCTGCGAGCGTATCGTCATGCTGCTCACCTCCGATAGCCAGCGCAATGATTCGGCGCGCTGCCGCCAGTTCGGCATCAAGGCTAATATCGTCAAGCCTGTGTCCTCCTTCGATCTGTTGGACGCCCTGCGCCTCGTGCTGACCCAGGAGCAGCCTGAGTCCGCTCTGGAGCTGGCTGAGTTCCAGATTGACGACAGCCTCCTCAAGGCCAGCCCGCAGGCACCCAGGAGCAAAGCAGTGCTGCTGGTGGAAGATAACCCTGTCAATCAGACGGTTGCCACCAAAATTCTGCAGCGCGCCGGCTACGAAGTCGTGCCGGCGGGCGACGGGCAGGAGGCGCTGGACTGGTTCGAAAAGCGTCGCTTTGATCT
This sequence comes from Uliginosibacterium sp. TH139, assembly GCF_002855595.1. NCBI lineage: Bacteria > Pseudomonadati > Pseudomonadota > Betaproteobacteria > Rhodocyclales > Zoogloeaceae > Uliginosibacterium > Uliginosibacterium sp. TH139. Next base: position 256,863 of record NZ_PKRR01000005.1, on the reverse strand, counting down.
GATCCTGATGGATGTGCAGATGCCGGTGCTGGGGGGGATCGAGGCGACCAAGGCAATCCGGGCGCGCGAGGCGCGGCGCAGCTGGGCGATGTCCGGGCGTTGGGAAGTAACGCCGATCATCGCCATGACGGCACACGTGATGCAAGGCGATCGTGAGCGCTGTCTCGAAGCCGGCATGGACGATTATGTGTCCAAGCCTATTCAGCCCTCCGAGCTGTTTGCTGCCATCGAGCGGGTGACCCGGCGTTTCGAGTCCACCGATTTTGAAGGCAATCTGAATGCGCTCGATGAACCCGGCAGCCCTATCGATCCGGAGGGCGGCGTTGCTGATCTGGGTCAGACCCGGGCACTGCTCGATGGCGACGAGGCTTCGGTGCACAGCCTAATCGAGATTTTTCTGGGCGATTACTCGCGCAACTGCAGCAAGCTAGAGGAAGCGGCAGCACGCAGCGATGCCAAAACGCTGTATACCGTGGCGCATTCTTTGAAGTCCTCGGTCGGCGTTTTTGGTGCAGTGATCGCGGCAGACGCGGCGCAAAGGGTGGAGCAGGCGGGGCGTCGCGGTGACCTGGAAAAAGCGCTGCAGGCCTTGCCGGAACTCTTGACGGAGCTCTCTCGTGTGGCGGCCTATCTGCGTAGCCAACTGCCGGATCCGGGCGCCTGAAAACGCCGCCGCAGCTACTTTTGCGTTGCGGAAAGGCCTGATTTCAGGCTACAATTGCCAAAATTTGCAAGCGGGACTCGTCTGGAAAGACGGGTCCCGTTTTTCACGTCGGACCCATCGACCAGGCCCCTCACCCCGCGGTGAACAGGCGGCCGGACCGAGGGTCCGATTTCACAGGAACCCAGGAGTAATCGATGACGGAAACCCTTTACGCCCTTCTTGCCCTTGCCGACGGCACCGTGTTCCAGGGGCAGGGCATTGGCGCCGTGGGCAAAAGCGTCGGCGAGGTGGTGTTCAACACCGCCATCACCGGCTATCAGGAAATCCTCACCGACCCCTCCTACACCCGCCAGATTGTCACGCTGACCCATCCTCACATCGGCAACGTGGGTGTAAACAAGGAAGACTGTGAAGCAGGCAAGGTGTACGCCGCGGGTCTGGTGATCCGCGATCTGCCTTTGCTGGTATCGAACTTCCGTTCCGAGCAGACCCTGGATGCCTACATGAAGGCTGAAAATGTGGTCGGCATTGCCGGGATCGATACCCGCAAGCTGACGCGCATCCTGCGTGAGAAGGGCGCCCAGGCGGGTTGCCTGATTACCGCGGCGAGCCAGAAAGAACTCAACGCCGAAGCGGCCATTGCTGCTGCGCGTGCCTTCCCCGGGTTGGCTGGCATGGACCTGGCCAAGGTCGTGACGACCGAGCAGTCTTATTCCTGGACTTCCGGTGAGTGGAAGCTGGGTCAGGGTTTCGTTGAGCAAAGTGAAGCGAAGTACCATGTGGTGGCCTACGATTTCGGCGTCAAGCGCAACATCCTGCACATGCTGGCTGAGCGCGGCTGTAAGCTCACCGTGGTGCCGGCGCAGACCTCTGCGGCCGAAGTGCTCAAGCTGAATCCGGACGGCGTCTTCTTCTCGAATGGCCCGGGCGATCCTGAACCCTGTGACTATGCTATTGCTGCTGCCCGCGAGTTCCTTGAGCGCAAGCTGCCGACCTTCGGCATCTGTCTGGGTCACCAGATCATGGGCCTTGCTGCCGGTGCGAAGACCCTGAAGATGAAGTTCGGCCACCATGGCGCCAACCATCCGGTCAAGGATCTCGACTCCGGCCGCGTCCTGATCACCAGTCAGAACCATGGCTTTGCTGTCGATGAGAAGACCCTGCCGGCCAATGTGCGCGTCTCTCATGTGTCGCTGTTCGACGGCAGCCTGCAGGGCATGGCCTGGACCGACCGCCCGGCACTGTGCTTCCAGGGGCACCCGGAAGCCAGCCCCGGCCCGCACGATGTGGCCTATCTCTTTGATCGCTTTACCGATCTGATGGCGGCTGCCGGCAAGTAAAACGGAATCCATGTCGGGTGCAGCCAGCAGGCCGCACTCCAAACGTAACGAAATTCAGGTGTTGATATGCCCAAGCGGACAGACATTCAATCCATCCTCATCATCGGTGCCGGCCCGATCATTATCGGTCAGGCCTGCGAGTTCGATTATTCCGGCGCCCAGGCCTGCAAGGCCCTGCGTGACGAAGGTTACAAGGTCATCCTGGTTAACTCGAATCCGGCCACGATCATGACCGATCCGAACATGGCCGACGTGACCTACATCGAGCCGATCACCTGGCAGGTGCTTGAGCGCATCATCGAGAAGGAGCGTCCGGATGCCGTGCTGCCGACCATGGGTGGCCAGACTGCGCTGAACGCGGCGCTGGATCTGTGGCGCAATGGCGTGCTCGACAAATACAAGGTCGAGCTGATCGGCGCTACGCCGGAAGCCATCGACAAGGCTGAAGACCGCCAGAAGTTCAAGCTGGCCATGGAAAAGATCGGTCTTGAGTCCGCTCGCTCCGGCATTGCCCACAGCATGGAGGAGGCTCTGGCCGTGCAGGCGCAAGTTGGCTTCCCGGCCATCATCCGTCCCTCCTTCACGATGGGTGGCACGGGCGGTGGCATTGCCTACAACATCGAAGAGTTCAACGAAATCTGCACCCGTGGTCTGGATCTCTCGCCGACCCGCGAACTGCTGATTGAAGAGTCGCTGCTGGGCTGGAAGGAATTCGAGATGGAGGTCGTGCGCGACAAGCACGACAACTGCATCATCGTCTGTTCGATCGAGAACCTTGATCCGATGGGTGTGCATACAGGTGATTCGATCACCATCGCCCCTGCCCAGACCCTGACCGACCGTGAATACCAGATCATGCGTAACGCCTCGGTGGCGGTGCTGCGTGAGATCGGTGTGGATACCGGCGGCTCGAACGTACAGTTCTCTGTTAATCCGGCGGATGGTCGCCTGATCGTGATCGAGATGAACCCGCGCGTGTCGCGCTCCTCGGCACTTGCTTCAAAGGCCACCGGCTTCCCGATCGCCAAGGTGGCGGCCAAGCTGGCTGTGGGCTTCACGCTGGACGAGCTCAAGAACGATATTACTGGCGGTGCGACACCGGCCTCGTTCGAGCCGTCGATCGACTACATCGTTACCAAGATTCCGCGTTTTGCTTTCGAGAAGTTCCCGCAGGCGCCGGATCGCCTGACGACCCAGATGAAGTCGGTGGGTGAAGTGATGGCTATGGGCCGTACCTTCCAGGAGTCCTTCCAGAAGGCGCTGCGTGGTCTGGAAGTTGGCGCCTATGGCCTAGATGAAGTCGAATGTGATCGCGAAGAGCTGGAGCACGAGCTCGCCAGTCCTGGTGCCGAGCGCATCTGGTACGTGGGTCAGGGCTTCCGCGAAGGCATGAGCCGCGAAGAGCTGCACAGTCTGACCAAGATCGATCCGTGGTTCCTGGCTCAGATCGAAGACATCGTGCTGACCGAGAAGAGCCTTGCCGGCCGCTCGCTGAAGAGCCTCGATGCAGCAGCTCTCCGCGCATTGAAGCGCAAGGGCTTCTCGGATCGTCGTCTGGCCAAACTGCTGGGGAGCGACGAAACGGCCGTGCGCCTGTATCGCCACGCGCAAGGTGTGCGCCCGGTCTACAAGCGCGTGGACACCTGCGCGGCCGAGTTCGCGTCGAGCACTGCCTACATGTATTCCTGCTACGACGAAGAGTGCGAATCGCAGCCTTCCGACAAGAAGAAGATCATGGTGCTGGGCGGTGGCCCGAACCGTATCGGTCAGGGCATCGAGTTTGACTACTGCTGCGTACATGCCGCGCTGGCCATGCGCGAAGACGGCTACGAGACCATCATGGTCAACTGCAACCCGGAAACCGTGTCGACCGACTACGACACTTCCGATCGCCTGTACTTTGAGCCGCTGACCCTGGAAGACGTGCTGGAAGTCGTGGCGCTGGAGAAGCCGGTCGGAGTGATCGTGCAGTTCGGCGGCCAGACCCCGCTGAAATTGGCGCGTGAGCTGGAAGCCAATGGCGTGCCGATCATTGGTACCTCGCCGGACATGATTGATGCGGCCGAAGACCGTGAGCGCTTCCAGAAGCTGCTGCACGATCTGGGTCTGCGTCAGCCGCCCAACCGCACGGCACGCAATGAAGCCGATGCGATCCGTCTCGCGGCCGAGATCGGCTACCCGCTGGTGGTGCGCCCGAGCTATGTGCTGGGTGGTCGCGCCATGGAAATCGTCCATGAGCAGAAGGATCTCGAGCGCTATATGCGTGATGCGATCAAGGTCTCGAACGACTCTCCGGTGTTGCTGGACCGCTTCTTGAACGATGCGACCGAGATCGATGTGGATGCGCTTTCCGATGGCACTCAGGTCATCATCGGCGGCATCATGCAACACATCGAACAGGCCGGCGTGCACTCGGGCGACTCGGCGTGCTCCCTGCCGCCCTACACGCTCTCGAAAGAACTGCAGGACGAGTTGCGTCGTCAGACCGAACTGATGGCGCGTGGCCTCAGTGTATGTGGCCTGATGAACGTTCAGTTCGCGATTCAGGGCGAGACCGTCTATGTACTCGAAGTGAATCCGCGTGCCTCGCGCACCGTACCCTTCGTGTCCAAAGCCTGCTCGTTGCCGCTGGCCAAGATTGCCGCGCGTTGTATGGCCGGCCAGAGCCTTGCTTCACAAGGTGTGACGCGCGAAATCGTGCCGCCGTACTACTCGGTGAAGGAAGCTGTCTTCCCGTTCAACAAGTTCCCGGGCGTGGACACCATTCTCGGGCCGGAAATGAAGTCGACCGGCGAAGTCATGGGGGTTGGTAAGACCTTTGCTGAAGCCTTCGTGAAGAGCCAACTGGCGGCGGGTACTCGTTTGCCGTCCTCGGGCACGGCTTTCATCAGCGTCAAGCAGACTGACCGTGCCAAAGCTGTCGAGGTGGCGCGCGAACTGGTTGATCTGGGCTTCAAGGTGGTGGCGACCAAGGGTACGGCTGGCTACCTGCATGACGCCGGTGTCAGTGCTGTCACTGCCGTGAACAAGGTTGGCGAAGGCCGCCCGCACATCGTGGACATGATCAAGAACAACGAGATTGCGCTGATCATCAATACGGTGGAAGAAAAGCGCCAGGCCATCGCCGACTCCCGCTCGATCCGTACTTCGGCGCTGGCTGCCAAGGTGACGGTATTTACCACGATTGAAGGTGCGCGCGCCGCTTGTATCGGTATCCGCCACATCAATGACCTCGAACCCTATTCGCTGCAAGAACTGCATGCGCAGCTGGGCTGATTGCGATGATCAAGACTCCTCTGACTCTGAATGGCGCGGAATTGCTGCGCACCGAACTCCATCGCCTGAAAACGGTGGAGCGCCCGAGCGTGATCGCTGCGATTGCCGAAGCGCGTTCGCATGGCGATCTGTCTGAAAACGCTGAATACGATGCTGCCAAGGAACGCCAAGGTTTCGTTGAAGGCCGTATTGCTGAAGTCGAAAGCAAGCTGTCTACCGCGCAGATTATTGATCCGAAGCTGCTGGATGCTGACGGCCGCTGCGTGTTTGGTGCCACCATCGATCTGGAAGATCTCGATACGAACAAGCGCGTGATCTACCAGATCGTGGGAGAAGACGAAGCCGATCTGAAAGCGGGCAAGATTTCGATCAACTCGCCGATAGCACGTGCGCTGGTCGGCAAGTTCGCCGGTGACGTGGCCGAAGTTCAGGCCCCAGGCGGTGTGCGCGAATACGAAATCATCGAAGTCCGTTACATCTGAGCCTCATGTCGCGTCTGGCTGAATCTCTGTTTGCGCTTGCGATCACCCTGTGGGTGGGCGCACTGTGGGCAATCGGTTACATCTCGGCTCCGGTGTTGTTCGCTTCCGTTGCAGACACAGGCTTTGCCGGGTCGCTTGCTGGCAAGCAGTTTGCCATCGTAGCCTGGCTGGGGATTGGTTGTGGCCTCTACTTGATTGCTTATCTGCTGTTCCGTGAGGGGCTGAAGGCGTTCAAGGGGGCGCTGCTGTGGCTAATCCTGCTGATGTTGTTGCTGACGCTTGCGGGGCACTTCGGCGTGACGCCGGTGGTCGAGAAGCTGCGTCTGGATCCGGCGCGGGAAGTGGTGGAGAGTGTGGTGCGCAGCCGGTTTGCGACCTGGCATGGGATCGCCAGTCTGCTCTGGATGATCCAGAGTGTGCTGGGCGTGGCATTGGTGACTCAGGTCGTGCGCAAATGAAAAAGGCCGGCATTGCCGGCCTTTGTGCGTGTGTTACGAAGGGCTGACTTAACGCGCGCTTTTGCGGGTGCGGCTGCTGCCGGCAGAAGGCTTGCGGTAACGCGTTTCCGGTGCGCCAGCCATCGATTTGCGCGGTGCATTGCTTGTGGTCGGGCGGCCGGGGCGCTTGTCGAAAGCCACTTCCTGGCTAGCCTTCTTGCTGCGCGAAGGGCGCTTGGGCAGGGCTACAGGCTTCACGACATGGAGTTCCGGGTTCAGGCGGAAAACAACCAGCAGCTTACCGATGTTCTGCACGGCAGCGCAGTCGAGCTTGCTGCAGATCTCCAGCAGATAGGCGGCGCGGGCTTCACGGTCGTCGCCATAGACGCGGATCTTGATCAGTTCGTGGGCCTTGAGGGCCACGTCAATTTCTTTCAGGACGTTGGCTGTCAGGCCGTTGCCGGCAATGCTGACGACGGGGTCCAGGTGGTGGGCACGGGCACGCAGATCGCGGCGCACGGCAGGGCTAAGTTCTTGCATGCTATTGAATAATCCTCACTAAAGTTGAATTGTAGTGCCATGAAGCCTAGCAAGACCAGCAAGTCCTGGATGCAGGAACACGTGAATGACCCTTGGGTGCAGAAGGCCAAGGCCGCCGGTTATCGTGCGCGTGCAGCTTTCAAGTTGCTTGAGGTCGACAAGAAGGACCGTCTGCTCAAGCCAGGCATGGTGGTCGTTGACCTCGGTTCGGCCCCCGGATCGTGGTCCCAGATCGCGGGCCCCAAGGTGAAGCCGGGAGGCGAACTCTTCGCGCTCGATATCTTGCCGATGGAGGCGCTACCGGACGTTACCTTCCTGCAAGGCGACTTCCGCGAGGAGTCGGTGCTGGCAGAGTTTGAAAAACTGCTGGCCGGGCGGGCTGTGGACCTTGTTTTGTCCGATATGGCCCCCAATATGTCCGGTAATGCGGTCAGTGACGATGGGCGCATGATGTATCTCGCCGAACTGGCGCTTGAATTCTCTCGTGATCATCTGCGCCCTGGGGGCAACATGCTGATCAAGGTGTTTCAGGGCGCTGGTTTTACGGAATATCGCGCCGAGATGCAGAAAACTTTCCGTAGCGTGGTTTCTCGCAAGCCCGAAGCATCGCGTGATCGTAGTGCTGAGGTCTATCTGCTGGGGCTGGATAAAAAGCCCTGATCTATGGGCGCCATTGTTTGCCGGAGGGAACGTTCGGCCATAGAATGGGTCCAGAGTAACGTATGCCCTGCCTTCCCCACAGGGCTTTTCAGGAGTTGCCTTGAATAACAGCGTCTTCAAGAATCTCGCGATCTGGCTGGTGGTCGGCGTCGTGCTGCTCACCGTTTTTAACCAGTTCAGCGGTCGCCAGGCTCAGCAGAATTCCATGGAATATTCGGTATTCATGGAGGAGGCCAAAGCAGGTCGGGTCACCAAGGCCCAGGTTGATGGCCGTACGGTCAAGGCCGTGACTCAGGAAGGTCGTCAGGTCACGATTTCTACTCCGGGCATCCAGGATCCCTGGATGGTTTCCGATCTCATGAAGTACGGCGTGCAGGTATCGGCCAAGCAGGAAGAAGAACAGTCCTGGTTGTTGAGTATGCTTTTCAACATGTTGCCGGTGCTGCTGATGGTGGGCGTGTGGATTTTCTTCATGCGTCAGATGCAGGGCGGTGGCAAGGGCGGCGCGTTCTCGTTTGGCAAGAGCAAGGCCCGCATGCTGGATGAGTCAGCCAATTCGATCACTTTTGCCGATGTGGCGGGCTGCGATGAGGCCAAGGAAGAGGTGGCAGAACTCGTTGAGTTCCTGCGTGACCCTTCCAAATTCCAGAAATTGGGCGGGCGGATTCCGAAGGGCGTGCTGATGGTGGGCTCGCCGGGGACTGGTAAGACGCTTCTGGCCAAGGCTATTGCAGGCGAGGCCAAGGTGCCTTTCTTCAGTATTTCGGGTTCGGACTTCGTCGAAATGTTCGTCGGCGTCGGTGCGGCTCGCGTGCGCGACATGTTTGAAAATGCCAAGAAAGCGGCTCCCTGCATCATCTTCATTGATGAAATCGATGCCGTGGGTCGTCAGCGTGGCGCAGGCCTTGGCGGTGGCAATGATGAGCGCGAGCAGACCCTGAACCAGATGCTGGTCGAGATGGATGGTTTTGAAGGCAATTCCGGCGTGATCGTGATTGCCGCCACCAACCGTCCTGACGTACTGGATCCTGCGCTGTTGCGCCCGGGCCGTTTTGATCGTCAGGTTACCGTGCCGCTGCCGGATATCCGTGGCCGTGAGCAGATCCTCAAGGTGCACATGCGCAAGGTACCGGTGGCGCCGGACGTTGATCCGCTGGTGCTGGCCCGTGGCACACCTGGTATGGCCGGTGCTGACCTGGCTAACCTAGTCAACGAGGCTGCCCTGTTTGCCGCGCGCAGCAATAAGCGTCTGGTGGATATGGACGACTTTGAGCGCGCCAAAGACAAGATCTTCATGGGCGCCGAGCGCAAATCCATGGTGATCTCGCCGGAAGAAAAGAAGGCCACGGCTTATCACGAGTCGGGGCACGCGATCATCGGATCTTTGCTGCCGGGATGTGATCCGGTGCACAAGGTAACGGTGATTCCGCGCGGCCGCGCACTGGGCGTGACCTGGTCGCTGCCGGAGAAAGATCGCACCAGCCTGTATCAGGACCAGATGCTGGCCCAGATCAGCATGCTGTTTGGCGGCCGTGTTGCCGAGGATCTGTTCGTGGGCAAGGTTTCTACCGGTGCTTCGAACGATTTTGAACGTGCCACGGCCATTGCGCGTGACATGGTGACCCGTTACGGCATGTCCGATGAGCTGGGGCCAATGGTGTATGCCGAGAACGATGGCGAGGTCTTTCTTGGCCGTTCGGTGACGACACACAAGAACGTGTCTGAAGCCACTTTGCAGAAGGTGGATTCTGAAATCCGTCGCATCATCGACGAGCAATACGCGCTGGCCGAGCGCTTGTTGCGCGAGCACAGCGACAAGGTGGAAGCCATGACGGCTGCGCTACTGGAATGGGAGACCATTGATGCGGAACAGATTAAGGACATCATGGCGGGGCGTCCGCCGCGTGCGCCCAAGCCGCCTGCGGGTTTGCAGCCTCCCCGGCAGGATGAAGGCCCGGGTGCGGAGCCCAATGCTGCGGCCCCTGCAGCTTGAGCCTGGCCCACGTTCTACCAAGCCCCGCTGCGGCGGGGCTTTTTCTTTCTGAAGGAAGCCAACAGATGGACGCTGTCTCTCGCACCTGGCTGTGCGGAAAGTTCCGCCTCAATCTTGATCTGCCGATGATCATGGCGATCATCAACATGACGCCAGACTCTTTTTCCGGTGACGGTTTGTCGGGTTCCGTCGGCGCAGCCTTGCGCCAGGCTGAGAAAGCCCTGCGGGATGGCGCTGGTATTCTGGATGTGGGTGGTGAATCCACCCGGCCCGGGGCCGAGGCAGTTGGTGAGCAGGAGGAACTGGATAGGGTGATTCCCGTCCTTGAGGCACTGGTCGCCCTGGATGTGCCGGTTTCAGTTGATACGCTCAAGCCTGCGGTGATGCGCGCGGCGATAGCCGCCGGGGTGGCTATCGTGAATGACATCAATGCGCTACGCGCACCAGGTGCTGTGGAGGCCGTGGCAGCCAGTTCGGCTGGTGTGTGCCTGATGCATATGCAAGGCGAGCCGCGCAGCATGCAGGAGGCGCCTGCCTATACCGAGGTTGTGGATGAGGTAGAGGCTTTTCTTTTGCAGCGCCTTGCAGTGCTTGAGGCTTCAGGAGTTGTTGCCGCGCGTATCGCGCTGGACCCTGGCTTCGGTTTTGGCAAGACGCTTGCCCATAATCTGGAGCTGTTTCGCAGCCTGCCGCGCCTGGCCGCTCATGGTTTGCCGCTGCTGGTAGGTGTGTCACGCAAGCGCATGCTGGGCGATATTACAGGTCGGGCCGTTGATCAGCGGATGCCTGCCGCAATTACGGCGGCTGCGCTGGCGGCGCAGCGTGGTGCGGCCATTCTGCGGGTGCATGATGTAGCGGCTACGCGCGATGCTCTCGCCATGTGGGCCGCAATTGACGCAGATCGCCTTTCGGCCTATTGAGCAGCAATGGCCGGGCAGGCACAATCCCGGCCCACGGACAAGGAGACAGGCATGGCACGCAAATATTTCGGCACCGACGGGGTGCGTGGTCAAGTAGGGTGCAGCCCCATCACCCCGGATTTCGTCATGCGTTTGGGTTACGCCGCTGGAAAAACCCTGGCCGCGCGTGGCAAATTGCCGCCAGGGGAGCAGCCAGCCGTGCTGATCGGTAAAGACACCCGGATTTCCGGTTACATGCTGGAGGCTGCGTTGGAGGCCGGTTTTGCGGCCGCGGGGGTGCACGTGATTCTGGCTGGACCGATACCGACACCGGCCGTGGCCTATCTGACGCGCGCATTGCGTCTCCAGGCCGGGGTGGTGATTTCCGCTTCCCATAATCCTTACTACGATAACGGCATCAAATTCTTCTCTGCCTCCGGTACCAAGTTGCCCGATGCGCTCGAGGAAGAAATCGAGGCTCATCTTGATGAGCCGATGGGATGCGCCGAATCGGCCGAATTGGGGCGTGCTCGCCGCATCGATGATGCGGCTGGCCGTTACATCGAGTTCTGCAAGAGCACCTTTCCGAATGATCTGGACTTGCGTGGTCTGAAAATCGCGCTGGATTGTGCCAATGGCGCTGCCTATCACATCGCGCCGAAGGTTTTTCACGAGTTGGGCGCAGATGTGTTCAGCGTCGGCGTCAGCCCGAACGGCCTGAATATCAACGAAAGTGTCGGGGCTACGGCGCCAGCCAGTTTGCGCGAGGCCGTACTGAAGAGTGGCGCAGATCTTGGTGTTGCACTGGATGGTGATGGTGATCGCGTACTGATGTGTGATCACTCTGGTGAATTCTACGATGGCGACAAGTTGTTGTATGTGATTGCTCGTGCACAGAAGCGTGAAGGCCGACTGGAAGGCGTCGTCGGTACGCTCATGAGCAATCTTGGCTTCGAACATGCTGTTGCTCGCCTGGGTGCTGGTTTCGTGCGTGCCAAGGTGGGGGATCGCTATGTCCTGGAACAGCTGCTCGAGCATGGTTACAAGCTGGGCGGCGAGAACTCTGGTCATGTCATCTGCCTTGATCGCCATACGACGGGTGATGGCATCGTTTCTGCGCTGCAGGTGCTGGCGGCCTTGCGTCTGGCCGATGAAACCCTGCCACAGGCCTGCTCGGATCTGGTTTTCTATCCTCAGCGACTGATCAATGTACGCATGAAAGCTGGCTTTGATTGGAAGGTCGATCAAGGCATTGCAGCTGCGCAGAAGGCAGCGGAGGCGGAGCTGGGAAGTGAGGGCAGGGTGTTGTTGCGCCCCTCAGGTACAGAGCCACTGCTGCGTGTGCTGGTCGAAGGAGCTGATGGCGAGAAGGTCGAACGCCTGGCCAGACTGATTGCTGATGCGGTGCGTGAGGCCGTTGAATAAGCTTTTGTTGCCTGTAGCACAGTTGTAACAAACCATTCATATACTGCGCGGGTTGGTTCTGGTCCAACTCAATCAGGAGATTGCGATGAATGGTTTCAAACTGGCCGCGATGGCCGTGGTCTTGGCTGCAGGCTTCAATTCGCTGGGTGCTTACGCTCAGAACGTGATCAAGATCGACGGCTCTTCGACCGTTTTCCCGATTTCCGAGGCCGCTGCTGAGGACTTCCAGAAGCTCAAGAAGGGCTCTGTGAAGGTGACCGTGGGGATGTCCGGCACTGGTGGTGGTTTCAAGAAATTCTGTGCAGGCGAAGCCTCACTGCGTACCGATGTTTCCAATGCCTCGCGTCCGATCACGGCCGCCGAGATGGCAGCCTGCAAGGCTTCTGGTGTCAAGTACATCGAACTGCCGATCGCTTTCGATGCGCTGACCGTGGTGGTGGCCAAGAACAGCCCGATTTCCAGTATTACTGTTGAAGAGCTGAAGAAAATCTGGGAGCCGGCCGCTCAAGGGAAAGTGACCAACTGGAAGCAGGTGAATGCGTCCTTCCCCGACCGAGCCCTCAAGCTCTACGGTCCGGGCACCGACTCCGGTACCTTCGAATATTTCACCGAAGCCACTGTTGGCAAGGCCAAGTCCTCGCGTGGTGACTACACCGCTTCGGAAGACGATAACGTGCTGGTGCAGGGCGTGTCCCGTGACCAAGGTGGGTTGGGGTACTTTGGTTACGCCTATTACGCTGAGAACACTGACAAGCTCAAGGCTGTTGCTGTGTCTGCCGGTGGCAAGCCGGGTGTGCTGCCTTCCGAGAAGTCCGTGATTGACGGTAGCTACGTGCCTCTGTCCCGTCCGATCTTCGTCTATGTGAATGCCGAAGCCGCCAAGCGTCCGGATGTGAAGGAGTTCGTTGAGTTCTATCTGAAGAATGCGGGCAAGTTCTCTCGCGAGGTTAAGTACGTGCCGCTGTCGGATGCCGACTATAAACACGCGCTGGATAACTTTGGTAAGGGCCGCACAGGTACTGCTTTCGGCGGGCATAACGAGATCGGCGTGAAGATTTCCGATCTGCTCAAGCGCGATCCGAAGGAATAAACGCTCTGTGATCAAGCCCCGGTGGATCTGCTTGCGCGGGTCTTCCGGGGCTTTTTGATGAATTGATGGTTCTGGCTTGGTACACTCGAATGATTCAGACGGCCGTAGCAGAGAGTGAGAACAGCATGGGTGGGGTGAGTGATCGACTCAAGCGCAGCAGGGTGCGCAATCTCAAGGAAACCGGGGTCGAAGCGCTCCTGTTTCTGGCTGCCTTTATCTCCGTATTCGTCACCCTCGGGATTGTCTATATCCTCGTCAGCGAATCGCTGGCGTTCTTCCGGCATGTTTCCCTGCTGGATTTCCTGACTGACCGCCAGTGGACGCCTCTCTTCGATGATGCTCACTACGGCATCATGGTGCTGATCTCAGGCACCTTGACCAGTTCGGTCGTGGCGTTGGCGGTAGCCCTGCCGATCGGAACGGTGATTGCGATCTATCTTTCCGAATTTGCTACCTTCCGCGTGCGCGAGATGGCCAAGCCGGTGCTGGAGTTGCTGGGGGGGGTGCCAACGATTGTGTTTGGTTACTTCGCCTTGATTACGGTGACGCCACTGTTGCAGAAGATCTATCCCGATTTGCCCGGTTTCAACATCCTTTCTGCTGGTTTGGTCATGGGCGTGATGATTATTCCTTACGTCAGTTCGCTGTCTGAGGATGCCATGCGCGCCGTGCCAATGAGTTTGCGCGAGGGCGCCTATGCCATGGGCTCGACGCGATTGCAGACAGCGTTGCGTGTGGTTTTTCCGGCCGCCTTCTCCGGTGTGGCCTCTGCTTACGTGCTGGCCATTTCGCGCGCTGTCGGCGAGACCATGATCGTGACCGTGGCTTCCGGCAGCCAGCCGAATCTGACCTTCAACCCGGCAGAGTCGGCAATGACGTTGGCCTCCTATATTGCAGGCGTGTCGCAAGGAGATCTGCCGCACGATTCCATTGGTTACCAAACGATTTTTGCTGCCGGCCTGACCCTGTTCGTCCTCACCCTGCTGTTGAATATTGTGGGTCACTGGATGCGCAAGAAATATCGCGAGGTGTATTGAGATGCAAGATAACGATCTGCAGGCTATCCGCAGCCTGATTGCGCGCCACAAGAGACTGGATTGGTTGTTTGCAGTCTTTGGTATCGCCTGTCTCATGCTGGGTGTTCTGACCTTGACATCCCTGTTTGTTGATATGTGGATGACCGGGGCTGAGCGACTCCATCCGGATTTTTTGACCAATTTCCCCTCTCGTCGGGCAGGGCAGGCTGGCATCCTAGCGGCTTGGGTGGGGTCTCTGCTGGTGATGCTGGTGACGGCAGCTGTGGCCATCCCCCTCGGCGTTGCGGCCGGGGTTTACCTCGAAGAATATGCCCCCAAGAACTGGCTAACCGACATCATCGAGATCAATGTTTCCAACTTGGCAGGGGTTCCGTCCATTGTCTATGGCCTCCTGGGGCTTGGGATGTTCGTCTACACCTTCGGTCTCGGACGCAGCATCCTGACCGCAGGCCTGACGCTGGCTCTACTGATCCTGCCTGTGGTGATCGTGGCAACCCGTGAAGCGATCCGTGCGATTCCTCAGATGATTCGCGAAGGAGCGTATGCCTGTGGCGCTACGACTTGGCAGACTGTGCGTGATCACATCGTGCCGTATTCCAGTCCCGGCATTCTGACTGGTGTGATCATCGGTATGGCACGCGCCATTGGTGAGACTGCGCCACTGATCGTCGTGGGCGCTGTGACTTTCATTGCCTATCTTCCGCCCGCACCGTTGTCCGGAGATCCAGCCGCCGGTTTGTTCGACTGGGCTCAGGCCGCTTTTACCGTGTTGCCGATCCAGATGTTCAACTGGACCTCCCGCCCCGATGTGGCGTTTCATGCCAATGCAGCTGCAGCAGGCTTGGTATTGGTCGGTATGACCCTCGCGATGAATGCTGTCGCAATCTGGTTGCGCTATCGCCTGCGCAAGAACATCAAGTGGTAAGTCCTTCCGGATATCCAGCCCGAACTCCCTCGAGAGAATGATCATGACGCTGAACACCTCCCCTGAACGCATCAAGGCTGAAGTCAAAGGCTTCAATTTCCATTACGGAGCCTTTCACGCACTCAAGAACATCAACATGCCGATTCACGAGCGCAAGGTCACCGCGCTGATCGGCCCCTCCGGTTGCGGCAAGTCCACCCTGTTGCGGTCATTTAATCGCATGCACGATCTGTATCCGGGTAATCGCTACCAAGGCGAGATTCGTTTGCATCCGGACAATACCAATCTGCTTGATCAGGCGGTTGATCCGATCGAGGTGCGCATGCGCATCTCTATGGTGTTCCAGAAGCCTAACCCCTTCCCGAAATCGATTTATGAAAACGTCGCCTACGGCCTGCGCGTACGTGGCGAACGCAGTCGCGCGGTGATTGATGAGAAGGTCGAGCAGGCGTTGCGTGGGGCTGCGCTGTGGGATGAGGTCAAGGATAGGCTCAACAGCTTGGGGGCAAACCTCTCCGGCGGTCAGCAGCAACGCTTGTGCATTGCACGTGCATTGGCAACCGATCCCGAGATTATTCTGTTTGATGAGCCTACCTCCGCTCTTGATCCTATTGCCACGGCCAGCATCGAAGAGCTTGTTACCGAACTCAAGAACAAGGTCACGATTCTGATCGTGACGCATAACATGCAGCAGGCTGCACGAGTGTCCGATTACACCGCCTACATGTATCTGGGTGAGATGGTTGAGTTCGGGGTGACGGACCAGATGTTCATTAAGCCGCAAAAAAAACAGACTGAAGATTACATTACTGGGCGCTTTGGCTAAGGTTTACGCCTTTCTCCGTTGACCGGCTATCTTTGGCTGGCTATAATTCTGTCTTTCCTCAAACAGCGTATCGCTTCCTCTTATGGGCAGCTTCTGGTTCAGTCTCCTGCTGGTGCTTCACATTCTTGTTGGGTGTGCTGTAATTGGCTTTGTGCTTCTGCAGCACGGCAAGGGCGCTGATATGGGTGCTGCTTTTGGTAGTGGTGCTTCTGGTAGTCTCTTTGGGTCATCCGGGTCTGCGAACTTCCTCAGTCGCACGACTGCGATCCTGGCGACAGTGTTTTTCATTACCAGTCTCGCTTTGAGTTATTTTGCCTCGGCTACTCGCCAGCCTGCGTCTCAGAGTTTGATGCAGGGGGTGGTGGTTCCGGCTGCGTCAGCGCCGGCGGCTTCAGGGCAGGATGTGCCAAAGTAAGTCTGTAAAAAAATAGAATAAGGTGGTTAGGGTGGTGTATATCCACCTATAATTCACAGCAGTTTAGTAGTGCCGACGTGGTGAAATTGGTAGACACGCCATCTTGAGGGGGTGGTGGCGCAAGCCGTATGAGTTCGAGTCTCATCGTCGGCACCAGAGAGAATGAAACGCCCGCTTTGATGCGGGCGTTTTGCAATGAGCAGTCTTCCCACCCCAGAGGAAGCATGATGCTGAATAATTATTTTCCGGTTCTGCTCTTTATCGCAGTCGGTCTTGCTGTTGGTGTTGCACCAATGGTATTGGGCCGTCTGCTTGGCCCCCATAGACCTGATCCGCAAAAGCTCACGCCCTATGAGTGCGGATTCGAGCCCTTCGAAGAAGCGCGTATGCGCTTCGACGTACGCTACTATCTGATCGCAATTCTCTTCATTCTGTTTGACCTTGAGGTGGCTTTTTTGCTGCCCTGGGCTTCCATCGTGAAAGAGCTAGCTGGCAACGAGGCTGTTCGTTTGTTCGGTTTTTACGAAATGTTCGTGTTTTTGGGCATTCTCGTGATCGGTTACGTGTACGTCTGGAAGAAAGGCGCGCTCGACTGGGAATAATCCCGCTCGACACGCATTCCGGACGCCTTACTCCTTGAGGGGCGCTCTGTGAGCATCGAAGGTGTTTTTCGCGAAGGCTTCGTCACGACGTCGCTGGATGCCGTCATTAACTGGACGCGCACCGGCTCCTTGTGGCCGATGACTTTTGGTCTTGCTTGCTGTGCTGTGGAAATGATCCATGCCGGCTGTTCCCGTTACGACCTGGATAGATTCGGCGTTGTATTTCGTCCGAGTCCGCGTCAGTCTGATCTGATGATTGTTGCCGGCACGCTGTGCAACAAGATGGCGCCTGCCTTGCGCCGCGTTTACGATCAGATGGCTGAACCGCGCTGGGTGATTTCCATGGGCTCCTGTGCCAACGGCGGTGGCTATTACCACTATTCCTATTCCGTGGTGCGTGGTTGCGATCGCATCGTGCCGGTCGACGTCTATGTGCCGGGCTGTCCGCCTACTGCAGAAGCACTGATTTACGGCATTCTGCAATTGCAGAACAAGATTCGTCGCACCAATACCATTGCGCGTGAAGGAGTGGCTGCCTGATGAGCAAGCTTGAACGTCTGTCACAGGCGCTGCATCAGATTCTGGCTGGGCGTGTGCTTGCCATTGAGAGCGATCTTGGCGAGCTGACCCTTGATGTGAGGGCCGAGGACTACTTTGAGGTTGCGCGCATGCTGCGCGATCATTCCGAGCTTGGTTTTGAACAACTGATCGATCTGGCCGGCATCGACTATTCGGGTTATTGCGGCAAGCTGAAGCATCCTCAGCGCTTTGCAGCTGTTTCTCATCTGTTATCGGTTGCTAATAACTGGCGTTTACGTCTGCGTGTGTACGCGGACCATGATGAGTTCCCTGTTGTTCACTCTCTGTGCGAAATTTGGCCGGCCGTAAGTTGGTTTGAGCGTGAAGCTTTCGATATGTTCGGTATCCTGTTTGAGGGGCATCCGGATTTGCGCCGTATCCTTACCGACTATGGATTTGTTGGTCACCCATTCCGCAAGGATTTTCCTGTTTCGGGTTTCATGGAAATGAATTACGACAAGGAGCAGGGGCGCGTGGTTTACCAACCCGTGAGCATTGAGCCGCGCGAAAATACTCCGCGTATCGTGCGTGACGAGGCTTACGGAGGTGGTCGTGGCTGAAATCAAAAACTACACGATCAACTTCGGTCCGCAGCATCCAGCCGCGCACGGCGTATTACGGTTGATTCTAGAGCTCTCGGGCGAGGTCGTAGAGCGTGCCGATCCGCACATTGGCTTGCTACACCGGGGGACTGAGAAGCTAGCCGAGACTCGTACCTGGATTCAATCTGTACCGTACATGGACCGTCTTGATTACGTGTCCATGATGTGCAATGAGCATGCTTATTGCATGGCAATCGAGAGGTTGTTGGGCGTCGACGTGCCGCTGCGTGCTCAGTACATCCGGGTGATGTTTGATGAGATCACACGTGTTCTGAATCACCTATTGAACATTGGTACGCATGCGCTGGATATTGGCGCGATGACCATGGTGCTGTATACCTTCCGTGAGCGTGAAGACCTCATGGATGCGTATGAAGCGGTATCCGGTGCGCGCATGCATGCGGCCTACTATCGTCCGGGTGGCGTCTATCGTGACCTGCCGGATCAGATGCCGAAGTATCAGGTCAATAAATTCAAAGATGCGGCAACGGTCAAAAAGCTCAATACGGCACGCGAAGGCTCCTTGCTGGACTTTCTTGAGGACTTCACCAATCGTTTCCCGACTTACATCGATGAGTATGAAACCCTGCTGACAGATAACCGCATCTGGAAGCAGCGGACTGTTGGCATCGGTGTGGTTTCGCCTGAGCGAGCACTCGCGCTGGGCTTTACCGGTCCGATGCTTCGTGGCTCCGGCATCGTGTGGGATCTGCGCAAGAAGCAGCCTTACGAAGTCTATGACCGCTTGGATTTTGATATCCCGGTTGGTACTAACGGCGATTGCTATGACCGTTATCTCGTGCGTATGGAAGAGATGCGTCAGAGCAACCGCATCATTAAGCAGTGTATTGACTGGCTGCGCAAGAATCCGGGGCCTGTCATCACGAATAACCACAAGGTTGCGCCGCCGTCTCGCGAAAAGATGAAGAGCAACATGGAGGAGTTGATCCACCATTTCAAGCTCTTCACCGAAGGCATGCATGTGCCGGAAGGTCAAGTTTACGCTGGAGTCGAGCATCCCAAGGGTGAGTTCGGCGTATACGCCGTTTCTGATGGGGCAAACAAGCCTTGGCGCCTGAAACTGCGTGCTCCGGGCTTCTCGCACCTAGCTGCGATGGATGAAATGGCCAAGGGCCACATGATTGCCGACGTTGTCGCCATCATCGGCACGATGGATATCGTGTTCGGTGAGATTGATCGATAAGAGATGAGCATGCTGAGCGCAGAATCCCTGCTGTTGATAGACCGAGAAGTAGCCAAGTATCCGGCCGACCAGAAACAGTCGGCTGTGATGGGGGCCTTGCGGATTGCCCAGACCGAGAAGCACTGGCTGGCTCCGGAAACCATCGAGTTCGTCGCCAGCTATTTGGGCATGCCGGCCATGGCGGCCTATGAGGTGGCGAGTTTCTACAACATGTACGACCTCAAGCCGGTCGGCGCGCATAAGATTACGGTGTGTACCAATCTGCCCTGTGCGCTCTCCGGGGGCGTTGAGGCTGCGGAATATCTGAAGGAAAAGCTGGGTGTGGGTTTCAACGAAACCACGGCCGATGGCAAGTTTACCCTGAAGGAAGGCGAATGCATGGGCGCTTGCGGTGATGCGCCGGTCATGCTGCACAACAATCACAAGATGTGCTGCCGTATGACGTGCGAACAGATCGACAGCATGATCGAGGAGCTCTCCAAATGAGCGAGACCCGGTTGATTCTTGCCGATCTGGATGGTGACCGTACCTGGCGTCTGGCTGATTACATCCAGCGCGGCGGCTACGAAGCGCTGAAAAAGATCATGGCTGAGAAGACTGCGCCGGATGACATCATCGGCGTCCTGAAGGCTTCCAACCTGCGTGGCCGCGGCGGCGCGGGTTTTCCGACCGGATTGAAGTGGAGCTTCATGCCCAAGGCCTATGTGGGCCCGAAGTATGTAGTCTGCAATTCCGATGAAGGCGAGCCTGGCACCTTCAAGGATCGCGATATCCTGCGCTACAACCCGCACGCCGTGATCGAAGGCATGATCATCGCCGGCTACACCATGGGTTGCGTGGCGGGCTACAACTACATTCACGGCGAGATTTTCGAAGTCTATGAGCGCTTCGAAGAGGCTCTGGCAGAAGCGCGTGCAGCTGGTCTCCTGGGCAAGAACATTCTGGGTTCGGATTTCAATTTCGATCTGTTTGCTCACCATGGTTACGGCGCCTATGTCTGCGGCGAGGAAACCGGTCTGCTGGAGTCGTTGGAGGGCAAGAAAGGCCAGCCGCGTTTCAAGCCGCCTTTCCCGGCTAGTTTCGGTCTGTACGGCAAGCCCACCACGATCAACAACACCGAGACCTTCGCCTCCGTGCCCTTCATTTTGCGCATGGGGGGTGAAGCGTTCCTGAATCTGGGCAAGCCGAATAACGGCGGCACCAAGATCTTTTCAGTGTCCGGTCATGTGAATCGCCCGGGCAACTACGAGGTGCGTCTTGGTACGCCGTTCGCAGAACTGCTTGAAATGGCGGGTGGCATGCGCGGTGGTCGCAAGATCAAGGCTGTAATTCCCGGTGGTTCGTCTGCTCCGGTGGTGCCGGGTGAGATCATGATGGATCTCACCATGGATTACGATGCCATCTCCAAGGCAGGCTCCATGCTCGGCTCCGGGGCGGTGATCGTCATGGATGAGACGACCTGCATGGTCAAGGCGCTGGAGCGCCTCTCGTATTTCTATTTCGAGGAATCCTGCGGTCAATGTACGCCTTGCCGTGAAGGTACGGGCTGGATGTACAAGATGATGCATCGCATCGAGCACGGCGAGGGCAGGGCAGAGGATCTTGCCTTGCTGGATAACGTGGCAGAGAACATCATGGGCCGTACGATCTGTGCGCTGGGAGATGCTGCTGCCATGCCAGTGCGCGGCTTCCTCAAGCACTATCGCGACGAATTCGCCTATCACATCGAACACAAGCGTTGCCTGGTTTCCGTTGAATTGCAGCGGGAAGGCAGCCGGATTTACGTGCGCCAGGATTGAGCATGCTAGAGATCGAAATCGACGGCCAGAAGGTGGAGGCGGCGCCGGGTAGCACCGTGATGGAAGCTGCGCGCAAGATCGGCAAGCACATCCCGCACTTCTGCTACCACAAGAAGCTTTCCATTGCCGCAAATTGCCGGATGTGTCTGGTGGAAGTGGAGAAGATGCCCAAGGCGGTGCCTGCCTGTGCCACGCCGGTGACGGCCGACATGAAGGTCAGCACCACTTCCGAGAAGGCGGTGAAGGCGCAGAAGTCCGTCATGGAATTCCTGCTGATCAACCACCCTCTGGATTGCCCGATCTGCGATCAGGGTGGCGAGTGTCAGTTGCAGGATCTGGCGGTGGGTTACGGTGCCTCGGGCTCGCGTTATCAGGAAGAGAAGCGGGTCGTCTTCAACAAGAATCTCGGCCCGCTGGTGAATACCGACATGACGCGTTGCATTCACTGCTCGCGTTGTGTTCGCTTCGGTCAGGAGATTTCAGGCGTCATGGAATTGGGTATCGCCAACCGCGGCGAGCACTCCGAAGTGATGACCTTTGTAGATCGTTCGCTGGATTCCGAACTTTCCGGCAATGCCATCGATCTATGCCCGGTCGGCGCGCTGACTTCCAAGCCTTTCCGCTTTGGCGCACGCACCTGGGAAATGGCGCGACGCAAGTCGGTGAGCCCCCATGATTCTCTGGGTGCGAACCTGCAAGTGCAGATCAAGCACGACAAAGTCATGCGCGTGCTGCCGCTCGAAAACGAGGATGTTAACGAGTGCTGGATCTCTGATCGCGACCGCTTCTCTTACGAGGGTCTGGATGCCGAAGATCGTCTGACCGTGCCGCAGATTAAGCATGGCGGCGAGTGGCACAAGGTTGATTGGCAGACGGCGCTGGATTATGTCGTGCGCACTCTGAACGACATCAAGGGTACGCATGGCGCCGAACAGATTGCGGCCCTGATTTCGCCGCAGAGCACGGTGGAGGAGATGTATCTCGCGCAGAAGCTGTTGCGTGGGCTGGGTTCGGACAACATCGATACTCGTCTGCGCCAGAGCGATTTCTCGCTCGATGGCAAGCGTGCCGGTGCGCCATGGCTTGGCATGCCGGTGGCTGGCCTGTCCACGCTCGATTCCGCACTGGTGATCGGCAGCTTCCTGCGCAAGGATCATCCGCTGATGGCCCAGCGTCTGCGTCAAGCGCAGCGCCGCGGCGGCAAGATCGCGCGCGTCAATGCCTGTGGCGATGACTGGCTGATTCCGTTGGCGGCGGAAGCGATCGTGGCGCCGGATCGGCTGACGGCTTCGTTGGCGGCGGTGCTGGCGGCAGTGTCAAGCAAGGCCGGCATTCAGGTTGCCGCCGAGTATGCTGATTTGGCCGGCAAGGCCAGCGTTGACGCTTCTGCGCAAGCAGTAGCGGATGCCCTGCTGACGGGCGAGAAGCGCGCAGTGTTGCTGGGCAATCTGGCGGTACAGCACCCCAATGCGGCTTCCCTGCAGATTCTTGCAGCCGAGATCGCCCGTATCGCCGGTGCGAGCTTTGGCTTCTTGGGCGAATCTGCGGGTTCGGTCGGCGCTTACCTGGTCAAGGCTGTGCCGCAATCCGGCCTGAATGCTGCGGCGATGCTGGCTTCGCCACGCAAGGCCTATTTGCTGCTGGGTGTGGAGCCCGAGCTGGATTGCGACGACGGCGTGGCTGCTCGCGCAGCGCTCGATCAGGCCGCCAGCGTGATCTACATGGGTAGTTTTGCCGGCAAGGCTGCGGAGTATGCAGACGTGATGTTGCCGGTGGCGCCTTTCACGGAAACCTCCGGCAGCTTTGTGAATGCCGAAGGGCGTGTGCAGTCCTTCAATGCCGTGGTTAAACCCTTGGGTGAGACCCGTCCTGCTTGGAAGCTGCTGCGCGTGCTGGGCAATTTGTTTGGCTTGTCCGGTTTTGAGCAGGACTCTTCCGAAGCGGTGCGTGATGAAGCATTGGCTGGAGATATCAGCGTGCTTTTGAACAATGCGGTGTCATCCTTCGTTCCGAAGCTGGATGCTCCTGCGGCGGGTTTGCAGCGCATTGCGGACGTGCCTATCTATTCCACTGATGCGCTGGTGCGCCGCGCCGCGCCGCTGCAGAAAACGCGGGATGCGGCCAAAGCTAAGGCCCGCATTCATCCGGCGGCTTTGCAGTCTCTTGGTCTTGAGTCTGGTGCTGAGGTGCTGGTGACTTCTTCCTGCGGGAAAGTGGCATTGCGTGTGTTGAGTGATGCTGCTGTACCGCAAGGCTGCGTCAGGGTTTCTGCCGCCCAAGCTTCGACCATTGCGCTGGGTGCCATGTCCGGCGATCTGAAGGTGGAGCGCGCATGATGGATCAACTCCTGCAACCTTTTGCGTCCTTTTTCGGCCCGCTGTGGGTCGTGGTGTGGACGATGGTGAAGATCGTGCTGATCGTTGCTCCGCTGATGGGCGCGGTGGCCTACATGACACTGGCCGAGCGCAAGGTGATCGGCTGGATTCAGGTGCGTATCGGCCCGAATCGGGTCGGGCCGCTGGGCTTGCTGCAGCCGGTGGCGGATGGTCTCAAGCTGCTGTTCAAGGAAATCATTTCGCCGGCCAAG
Source organism: Uliginosibacterium sp. TH139 (assembly GCF_002855595.1). NCBI lineage: Bacteria > Pseudomonadati > Pseudomonadota > Betaproteobacteria > Rhodocyclales > Zoogloeaceae > Uliginosibacterium > Uliginosibacterium sp. TH139. Next base: position 233,481 of record NZ_PKRR01000005.1, on the reverse strand, counting down.
GCCAGTACGGGATTGTTTTTCCTCGGCCCGATCATGGCGATTGCTCCCGCCTTTGCGGCTTGGGCCGTGGTGCCTTTCGCCGATGGGCTGGTGCTGGCGGATGTGAATGCCGGCCTGTTGTTCCTGATGGCAATCACCTCGCTGGGGGTGTATGGCGTAATCATCGCGGGCTGGGCGTCGAACTCCAAGTACGCTCTGTTGGGCGCCATGCGCTCGGCCGCGCAGATGGTGTCTTATGAACTGGCGATGGGCTTCTCGCTGGTATGCGTGCTGATGATCTCGGGCTCGCTGAATATTTCCGAAATTGTGGCAGGGCAGGGCGTCGGGCGATTTGCCGATATGGGTGTGGGGTTCCTCAGCTGGAATTGGTTGCCCCTGTTGCCGATGTTCTTTGTGTATTTCGTCTCGGGTGTGGCGGAAACCAACCGCGCTCCGTTTGACGTGGTGGAAGGCGAATCGGAGATCGTAGCCGGCCACATGATCGAGTATTCCGGCATGGCGTTTTCGCTGTTTTTCCTTGCCGAGTACGCCAACATGATTCTGGTGGCGGTGCTGACTGCTGTGTTTTTCCTTGGCGGGTGGCTCTCGCCGGTGGGCTTCTTGCCCGATGGCATCTGGTGGCTGCTGGCCAAGGCGTCGCTGCTGTTGTTCGTTTTCCTTTGGATCCGTGCCACGTTCCCGCGCTTCCGTTACGACCAGATCATGCGTCTGGGCTGGAAGGTATTCATCCCCCTGTGTCTGCTCTGGGTGCTTGTTCTTGGCATCTGGATCATGTCGCCGCTGTCGATCTGGAAGTAAGCCATGGGTGCAGTCAAAGAATTTTTCGGCAGCGTTGTCCTGCTTGAGCTCTTCAAGGGTATGGCCCTGACTGGGCGACATATTTTTGCGCGCAAGATCACGGTGCAATATCCGGAAGAGAAAACTCCGCAGAGTCCGCGTTTTCGTGGTTTGCATGCTTTGCGCCGCTATCCTAACGGCGAAGAGCGTTGTATCGCCTGCAAGCTTTGTGAAGCCGTGTGTCCCGCCTTGGCGATCACCATCGAGTCCGCACAGCGTGACGACGGATCGCGTCGCACGACTCGTTACGACATCGATCTGACCAAGTGTATTTTCTGTGGTTTCTGTGAAGAAGCCTGTCCGGTCGATGCGATCGTTGAAACGCGTGTTCTTGAGTATCACGGCGAGAAGCGTGGCGACTTGTATTACACCAAGCAGATGCTGCTGGCTGTCGGTGATCGCTTTGAGAAGCAGATCGCCGAAGATCGTGCTGCCGATGCCAAATATCGCTAAGGCGAAAGTGCCACAGGCTTAATCGAGGAATTCATGGATCTTTCCTTCCCGACAATCTGTTTTTACCTTTTCTCGGCGATTCTGGTCTTCGCCGGGCTACGGGTCATCACAGCGCGCAATCCGGTTCATGCCGTATTGCATCTGGTGCTCGCTTTTTTCACCTCTGGCATGATCTGGATGCTGATGCAGGCCGAGTTCCTAGCGATCGCCATTGTGCTGATCTACGTGGGCGCGGTGATGGTGCTCTTCCTGTTTGTCGTGATGATGCTGGACATCAACATCGACAAGATGCGCGAAGGTTTCTGGCGCTATCTTCCGGTAGGGCTGGTAGTAGCGGGCATCATGGTCGCCGAAATGGCTATGGTGCTGAATGGCCGCTACTTCAGCGCCGAGGCAATTCCTGCGCCTGCGGAGCTTGACGCATCAGCCAGCAATACTCAGGCGCTTGCCCGTCTGATCTTTACTGATTATGCCTATCCCTTCGAGCTAGCTTCGCTGGTGCTGCTGGTCGCCATGATTGCTGCGGTGATGCTGACCTATCGCCGTCGTGAAAGCACACGCCATATAGATCCGGCCAAGCAAATTGCCGTGAAGGCCCGCGATCGGCTGGTGATCCATGCGATCGCCGCCGAGAAGGAAGAAGTAACCACTGGCACAGGAGATTCCGACAAATGATGGCGCCGCTTTCTCACGTCCTCATCCTCGGGGCAATCCTGTTTGCGATTAGCGTGGTGGGGATCTTCCTCAATCGCAAGAATCTCATCGTGCTGCTGATGGCCATCGAGTTGATGCTGCTGGCCGTGAATATGAATTTCGTGGCTTTTTCCAGCTATTACGGCGACGCTGCCGGGCAGATCTTCGTTTTCTTCATCCTGACCGTGGCAGCCGCTGAATCGGCTATCGGGCTGGCGATCCTGGTTGTGTTGTTCCGCAACCTGCGCTCGATCCATGTGGATGACCTCGACAGTCTGAAGGGTTGAGCACCAGATGAGCTCCATGCAGAAACTCTATCTCCTCGTCCCCATGGCCCCGTTGGCCGGGGCGATCCTTGCGGGTCTGTTCGGTCGTGTCATCGGTCGTGCGGCTTCGCATGTAGTGACCATCCTGGGCGTTGCAACGGCTTTGGTTGCATCGTTGTTCATCTTTCAGGATGTTCAGGCTGGCAATACTTTCAACGGCGCGCTCTATACATGGGCGGTCAGCGGCGGCATCAAGTTCGAAGTCGGTTTCCTGATCGACAGCCTGACCGTGATGATGATGCTGGTGGTGACTTTCGTTTCGCTGATGGTGCATATCTACACCATCGGTTACATGAGCGAAGATCCCGGTTACCAGCGTTTCTTCAGCTACATCTCGCTGTTTACCTTCGCCATGTTGATGCTGGTGATGAGCAACAACTTTCTGCAACTGTTTTTCGGCTGGGAAGCCGTGGGGCTCGTGTCCTATCTGTTGATCGGTTTCTGGTACACCCGACCGACGGCGATCTACGCCAACCTCAAGGCATTTCTGGTGAACCGTGTGGGGGACTTCGGTTTCCTGCTGGGAATCGGTCTGATCGCAGCCTTTGCCGGCACCCTGAATTACGCCGAAGTGTTCGCCAAGGCTCAGGATCTGCTTCAACTGACGGTGCCGAATACTGGCTGGCCGATGCTTACGGCAATTTGTATCTGCCTCTTCATTGGCGCCATGGGCAAGTCTGCGCAGGTGCCGCTGCATGTGTGGCTGCCTGATTCCATGGAAGGCCCTACGCCTATTTCCGCCCTGATTCATGCGGCAACAATGGTGACCGCTGGCATCTTCATGGTGGCCCGCATGTCTCCGCTGTTTGAACTGTCTGAGACAGCACTGTCATTTGTGATGGTGATTGGCGCGACTACCGCTTTGTTCATGGGTTTCCTTGGCATCGTGCAGAATGACATAAAGCGCGTAGTGGCCTATTCGACGCTTTCGCAATTGGGTTACATGACTGTTGCATTGGGCGCGTCGGCGTATTCGGCCGCCGTGTTTCATCTGATGACCCATGCCTTTTTCAAAGCGCTGCTGTTCTTGGGTGCCGGCTCTGTGATCATCGGTATGCACCATGACCAGGACATGCGAAACATGGGTGGTCTGCGCAAGTACATGCCGATTACCTGGCTGACCTCGTTACTGGGCTCTTTGGCGCTGATCGGGATGCCGCTGTTCTCCGGTTTTTACTCGAAGGATGCGATCATCGATGCGGTCCATCACTCCGGTATTCCGGGGGCTGGCTACGCTACTTTCTGCGTGCTGGCGGGCGTTTTCGTGACGGCCTTCTATTCTTTCCGGATGTATTTCCTGGTCTTTCATGGCGAAGAGCGTTTTGGTCATGTCCATAATCATCACGGCGATCACGCAGACGAAGAGTTGGAAGACGATCATCACCATGGGCTGGCCCCGGGTCAAAAACCACATGAGTCACCCTTGGTGGTTACGCTGCCGCTGATTCTGCTGGCCATTCCTTCTGTCCTGATTGGTTTTGGGACCATTGAACCAATGCTTTTTGGCGACTGGTTCAAGGGCGTGATCCACATTGCTCCGGCGCATGACACGCTTGCTGAGTTGCGCGAGTCCTTCCATGGCGGTTTTGGCATGGCCATGCACGGGCTGAAGACTGCGCCGTTCTGGTTGGCTACGGGAGGGGTGTTTACTGCTTGGCTTTTGTATCTGAAATTTCCGCACATGCCAGCCCTGATTCAGAGTCGACTATCCTTTGTGCATCGTGTGCTGGAGAACAAGTATTACTTTGATCGCTTCAACGAGATCGTCTTTGCAGGTGGTGCGCGCTTGTTAGGGCGCAGTCTCTGGAAGGGGGGCGACCAGATGTTGATTGATGGCGTACTGGTCAATGGTTCTGCGGCTTGTGTCGGCTGGGTTTCGCGTCTCTCGCGCGTGGTTCAGAGCGGTCTGGTTTATCAGTATGCTTTCTGGGTAATCATTGGCGTAGTGACCCTGCTGGTCCTGTGGTGGCCCATCTTGCGCCCCGAGTCGTGAAAGCCTGACGCTTAAAAGAATCCACGGATATATCTGATGACCATTCCTTATCTCAGCCTCTCGATCTGGATTCCGATCTTTGGCGGACTGTTGACCCTGTTTGCCGGAGCGGATCGCAATGCTCCGGTGGCACGTGCCATGGGCTTGATCTTTGCGTTGGCCGGTTTCTTCGTAACCTTGCCGTTATATGCGGGGTTTGATGCGTCCAGTAGCGCGATGCAGTTCGTTGAGTTTCGCAATTGGATTGTTTATTTCAATGCACACTATTCGTTGGGTGTGGACGGCATCTCAATGCCCTTCATCATGCTCAACAGCTTCATTACTGTGATCGTGGTGATTGCCTGTTGGGAGGTGATCCAGGTCAAGGTGGCGCAGTACATCGCTGCTTTCCTGATCATGTCCGGCCTTATGAATGGCATCTTTGCTGCTCAGGATGGCTTGTTGTTTTACGTCTTCTTTGAAGCGTCGCTGATTCCTTTGTATCTGGCGATTGGCATCTGGGGTGGTCCCAATCGCGTATATGCAGCCATCAAGTTCTTTCTTTACACGCTGCTTGGCTCCTTGTTGATGCTGCTGGCCTTCATTTATCTATTCATGGAGTCTCGTGGTAGTTTTGAACTGGCAGACTGGCACGCCCTTAAGCTTGGCATGCAGGCTCAATCCTGGATTTTCTGGGCTTTCCTCGCTTCTTTTGCAGTGAAAGTGCCAATGTGGCCTGTACATACCTGGTTACCTGATGCACACGTAGAGGCGCCTACCGGTGGTTCCGTCGTGTTGGCTGCCATTGCGCTGAAGCTTGGTGCTTATGGTTTCCTGCGTTTTTCCTTGCCGATCGTGCCAGATGCATCGCAGATGATGGCCCCGCTAATCATTGCCCTGTCGCTGGTAGCTGTGATTTATATTGGCTTTGTAGCAATCGTGCAGGCGGATATGAAGAAACTGGTTGCCTACTCCTCGATCTCTCATATGGGTTTCGTGACACTAGGCTTCTTCATGTTCAATCCGCTTGGCATGGAAGGCGCATTGGTACAGATGATTTCGCACGGGTTTGTTTCGGCAGCCATGTTCCTTTGCATCGGTGTTCTGTATGACCGCATGCACAGTCGTGAGATCGCTGATTATGGCGGCGTCGTGAACTCCATGCCCAAATTTGCTGCGCTCTTCATGCTGTTCTCCATGGCGAATGCGGGCTTGCCTGCAACCAGCGGTTTTGTGGGCGAGTTCATGGTGATTCTTGGTGCTGTGAAATTCAATTTCTGGGTGGGTTTCGCGGCAGCTAGCACGCTGATTCTTGGTGCGGCCTATACCCTCTGGATGTATAAGCGTGTCGTATTCGGTGCAGTGGGCAACCCCCATGTGGCCGAACTTACAGACATTAACAAGCGCGAGGGCCTAATGCTCGCCGTGCTGGCGATCTGCGTACTGGTGATGGGCCTTTATCCCTTCCCGGTCACGGAGATCATGCATGTTTCCGTGGTAGACCTGCTAAAGCACGTTGCCGCTGGAAAACTGTGAGCAAACTGGATTAGGCGAATTCGCACAGGCGCATGATGGACTTTCAAATTCCGAATTTCGTACCACTCATTCCTGAACTCATCTTGGCCGGAATGGGTTTGGTCATCCTGCTGGCAGTTGCTTTTTCTCGCTGCTATGCGAACACGATTGCCTACTATCTGACCCAGGCTTCCTTGATCTCTGCCATGGCTGGTGTCGTGATGGTGAGTTCTGAACTGGATGTCACTTTTGGCCAGATGTATCTCTACTCGCCTCTGGGGGATTTGCTTAAGGTGGCTACCTGTGTTGCCGTGGGACTTGGTCTGCTTTACGGCCGTCGCTACATGCAAGATCGCAAGATCGAATCTGGCGAATATTATCTGCTGGTTCTATTTGCCACACTTGGCGTGATGGTTTTGATCTCTGCGGGCAGCCTGCTGACTGTGTATGTTGGTCTTGAAATGCTCTCTTTGAGTTCGTATGCGTTGGTGGCCGTGAATCGGGACTCGGTACGTTCCACCGAGGCTGCGATGAAGTACTTTGTTCTTGGTGCTTTGGCTTCCGGTTTGCTCCTGTATGGGATGTCCATGGTGTACGGCGCCACTCAGTCGCTGGGTTTGATTGAAATTGGTCGAGCACTGTTCGAGCAGCAAGCTGCAAATCGCACGATTTTGCTGTTTGGCTTAGTGTTTCTAGTTGCAGGTGTCTCCTTCAAACTCGGTGTGGTCCCTTTCCATATGTGGATGCCTGACGTTTATGAGGGGGCGCCCACGCCGGTTACCCAGTTCATCGCAACCGCATCAAAACTTGCGGCCTTTGCAATGGCATGTCGTTTGTTCGCTTTTGGTTTATGGGACCTGATGGACCATTGGAAACAGATGCTTTTGATTGTAGGCATTGCTTCGATCGTGTTGGGTAACATCGCCGCGATTGCACAGAACAACATCAAGCGCATGCTGGCTTATTCAGGCATTTCTCATATGGGCTTCATGTTGCTGGGTTTCGTCTCTTCGACTACTGCCAACCCTCATCATGCTTACGCTTCTTCACTGTTCTATATTTTGACCTATGCGCTGACTACGCTTGCGGCTTTCGGCATCATCAATCTGATGTCTCGGGCAGGTTTTGAATCTGAAAATCTCGAAGATCTGCGAGGCCTCAATAAGCGAAGTAGTTGGTGGGCGGCCATGATGGCTGTCGTGATGTTCTCGATGGCAGGCATTCCTTTTTTTGTGGGTTTCTTTGCTAAATTCTTCGTGCTTCAGGCTTTCTGGCAGGCCGGCTACGCCGTTCTGGCAGTCGTGGCTGTGCTGATGTCTTTGATAGGCGCTTACTACTATTTGCGCGTGGTGAAGATAATGTTCTTTGACGAGCCTACGATTACGGACGCTTTGCCGGCAACTCGTTTTACCCGCATCGTACTGTCCGGTAATGTATTGATGCTTGCTGCCTTGGGGCTCTTCCCCAGTTTACTGATGCAAATTTGCGTAGTGGTGATGCAGGCCTCGCTCTGATCACTGAGGCTCAAGTCAAAAAGCCAGCTTTTCGCTGGCTTTTTCTTTTTCAGATCGTTTGGAGCACAGAGAATGGATTTGACAGAACGATTGATTGAGGGTGGCCGGGTCTTTGAGGGGAAGTTCCTTGAGGTGCGTAGGGATCGGGTCGCATTACCTGATGGGGGGGAGGCTCTGCGTGAATATGTGCAGCATCCTGGTGCTTGCGTGGTCATAGCGGAAGTTCGGCCGGGAATTTTGATTTTTGAGCGGCAGTTTCGTTATCCCCTGGGGCAGGTTTTTATTGAAATGCCCGCAGGCAAGATTGATCAGACAGACTCTTTGCTAGGGTGCGCGCAACGCGAATTACTGGAGGAGACGGGTTATAGCGCTAGTAGTTGGCAGCACGTCGGGCGAATGCATAACTGCATTGGCTACTCGAATGAAAAAATAGAGATTTTTCTGGCTCGTGAGTTGTTACCGGGCAAGCCGGAGCTTGATGAAGGTGAGTTTGTTGAGGTATTTGAAATGTCTCTGGATGAAGCCGAACAGGCCGTCCTAGACGGCCGTATCACGGACGCAAAAACAATTACCTGCCTCTTCTGGGCCCGACGCCTTCTTTAGCCATGACGGACAAACAGGCAGTGTGCGGATTCAGCTGATTGAATCACTCTTTCGCAGGGTGTAGGGTGACTTGTCATCACTCCAGTGCGAGGGGCACGGACATGTCAGATACACAGAACATTCGCACTTTGGCTCTCTTAGGGCATGCCGGATCCGGCAAAACTACCCTTATCGAGCAACTCTTGGCGCTGGCTGGGGCCATCCCTCAAGCGGGATGCGTTGAAAAGGGGACAACCGTCTGCGATTACGACCCGCTAGAAAAAGAGCATCAACACACAGCCAAACTTGCTCTTGCGCATCTCGATCAAGGCGGGGTGAGGGTTCAGTTGCTCGATACTCCGGGTTTTCCTGATTTTGCTGGTCAGGCGATAGCAGCACTGGATGCCACAGAAACAGTCGTGACCGTCATTAATCCTCAGAACGGCATCGAGATCAGCGCCTCGCGCGCCATGCTATGGGCCCAGACTCGCAAATTGTGTCGGGTTGTCGTAGTCAATCGTATTGATACTGAACGTCTTGATTTGCCCGGTTTGATAGAAGACCTGCAGTCAGCATTTGGCCGTGAGTGTTTGCCGATAAATTTACCAGCTGATAGTGGTAGCAGGGTTGTTGATTGTTTTTTCAGTCTCGCGGGAGACGCAACCGATTTCTCAAGTGTCAGCGAAGCGCATCAAGCGATCATCGAGCAGATAGTGGAGGTTGATGAAGGCTTGACTGAGCGTTACCTAAATGGCGAAGAAATAGCTCCTGAAATCCTGCATGATGCATTCGAACATGCATTGAGAGATGCACATTTGATTCCTGTCCTGTTCACCTCTGCGCGTAGCGGAGCAGGGTTAAAAGCATTTCTGGATTTTGTTGTGCGTTTGGCTCCTAGTCCGTTTGAAGGGAATCCTCCCCTTTTTGAGAGATGGCCTAATGGAAACTCGGAGCTTGCCCAGCCTTTGCGTGCGTCCAACTCGCCAGTGGAGCATGTAATTGCACATGTTTTCAAAGTCGAAGTCGATCCTTACATGGGCAAAATAGCCTGTCTGCGCATTCTCCAAGGGACGATTACACCGGAGAGCCTGCTGTATGTCGGAGATGGACGAAAGCCTTTTAAGGTGACTCATCTATATCGGGTGCAGGGCAAGCAACTGCTTGCTATAGAAGAGGCAGGGCCGGGAGAAATCTGTGCCATTACCAAACTGGATGAGTTGTTCTTCGGTACGGTTTTGCATGATGCGCCTGAAGACGCATTAATTCACTTCAAGCCCTTACCTTTACCTCATGCTGTGTATGGACTTGCTGTGCGTGTGAAACGGCGAGGGGAAGAACAAAAACTGGCGGAGGTTCTGCATCGTCTTGCTGTTGAGGATCCCGGCTTGCAGGTCGAGAGTGATCCTACAACACATGAAGTTGTTATTCGCGGACTAGGCGAATTGCATCTTGGGAGGATGCTTGAACGTATGAATTCGCAATACAAGCTTGAGGTGGAGTCTCATCCCCCTACTATTCCGTATCGAGAAACGATTACCCGTATAGCCGAGGGACATCATCGGCACAAAAAACAAAGTGGCGGTGCCGGTCAGTTTGGTGAGGTATTCCTTCGAGTTCTGCCGCTAGGTCGTGGTGAAGGATTTCGTTTTAAAGACGAGGTTAAGGGGGGCGCGATTCCTGGGGCTTTCATTCCAGCCGTAGAGAAGGGGGTGCGTGCCGTCTTGGAGTCTGGGGCGATTGCTGGATTTCCGATTCAAGATATTGAAGTCACCGTTTATGACGGAAAAACTCACTCAGTGGACGGGAAGGAAATTGCCTTCGTGACAGCCGGTCGGAAGGCTTTTCTGGATGCAATGAAAAATGCACACCCCGTTGTGCTTGAGCCCTTGGTTAATCTGGAGATTCTCGCGCCGGATTACACCTATGGAGATGTTTCTGGAGAGATTTCCGCAAGGCGCGGACAGGTGACCAATACAGGAAACGCTCGTGCTGGAATGGTCGCCATCAACGCGCGAGCGCCACTTTCTGAGTTGTCGGATTTTCAGGGGCGGCTAAAGGCTCTCACAGGCGGGCAGGGGAGTTACACGCTGGCCATGTCCGATTATGAAACGGCACCACCAGCAGTGCAGCAACAACTGATGGCTGCGTTTAAGCCAGGAGAGGAGGACTGATTTTTGAGGGGGGGAGGTTGAAAAAAAACCGATTAAGAGTTGGGGCGTTCCAATCTTAGATCGGGCGTTGCGCACGCATCAGATAATTTACATCCGTATCTCTGCCTAGCGCATATATCTTGCTGAAAGGGTTGTAGGTCATCCCTATCAGTTCCTGTGCGTTAAGCCCGGCAGTGCGAAGATGCGCGGACAGCTCTGATGGTTTGATGAACTTTGCGTAATCGTGTGTGCCGCGTGGCAGCATGTTTAGAACGTATTCTGCGCCGATTACAGCGAACAGGTAGGCCTTGAGATTTCTGTTCAGCGTTGACAGAAAGACGTGCCCTCCTGGTTTGACCAGTTTTGCGCAAGCTCGCACGATACTCGCAGGATCTGGGACATGCTCCAGCATTTCCATGCAGGTGACTATATCGAAACTCTCTGGCTGTTCGGTTGCCAGTGCTTCGGCTGATACTTTACGGTAATCGACCTTTTGTCCGCTCTCGAACAGATGTAAGCGAGCTACTGACAGAGCCTTGTCTGACAGATCAATGCCAACAACTTTGGCGCCGTGTCCAGCCATGCTTTCGGCTAAAATCCCGCCGCCACAACCAATGTCCAGTACGCTCTTCCCTTCGAGCGAAGAGTTTTGGTCTATCCATTCTAGGCGCAGGGGATTGATTTCGTGCAGCGGGCGAAATTCGGAGTTCGGATCCCACCAGCGATGGGCGAGCTCGCTGAATTTGGCGAGTTCTTTTTCGTCGGCGTTAGGGCTCATGGTCTGTACTTTGGGCATTAAAGGACAATTCTGGATACTAACGAGAACGTCAGTGAGATGTGCTTGTTTTTCTGTTTTAAGCAAGTAAGGGTGTGAGAAGTTTGGCTTTTTGACATGGCGCTGAAAATAAAAAAGCCCAGCTTTAGCTGGGCTTTTTCAGGCGTTCCGCAAATTACTTGCTGCCGACAGCTTCCAGTTCGACGCGACGATCAGCGGCCAGGCAATCAACCAGCTTCTTGTTCTTGCCGTTTTCTGCGCCCAGTTTCTCGCAGGTCTTGCCGGTCACCGGTTGGGTTTCGCCCTTGCCTTCGGTGTAGACCTTGTTAGCGGGGATGCCTTGGCTAACCAAGAAGCCCTTCACTGCGGCGGCACGCTTTTCAGACAGTTTCTGGTTGTAAGCCGGGGAGCCGATGCGGTCAGCGTGACCTACAGCGATCACAACTTCCAGCTGGGTCAGAGTCTTGGCATCAGCCGCAAACTTGGCTAGGCCGCTCTTGCCTTGATCGGTCAGGTCTGCCTTGTCATAGGCGAATACTGCATCAGCCGGCAAGCTGACTTTCTGAGCCGCAGGAGCGGCGGCGGCGGGAGCAACTGGAGCAACCGGAGCTGCCGCAACCGGAGCAGCAGCCTTCGGCTCTTCCTTGATTTCACCACATTCGACGCCGACCGGGACGCCCTTCTCGGTCAGAACGCTCTTGATGAGGTCAGTGGAGTAGTTGCTGGAACGCAGGCAGTTACCGAGACCATCCTTCTCAACGATATTGCCGGAGCCGATGATGTACGGTTGAACCGGAGCGGACTTCACCACGATCTGGGCTTGGGCACCGGCGGTAAAACCTGCGATGGCGGCCAGAATGAACAGTTGCGATTTTTTCATATTCTCCTCGTTGCAAGGCTGGTTGCGAACTCAATTACTGGACATAGCGGCTTGCCGATGCCCCCGAATTACACTTCTCAAAACTTTGCTTCCTTAATGCACAGACTTTTTACTCTGCGCATTGAGCTTGACGGCGAGTGCCTATCAGCGCTTCGCGGCATTCTGCCACAGGCTGGAAACACGCAGCAATTCATTGTTGCTGACGTGCAACAGATTTCCGGCTTTGATGCGCGAATTGCCACCTGCCCAAACGTCTGTGTCTGCCGACCCTCTCACGACATGTACGAAGTGTGTAGCAATGTCATGCCAGTGGGAACCTGATTGATTTCAGATGGAATCGTACAAAGATCTGGGGTGCGCGGCCTCTTCGAAAGGCTTTGCGCTGAAGGTCGCCGTGTGTAGAACTTGATGTTCTGGCGTCGCTCAAGCGTTTTCTGGATGTTTTAGCCAGTCAAACTGACTAATGCAGTTTTTGAGTCGGGTCGAATCGGTCCTTGCTGGTGCCGTATTTGCCTTCTCAATCACATCGCGTCACGGCATAGCCGCGGTTAGTGTGGTGAGCGTTCCGCTGTTTGTGCCTAGAGCGCCTGTCTTTGCTTCGCCTTGATGCTTGCTGAAGGTGACGGTGCTGGGGTTGTGGGGAGAGGTTTGCAAGAAGCCTGTAATCCTGCCTTCATGCTGCGCCACGTTAGGTCTTCTCGCATGGTATTGGCTGCTTAGGCGGGAGGGAGTCGGTGCGCTTTGGAGTTCAAGCCTGCAAGCAGGGCGATTGATATGCTGAGAGTGGATGCAGGAGGGGTGGGGTGGGGCGCATGTTACAATCGCCAGCTTTTAGCGCCTTCAACCGGACCTCCTTTTAGCGCCTATGAACTCATTTGCCAAGGAAACGCTGCCGATCAGTCTAGAGGAAGAAATGCGCCACTCCTACCTAGATTACGCAATGAGCGTGATTGTGGGGCGTGCGCTACCGGATGTGCGCGACGGCTTGAAGCCGGTACATCGTCGGGTTCTGTATGCGATGCACGAGGCGAATAATGCTTGGAATCGCCCCTATGTGAAGTGTGCGCGCGTGGTCGGGGATGTGATGGGTAAGTTCCACCCTCACGGCGACTCGGCAATTTACGACACGCTGGTACGCATGGCGCAGGACTTTTCTCTGCGTTACACGCTGGTGGATGGGCAGGGTAACTTTGGTTCCATCGATGGCGATGCTGCAGCGGCCATGCGTTATACCGAGTGCCGTCTCGAGAAGGTCGCCGCCGATCTGTTGGCCGATATCGATAAGGAGACGGTCGACTTCCAGCCTAACTACGATGGCAAGGAACTTGAGCCCACGGTTCTGCCAACCCGTATCCCTAACCTGCTGATCAATGGTTCGGCCGGGATTGCGGTGGGCATGGCGACGAACATTCCGCCGCACAATCTTTCGGAAGTCATCGAGGCTTGTCTGACCCTGCTGGCGAATCCGGAAACGGATATCGAAGAGCTGATCCGTATCGTGCAGGCGCCTGACTTCCCTACGGCAGGTCTCATCTATGGTCTGCATGGCGTGCATGAGGGCTATCGCACCGGCCGCGGGCGAGTGGTGATGCGTGCGCGCACCCATTTCGAAGATATGGAAAAGGGTAATCGTCAGGCAATCATCGTTGACGAGATTCCTTACCAGGTAAACAAGAAGACCCTGCTCGAGAAAATCGCTGAGCTGGTTAATGAGAAGCGTATTGAAGGTATCTCCGATCTGCGTGACGAGTCTGACAAGTCCGGAATGCGCATCGTGATCGAACTCAAGCGTGGCGAAGTGGCTGAGGTGGTGTTGAACAATCTGTTCAAGCAGACCCAGTTGCAGGACACCTTTGGCATGAACATGGTGGCACTGGTCGATGGCAAACCGCGTCTGCTGAACCTGCAGCAGATGTTGGAATGTTTCCTGGCGCACCGCCGTGAGGTGGTGACACGGCGTACCGTGTTCGAGTTGCGCAAGGCGCGTGAGCGGGGGCACATCCTTGAAGGTCTGGCCGTCGCTTTGTCCAATGTTGATGAAATCATAGCCCTGATCAAGGCTGCGCCGACTCCAGCGGAAGCCAAGCGAGAGTTGATGGAGCGCATGTGGCGTTCTCCGCTGGTGGAGGAAATGCTGTCGCGAGCCATGTCTGACAGCTATCGCCCCGAGGGGCTGGCAGCTGATTTCGGTCTGTCGGCGCAGGGCTATCGTCTCTCCGAAACTCAGTCGCAACGCATTCTGGAAATGCAGCTGCAGCGCCTGACCAATATGGAGCAGGACAAGATCGTCGGCGAGTATCGCGATGTGATGGCTGAGATTGCCGATCTGTTGGACATCCTGGCCAAGCCGGCGCGCATTACCGCGATCATCGATACCGAGTTGCGCGCCATCCGCGAGCAGTTTGGTGATCCCCGCAAGTCCGAACTGGTGCTGAATACGGCAGATATCAATATCGAAGATCTGATCGCCCAGGAAGACATGGTGGTCACGCTATCGCATACAGGCTACTTCAAGCGCCAGCCGCTGGCCGACTATCGTTCGCAGAAGCGCGGCGGGCGTGGCAAGCAGGCAGCGGCAACCAAGGAAGATGACTGGATCGATCAGCTCTTCGTGGCGAATACCCATGATTACATCCTGTGCTTCTCGAATCGAGGGCGCTTGTATTGGCTGAAGGTGTATGAGGTGCCGGAGGGGCAGCGCAATGCGCGTGGCAAGCCCATCGTCAATCTGTTCCCGCTGGTTGAAGGCGAAAAGATCACCGCCGTTTTGCCGGTCAAGGAGTTCGATGAGGGCCATTTCGTCTTCATGGCAACTGCGCAGGGTACGGTGAAGAAAACGCCGCTGACTGATTTTTCCAATCCGCGCAAGGCCGGCATCATCGCCGTAGGCCTCGATGATGGTGACTATCTGATTGGCGTAGCGATCACTGATGGCGATTGCAATGTGATGCTCTTCTCGGATGCTGGCAAGGCTGTGCGTTTTGATGAGAAGGACGTGCGCCCGATGGGTCGTACTGCTCGTGGCGTGCGCGGCATGATGATCGAAGATGGTCAGAGCGTGCTGTCCATGCTGGTGGCGCATGGCGAAACGCAGAGCGTGCTGACTGCGACCGAAAACGGTTACGGCAAGCGCACCAATATCGGTGAATACACCCTGCATGGCCGTGGCACCAAGGGCATGATCGCAATCCAGTCTTCGGAGCGTAACGGCAAACTGGTGGCTGCTGTGCTGGTCGATCCGACCGATCATGTGATGCTGATTGCCGATAACGGCGTGTTAATCCGTACGCCGGTGAAGGATATCCGTGAGCTGGGCCGCTCGACTCAAGGCGTAACCCTGATCAATCTGGATGATGGCGCGCGTCTCTCTTCGATCGAAAAAATCGTTGAGACAGATGATGAAAACCTCGAAGGTGATGTGGACGGTGCTGATGGCGCAGAGGGCGCAACGGAATGAGTGATGCGATGGCCGATGAACTGCTGAAGCTGCGCGGCGAAATCGATCGCCTCGATGCTGAAATTCTTGAGCGTCTAGCTGCGCGTGCTCGTTGCGCGCAGCGTGTTGGCGAAGTGAAGCGTGGTCCGCTGTATCGCCCTGAGCGCGAGGCGCAGGTGCTGCGCAATATTGCCGCGCGTAATCCGGGGCCGCTGTCCGATGAAGCGGTGCAGCGGATCTTCCGCGAGATCATGTCTTGGTGTCTGGGGCTGGAGCAGCCTTTGCGCGTGGCGCACCTTGGGCCGCGCGGCACCTTTACCGAGGAGGCCGCCGGCAAGCATTTTGGGGGCTCTCCGGCTTTACAGCCGATGGCGACTATTGATGAAGTCTTCCACGCCGTCGAGGCCGGTGCGGTGCAATACGGTGTGGTGCCGGTGGAGAACTCCACCGAAGGTGCTGTGAGTCGTTCGCTGGATCTGCTGTTGTCGGGTAATGTCTCCGTGTGCGGAGAGGTGAGTCTGCGCATCCGCCAGAATCTCATGACGCGCGCCGGCAGCATGGCCGGGGTCAAGCGGATCTATTCACATTCCCAGTCGCTGGGGCAGTGTGCAGACTGGCTGGCCAATCATGCTCAGGGCATCGAGCGCTTGCCGGTGTCGAGCAATGCCGAGGCGGCGCGTCTGGCTTCTGAGGATCCGGAGGCCGCGGCGATCGCCGGTGAGCGTGCAGCGCAGCTCTATGAGTTGCCGGTTCTCTTTGCAAACATTGAAGATGATCCGAATAACACCACGCGTTTTCTGATCATCGGTCAGCATGATGCAGGCGTTTCCGGTAAGGACAAAACCTCGCTGATCTGCTCGGCACCGAACCGCCCTGGCGCAGTTTTCGGGCTGCTTCAGCCCTTTGCTGACAAAGGTGTGAGCATGACCAAGCTGGAGTCGCGCCCGTCGCGCACCGGATTGTGGGAATACGTGTTCTATGTCGATATCGAAGGCCATCGCGAGAGCCCTGCTGTGGCCGAGGCGCTCAATGCACTGGTTGATCGTGCCGCTTTCGTGAAAGTGCTTGGCTCCTACCCGGTTGCCGCTATCTGAACTGCTGGAGTCCGGAATGACTGTTGCGCAACGCGCTCCCGAACATATTCGCGCCATCTCCCCTTACGTCCCGGGCAAACCCATCGGCGAGCTGGCGCGAGAGATGGGGCTGGACGAAGCGAAAATTGTCAAACTGGCGTCCAATGAAAACCCTCTTGGCATGAGCCCGAAGGCCCGCGCTGCGATGGAAGCGGCATTGGATGGCCTGGCGTTGTATCCGGATGGCAATGGGTTCGCATTGAAGCAGGCTCTGGCGGCAAAGCTTGGTGTGAGTACGGATAACCTGGTGCTGGGAAATGGCTCCAATGATGTGCTTGAGCTTGCTGCCCGAGCCTTCATTCCGGCCGGAGCCAGTGCTGTCTTTGCTCAGCATGCGTTTGCGGTCTACCCATTGGCCGTTCAGGGGGTGGGCGGCCGTTGCATTGAAGTACCAGCTCGTTTTTTTGGCCACGATCTGGCCGCCATGGCGGATGCCATCGGTACTGATACGCGGATCGTGTTCATAGCGAATCCGAATAATCCGACTGGCACTTTCCTGCCGGGGCCGGTCATCGAAGACTTTCTCGCCCGTGTGCCTGCTGATGTACTGGTCTTACTGGATGAGGCCTATAACGAATACCTACCGTTCGAGCTTCGTTACGACAGCGTCAGCTGGATCAAGCGTTTTCCGAACCTGCTGATTTCGCGCACATTCTCCAAAATTTACGGTTTGGCCGGTCTGCGTATGGGATATGCGGTGGCTCATCCGACCGTGGCGGATCTGATAAATCGTGTGCGCCAGCCTTTTAACGCCAACAGCCTGGCGCTGGCGGCAGCTGAGGGCGCGCTGAGTGATGACGAGTTCCTGGCGCGCAGCTTTGAGACTAATCGTGCGGGTATGGCTCAACTGATCAGGGGTTTCGATGCCTTGAATCTGCAGCACATTCCTTCGGTGGCCAACTTCTTGACCTTCCGCGTGGGGGATGGTGCAGGGGTGAATCGGCGCCTTTTGCAGCGGGGGGTGATCGTGCGTCCGGTTGGCAACTATGGCATGCCTGAGTGGCTGCGCGTGACCATCGGCCTGCCGGTCGAGAACGAGCGCTTCCTTGAGGCCTTGGCTGAAGCATTGAAGGGCTGAGATGTTCAAGCGTGTGGTGATCTGTGGCGTGGGTCTGATCGGCGGATCTTTTGCGCTGGCCTTGCGTCAGGCTGGGCTTGTGGAAACGCTGGTTGGAGTGGGGCGCCGTAGCGAAACGCTGGAAGAGGCGCAGCAACTGGGGCTGATCGATGAAATCGCCACGGACTGGGCGGTGGCCCTGAAGGGCGCAGATCTGCTCCTGCTGGCCATGCCGGTGGGGCAGATGTCTGCCGTGATGGCAGCTGCCGCGCCACATCTTGAGCCGCAGACCCTGGTGACCGATGGTGGTAGCACCAAGGCTGATGTGTTTGAAGCGGTCTATAGCCATCTGAATCATTGTCTGGCCAACGTGGTGCCGGCCCATCCGATTGCTGGAGCTGAGAAAAGCGGCCCTTCAGCAGCCTTTGCAGAGCTTTATCGTGGCAAGCGTGTGGTGCTCACACCTTTGCCCGAAAATGCTCCAGAGTCGATCGAGCGTGTGCGGGCAGCCTGGGCTGCCTGCGGTGCGGTGGTCAGCCAGATGAGCCCGCAGGATCATGACCGTGTGTTTGCAGCGGTGAGCCATCTGCCGCATTTGCTGGCTTTCGGACTGGTGCACCAGATTCAGGGGCGTGGCAATGCCGAGCAGTTGTTCAGCTTTGCCGCATCAGGCTTCCGCGACTTTACGCGGATCGCTGGCAGTCACCCGGAAATGTGGCGCGATATCTGTGTGGCCAACCGTCAGGCCCTGCTTGCCGAGCTGGATGCCTATCTCACTGAGCTGGCCTATCTGCGTGCCTTGCTGATGCAAGGAGATGGGGGCGGACTGGAGTCTCTGTTTGCAGAAGCTTCTGTTGCGCGCAACGACTGGGCTGAAAAGTATTTGAAATAAGCTGCAGGGTTGATGGGGCGAAGTGGTCCGGTGCTGCGAATGGGCGCATCCGGCTGATTCGGTAGCGCTGCGTTTTTGGAGAAGTGGATACAGATGGAATTCCTTGACCTCAATCCTCTGGTAAGTGCCCGGGGTGTTGTGCGTTTGCCTGGTTCGAAGAGCATTTCCAATCGCACCCTGTTGTTGGCAGCGCTTTCGGAAGGCGTGACCGAGATCCGCGATTTGCTGGCCTCGGACGATACCGATCGCATGCTTGATGCCCTCATGACTCTGGGCGTGACAGTGACCCAGACGGGCGACAATGACTACCGTGTGCTTGGCGTGCCGCAAGGCTTCACTCACAAGGACGCGGATCTCTTTCTCGGTAATGCGGGAACGGCATTTCGCCCGCTGACGGCTGTGTTGGCGCTTGCTGGCGGTTCCTACAAACTGCATGGTGTGCCGCGCATGCATGAGCGGCCGATCGGTGATCTGGTGGATGGCTTGCGTCAGATTGGTGCGGACATCGAGTATCTCGGCAACGACGGGTTTCCGCCGCTGCAGATCCGTCCGGCCAGCATCAAGGCCGGTGGCGTGGTGCGGATCCGGGGTAATGTCTCCAGTCAGTTTTTGACCGCCTTGCTGATGGCCTTGCCGACCACTGGTGTCGAGACGACGATTGAAGTGATTGGTGATCTGATCTCCAAGCCCTATATCGAGATCACCCTGCGTTTGATGGCGCAGTTTGGCGTGAAGGTTGAGCGCGAGGGCTGGCAGCGCTTCGTGATCCCTGGCGGCCAGCGCTATGTATCGCCGGGCACGGTGTACGTTGAAGGTGATGCCTCGTCGGCCTCCTACTTCCTTGCCGCAGGTGCTATTGGTGGAGGCCCGGTGCGGGTTGAAGGTGTGGGGCGCAACAGCATCCAGGGTGATGTTGCCTTTGCCCAGGCGCTGGAGGCTATTGGTGCGCAGATCGAAATGGGCGAGAACTGGATCGAGGCCCGTGCGCCGGCAAGCGGAAAGCTGCGTGCGTTCGACATGGATTTCAACCACATCCCGGATGCGGCCATGACGCTGGCGGTGGCGGCACTCTTCTGTGATGGCCCGTGCCGCCTGACCAACATCGGCAGCTGGCGCGTCAAGGAAACCGACCGGATCGCGGCAATGGCGACCGAGCTGCGCAAGGTCGGCGCCACGGTGGAGGAAGGTGAGGACTGGCTGCGCGTGACGGCACCGGCTGCGCTCACGGCACAGGCCGCGATCGATACCTATGATGATCATCGCATGGCCATGTGTTTTTCGCTGGTGGCGCTGGGTGGTGTGCCGGTGAGGATCAATGATCCGAAATGTACAGCCAAGACTTTTCCTGAATATTTCGAGGTGTTCGCCTCGGTGACAAAATAAAGACATGAAGCAAACCCTGATTGAACTTCTTGATGCGCGCGTCTCCGCTGCGCTGGCAGCCGTCGGTTGTGAAGGTGTGCCAGCGGTGATTGCACCCGCGGGGCGCCCTGAATTTGGCGATTACCAGGCCAATGGAGTGATGGGCGCTGCCAAGGCGCGCAAGATGAATCCGCGCCAGCTGGCGACCGAGGTGCTTGAAAAGCTTGATCTGGCAGGTATTGCCAGCAAGGTCGAAATCGCCGGCCCGGGTTTCATCAATATCACGCTGGCCCCCGAGTTTCTGGCCGGTCTGGCGCTTGAAGCGCTGGCCGATGCAAAGCTGGGGGTGCCTAAGCCCGCGTCGCAGCGTGTGGTGGTGGATTACTCTTCGCCGAATCTGGCCAAGGAAATGCACGTCGGCCACCTGCGTTCGACCATCATCGGTGATGCGCTGGCGCGCGTGCTGGGTTTCCTCGGTCACGAGGTGATCGCGCAGAACCACGTCGGCGACTGGGGCACCCAGTTCGGCATGCTGACCGCCTATCTGATCGAGGCGGAGCAGGATGGAGAAGCCACGCTGGCGCTGAATGATCTGGAAGATTTCTATCGCCGCGCCAAGCAGCGCTTTGATGCCGATGAGGCGTTTGCTACCCGCTCGCGCGAATACGTGGTGAAGCTGCAGGGCGGGGATGCTCAGGTTAACGCCTTGTGGCAGAAGTTTCTCGACGTCTCCCTGCATCACTGCGAAGCGGTCTATGAGAAGCTGGGGGTGGGCCTGACGCGTGCCGACGTGCGCGGTGAGAGCGCCTACAACGACGATCTGCCGGTGGTGGTGGCTGACCTTAAGGCCAAGGGGCTGGCAGTCGAGAGCGAAGGCGCTCAGGTGGTCTTTCTGGAGGAATTCAGCAACAAGGAAGGCGAAGCGCAGGCCTACATTGTGCAGAAGCAGGACGGCGGTTATCTGTATGCCACGACCGATCTTGCTGCTGTGCGCTATCGTGCCGCCACGCTCAAGGCTGACCGCGTGCTTTATGTGGTGGATGCACGCCAAGGCTTGCACTTCCAGCAAATGTTTACCGTGAGCCGCAAGGCCGGCTACGCGCCGGAGGGCATGCGGCTGGAGCATGTAGGTTTTGGCGTGATGCTGGGGGAGGACGGTAAGCCCTTCAAGACTCGTACGGGTGGCACGGTCAAGCTTGCTGAGTTGCTTGAAGAGGCTGAACACCGCGCTTTTGCTCTGGTCAGTGAGAAGAACGCAGATATGCCCGAATCCGAACGCCGGACAATTGCAGCAGCGGTGGGTATCGGTGCCGTGAAGTATGCCGACCTCTCGAAGAACCGTAACAGCGATTATGTGTTCAGCTGGGACAGCATGTTGGCTTTCGAGGGCAATACAGCGCCCTATTTGCAATATGCCTACACCCGGATTGCCGGAGTATTCCGTCGGGTTGAGCACTTCGATGCAGTAGCGCCCATCGTGCTGGAGGAGGAAGCCGAGCGTCAGCTGGCCTTGGCTCTGGCTCGCTTCTCGGAGGCGTTGCATTCTGTGGCGCGCGAAACCATGCCCCACTTCCTGTGCGCCTACCTGTATGAGCTGTCTGGTCAGTTCATGCGTTTCTACGAAGCGTGTCCGGTGCTCAAGAGCGAGGGAGCGCTGCGTGATAGTCGCCTGCGTTTGTGTCGCCTGACCGCCGATACGCTCAAGACGGGTCTTGGCCTGCTGGGTATTGGTGTATTGGAGGCGATGTGATGGTTCCGGTGCTTGCGATTGACGGGCCGACCGCTTCAGGCAAAGGTACGGTGGCTGGGCTGGTGGCTGAGAGGCTGGGCTGGCATTTTCTGGACTCTGGCGCCATTTACCGCGTACTGGCTCTTGCCGCAATCAAGCGTGGCTTGAGTCTGACGGATGAAGCCACCCTGGCTGCGCAGGCCAGCGCGCTGGACGTGGCCTTCGTACATGGCGCGATCGTGCTTGAGGGAGAGGATGTGTCGCTCCAGGCCCGGCGTGAGGAAACCGGTAATTCGGCTTCCAAGATCGCAGCTCTGCCGGCGGTGCGTACCGCTCTACTGGCGCGCCAGCAGGCTTTCCGGGTGGCGCCGGGCTTGGTGGCTGACGGGCGTGACATGGGGTCGGTGGTTTTTCCCGGAGCCTTTCTCAAAATTTTCCTGACGGCGAGCGTTGAGTCGCGCGCCGAGAGACGTTATAAGCAGTTGATCGCAAAGGGTTTGACTGCTAGTATCGACGATCTTCTGCGCGACCTTAGGGAGCGTGACGCCCGTGATACCTCGCGGTTGGTCGCTCCCCTGAGGCCGTGTGAGGACGCGGTTTTGCTCGACACCACAACGCTTTCCATTGATGAGGCAGTGCACTTTGTACTGAACCTCGCCATGCAGCGCGGAGCAGGGCAAGCCGCTTGAGTTCCGGCGGTTTGCAGACAGGCCCGGTTTTCTCCGGCCTGATTCTGTAGGTCCCCCGGTTTTTTCACTTCTTTTTTCCGCCGTGCTTGCACGGTACCGAGTCCCTTTATGTCCAACATTGAAAGTTTTGCCGACCTCTTCGAGGAAAGCCTGAACCGCCAGGAAATGCGCGCTGGCGAAGTTATCACGGCTGAGGTTGTGCGTATCGACCAGAACTTCGTGGTTGTTAACGCCGGCCTGAAATCCGAGAGCTACATTCCCCTGGATGAATTCCGCAACGATCGCGGTGAGCTGGAAGCCACCCCGGGCGATTACGTCCAGGTTGCCATCGAGACCCTGGAAGACGGCTACGGCGAAACCCGCCTGTCGCGTGACAAGGCCAAGCGCATTGCCGCCTGGAACTTCCTCGACAAGGCTCTGAACGATGGCGCTCTGGTCAAGGGCGTCGTGACTGGCAAGGTCAAGGGCGGCCTGACCGTCATGACCAACGGCATCCGCGCTTTCCTGCCGGGTTCCCTGGTCGATATGCGCCCCGTCAAGGACACCACTCCTTACGAAGGCAAGGAATTCGAATTCAAGGTCATCAAGCTCGATCGCAAGCGCAACAACGTGGTTGTGTCGCGTCGCGCCGTGCTTGAAGTGACCATGGGTGAAGAGCGCCAGAAGCTGCTCGAAACCCTGGCCGAAGGCACCGTGGTCAAGGGCGTGGTCAAGAACATCACCGACTACGGCGCATTCGTCGACCTGGGCGGCATCGATGGTCTGCTGCACATCACCGATCTGGCCTGGCGCCGCGTTCGTCACCCGTCCGAAGTGCTGGCTGTGGGCGACGAAGTGACCGCCAAGGTCCTCAAGTTCGACCAAGAAAAGAACCGCGTTTCGCTGGGCATGAAGCAGCTGGGCGAAGATCCGTGGGTCGGCATCTCGCGTCGTTACCCGCAGAGCACCCGTCTGTTCGGCAAGGTCACCAACATCACCGACTACGGTGCATTTGTTGAAGTCGAGCAGGGCATCGAAGGTCTGGTGCACGTGTCCGAAATGGACTGGACCAACAAGAACATCCACCCGACCAAGGTTGTCCAGCTGGGCGACGAAGTCGAAGTGATGATCCTGGAAATCGACGAAGAGCGTCGCCGCATCTCGCTGGGCATGAAGCAGTGCCAGGCGAACCCGTGGGACGAGTTCGGCGAAAATCACAAGAAGGGTGACCGTGTGCGCGGCGCCATCAAGTCGATCACCGACTTCGGCGTGTTCATCGGCTTGCCGGGCGGCATCGACGGCTTGGTGCACCTGTCTGACCTCTCCTGGAGCCAGACTGGCGAAGAAGCTATCCGCAACTTCAAGAAGGGTGATGAGCTGGAAGCCGTCGTGCTGGCTATCGATATCGAGAAGGAGCGTATTTCCCTCGGCGTCAAGCAGCTGGATGGGGATCCCTTCACCTCCTACGTGGCAACCCACGACAAGAACACCCTTATCAAGGGCGTTGTGAGGTCGGTGGATGCCCGCGGTGCTGTGGTGGATCTGGGTGGTGATCAAGAGGGTTACCTGCGCGTTTCCGAGTTCTCCCGTGAGCGCGTGGAAGACCTGACGACCGTGGTGAAGGTGGGCGATGAGCTCGAAGCCATGATCATCAACGTGGATCGCAAGACCCGTTCGATCAACCTGTCAATCAAGGCCAAGGATCAAGCCGAGCAGAACGAAGTGATGCAGAAGTTCTCTGCTGATACCGGCTCTGCAGGTACGACCAACCTTGGTGCATTGCTCAAGGCGAAGCTCAATAGCGCTCAGCAGTAAGCATTGCCGTGCCTGATAACATGACCAAGTCTGAACTGATCGAGCGCTTGACGGCGCGCTTTCCGCAGCTTGGTGCGAAGGACGCTGATGTCGCGGTGAAGATGATTCTCGACGAGATGGCCGCCAGCCTGGCGCGCGGTCATCGCATCGAAATCCGCGGCTTCGGTAGCTTCGGGATCAATTACCGGCCGCCACGTGTGGGGCGCAACCCCAAGTCGGGTGATAAGGTGCTGGTGCCGGAAAAATATGTCCCGCATTTCAAGGCAGGCAAGGAACTGCGCGAGCGCGTAGATCGCATCGAGTGATTTGCTACTGTTCGCTGTAACAAAAAAGAAGGCGGCCCTAGGGTCGCCTTCTTTTTTGTGCTGGTCTGAAGGATAATTACGCCTTATGAAGATCTTCTCCCTGCTGCTTCGAGCGCTTGTCTTTCTGCTCCTGCTGGGCTTTGCCATCAAGAACGATGGCCTGGTCACGGTGCGTGCTTATTTTGATACGAGCTGGCAGATGCCCTTGGTCTTGCTGATCCTGGCGATGTTCGCGCTCGGGATGCTGGCAGGTGTGCTGGCCATGCTTGCCAGCAGTCTTGGGCCGCGACGCGAGCTTGAACGCCTGCGTAAATTGCTGCCGTCCTCTTCAACCCGTTCGCCCGTGCAGTCTGACGACGCGGACGCCTGACCTTTCGCTCAATACATGGATTTTGAACTCTGGTGGTTGCTTAGCTGGCCGCTGTTTTTTGGCGCTGGCTGGCTGGCGGCGCGGATCGATATTCGTCATCTGGTCAACGAGTCACGTGCCTTGCCGCGTTCGACGCTCTCTGGCCTGAATTTTTTGCTCAATGAGCAGCCGGATAAGGCGATCGACTCCTTTCTTGAAGCAGTTCAACTTGATCCGCAAACGGTTGAGTTGCATTTCGCTTTGGGCAATCTGTTCCGCAAGCGTGGTGAGCTAGATCGTGCCATTCGCATCCATCAGAGTCTGGTGGATCGCGAGGTCATCAGCGAGGAGCACCGTGAGCAGGCCCTGCAGGAACTGGGGGAGGATTACCTCAAGGCGGGGCTTCTTGATCGCGCCGAGGCTGTCTATCTGCAACTGCGCAGCACTAGCCGGAACGAAGTGGCTAATGATTCGCTGCTGCAGATCTACCAGCAGGAAAAGAACTGGCAGCGCGCGATCGATATCGCGCGTGACATGCCTCGCCGGGGCAGCCACCGCTGGGAAGTCGATATCGCCAATTACTATTGTGAAATTGCGGCGACGGCCATGGCACGCTCGGATTTCGAGGCTGCTCGTGTTCAGTTGCGTCTGGCGCTTGAGAGTAATCGGAAATGCGTACGTGCCAATTTGTTGCTTGGTGAGGTCCTTTCAGCACAGGGGGATGATGTATCCGCAGTTGAGGCATGGCAGGAAATTGCCCATCAGGATCCGATGTATCTCTCTCTGATTGCCGAGCGTTTGATGGATGCACATCGACGCCTCGGCCATGAAGAGAAAGGCGCTCAGTTTCTCAAGACTCACCTAGGCCAAACGCCTTCGCTGGATCTGCTGGAAACCGTCTTCAAGTGGGAGATTGAGCGCAACGGCGTCGATGCGGCCTATACCTTGGTGCGCGACGAAATCAAGCGCAACCCGACCCTGCTGGGTCTGGAGAAACTGCTTGAGGCGGCCGAGCACACCATTGCACCAGAGCGCAAGCCTGATCTGGATATGGTCAAGTCACTGATCCATAGCCATACCCGTCGCGTGGCGCGGTATTGCTGCAAGGATTGCGGCTTCAAGGCGCGTCAGTTTTACTGGCGCTGCCCGGCGTGTGGCGGCTGGGAAACCTATCCGCCCAAGCGCACCGAAGAATTCGATCTGGCCATCTGAGCCAGCTCCCAACTTCTTTTTCAGGAAGTCCTGAACGATGAAAATCACCGTAGTCGGTACCGGTTATGTAGGTCTGGTGTCGGGCGCCTGCCTGGCCGAAGTGGGTAATGACGTGCTTTGCCTGGACGTCAATCCGGAGAAGATCCGCGTCCTCAAGGACGGCGGCATCCCTATTCATGAGCCTGGCCTGGATCAGGTCGTGGCACGCAATGTGGCTGCAGGTCGTCTGCATTTCACGACTGATATTGAAGAGGCCGTGCGTTTTGGCACCATTCAGTTCATTGCCGTAGGGACGCCGCCCGATGAGGATGGCTCGGCTGACCTGCAGTACGTGTTGGCGGCTGCGCGCAATATCGGTCGTCTGATGAATGACTACAAAGTTGTGATCGACAAGAGCACTGTGCCCGTTGGTACTGCCGACAAGGTGCGTGCCGCGATTGCTGACGAACTGCAGAAGCGCGGTGTGGTTGTGCCTTACAGCGTCGTCTCCAACCCCGAGTTCCTCAAAGAAGGGGCGGCGGTGGACGACTTCATGCGCCCCGATCGCATCGTTGTGGGGGCAGAGGATGATCAGGCGATCAACCTGATGCGGGCGCTCTATGCACCGTTTCAGCGCAATCACGAGAAGCTGGTGATCATGGACGTGCGTTCGGCCGAGCTGACCAAATATGCTGCCAATGCCATGCTCGCCACGCGCATCTCCTTCATGAACGAACTAGCTGTGTTGGCGGAGAAGCTCGGCGCAGACATCGAGCAGGTGCGCCAGGGGATCGGCTCTGATCCGCGTATCGGCTGGCACTTCCTGTATGCCGGCTGTGGCTATGGTGGCTCCTGTTTTCCCAAGGATGTGAAAGCCTTGATTCAGACGGCGGCGGGGGCTGGGCAGGGCTTGAAAGTCCTACAGGCTGTGGAAGATGCTAATGACGCACAGAAGCTTGTGCTGGTCGACAAGATTGTGCGTCGCTTTGGCGAGGATTTGGCCGGCAAGCATTTTGCTTTGTGGGGGTTGGCTTTCAAGCCGAATACCGATGACATGCGCGAAGCGCCAAGCCGCGTGATCATTCATGAATTGTTCAAACGCGGCGCGACAGTGACCGCTTACGATCCGGTAGCCATGGATGAGACGCGGCGGATTTTTGGCGATGACTCCCGTCTGAGCTATGCCAGCCGCCCAATGCAGGCCTTGCAAGGGGCAGATGCGCTGGTGATCGTGACTGAGTGGAAGGAGTTCCGCAGTCCTGATTTCGAGGCTATCAAGGCAACCCTGAAGAGCCCGGCGATTTTTGACGGGCGCAACATGTACGACCCGGCGCTGCCCCGTGCGGCCGGACTGGAATATGAGGCGATCGGACGCAAATGAGCACTGTCAAGCCCCTGCCTGTGATTCCTGCCACCTCTGCCGCGCGCGTGCTGGTGGTCGGTGACGTAATGCTGGACCGTTACTGGTTTGGTGAAGTCAGCCGCATTTCGCCCGAAGCGCCTGTGCCGGTGGTACATGTGCAGCGGACCGAGGAGCGCCCTGGTGGAGCAGCTAACGTGGCGCGTAATGCAGCCGCGCTGGGCGCCAAGGTTTCCTTGCTATCCGTGGTCGGCAATGACGAACCGGCTCAGGCGCTAGAGAAGCTGCTCGCTACGGATGGCGTGCATACTCGTCTGCATCGTGACCCGGCTTTGGCCACCACGATCAAGCTGCGCGTCCTGGGACGCCAGCAGCAATTGCTGCGTATTGATTTCGAGAATCTTCCGACGCATGAAATCCTGCGCAACAAGCTGGCTGATTTTGCGACCCTACTGCCCGAACATGACGTGATTGTCTTGTCCGACTATGGCAAGGGCGGTCTGGCGCATATTGCCGAGATGATCGCGATGGCACGTGCTGCCGGCAAGACCGTGCTGGTCGACCCGAAGGGCGACGACTACAGCAAGTACAGCGGCGCCAGCCTGCTCACTCCGAATCGCTCCGAGTTGCGCCAGGTGGTTGGCCAATGGCGCAGTGAGGAAGACCTAGTGCACAAGGCTCAGGAGCTTCGTCAGTCGCTGGATCTGGATGCCCTGCTGGTCACGCGTTCGGAAGAAGGCATGAGCCTTTTCCGGGCTGACGGCATGGTGCATGAAGGCACTCGCGCTCAGGAAGTGTTCGATGTTTCGGGGGCCGGCGATACCGTGATTGCGACCCTGGCCGTGATGCTCGGAGCCGGTTGCAATCTGGTCGACGCCATGCGCCTTTCCAATCATGCGGCCGGTATCGTGGTGGCCAAGCTGGGTACGGCCACCGTCACCCTCGAAGAAATGCTCGCGGAGTAAGCCATGTCCCGTTACTACATCGTTACCGGCGCTGCCGGCATGATCGGTTCCAACATCATCGCGGGCCTCAATGCTCGTGGCATCCGGAACATCATCGCGGTCGACAACATGACCAAGGGCGACAAGTTCCGCAATCTGGTCGATCTCGAAGTGGCGGACTACTTCGATAAGCATGATTTTCGCGATGCACTGTTGGCCGGCCAGTTTGATGGCA
The DNA here is from genome assembly GCF_002855595.1 of Uliginosibacterium sp. TH139. Taxonomy (NCBI): domain Bacteria; kingdom Pseudomonadati; phylum Pseudomonadota; class Betaproteobacteria; order Rhodocyclales; family Zoogloeaceae; genus Uliginosibacterium; species Uliginosibacterium sp. TH139. The sequence goes on along the minus strand of NZ_PKRR01000005.1, from coordinate 205,308 downwards.
AGGTCGAAGCCATCCTGCATCAGGGCGCCTGCTCCAACACCATGGAGCACAATGGCCAGTACATGATGGACAACAACTACCGCTACACGGTGGATGTTCTGGACTTCTGCATCGCGCAGAAAACTCCCTTGCTCTATGCCTCCTCTGCCGCGACCTATGGTGCGAGCAGCACTTTCCGCGAAGAGCCGGAGTTTGAAGGCCCGCTGAACGTGTATGGCTACTCCAAGGTGCTGTTTGATCGCGTGCTGCGAAGCCGCTGGAGCGAGCTGACCGCCCAGGTGGTGGGCTTCCGTTATTTCAACGTGTATGGCCCGCGCGAAGCGCACAAGGCAGGTGCGGGTTCGTCGGTGGCCTTCAATGCCTTCCATCAGTTCCGCAAGGAAGGGCGCGTCAAGCTCTTTGTGGGCTGCGACGGCTATCCGGATGGCGGGCAATTGCGCGATTTCATTTACGTTGAAGACGTGGTGGCGGCCAATCTGCATTTTCTTGAGCACCCTGAGCAGTCCGGCATCTTCAATCTCGGTACCGGACAGGCGCAGAGCTTCAACGATGTTGCTCTTGGCGTCATCAACGGGGTTCGTGCCCATGAAGGCAAGCCGGTCCTCAGCTTGGCGGAGATGGTGGCGCAAGGCCTGATCGAGTACGTGCCTTTCCCGGACATACTCAAGGGCAAGTACCAGAGCTTTACCCAAGCGGACATCTCCAGGCTGCGGGCTGCTGGCTACACTGCCGCCTTCCATGACGTCGCAGCTGGCGTCGGGAAATACTGCAGCAAGCTTCTGGAGAGCCAGTAAGTCCTGGGGCTCTCCTTCATTCATCACAAGGGAGAGTCCTCTATGTTGAAAAAGCTGTTTGTCGCCGTGCTGGCTTGGGTTGCATCCATCGGTTTTGCTATGGCCGCCGTGAATATCAACACGGCTACTGTCGAGCAACTTGAAAGCCTGGCCGAGATCGGCCCAACCAAGGCCCGCGCCATTGTTGATTACCGCAAGGCTAATGGCGGCTTCAAGACGCTCGAAGAGATCAAGCAGGTCAAGGGCATTGGTGACAAGACTTTTGACAAGATCAAGCCCCAGCTGAGCCTGACTGGCGAGACAAAGATTGAACCCCAGCCGGTCAAGGGCGATAAAAAAGCAGATAAAACGACAGCCAAGCCGGCCAAGGCTGAAACAGCTGCTGCTCAGCCAGTAGTAAGCGAGAAGAAGGGCAAGATCTAGTCTTCGGCCTTGCCACGTTTTACCCGCGCCCCGCTTGCCGGGGCGTTTTGTTATGCAGGTATTCCCGGCATGAGGGGCACGGCATGGCTACAATCGGCTATATTCGGCCCCGCGCTGTACTATCCGCCCCCGCGCTGTTTCCCACGATTGAAGAGAGTTCGCCATGACCTACGTAGTGACCGAAAACTGTATCAAGTGCAAATTCACCGATTGTGTGGATGTTTGCCCGGTTGATTGCTTCCGCGAAGGCCCGAACTTCCTCGTCATTGATCCGGACGAGTGTATCGACTGCACCCTGTGCGTCGCCGAGTGCCCGGCTGAAGCCATTTTCGCCGAGGATGACCTGCCGGCCGATCAAGAGCACTTCACCGAGCTGAACGCTACGCTCGCCAAGGTCTGGCCGGCGATTGTCGAGCGCAAGGATCCGCTGCCGGATGCCGAAGAGTGGAACAAGGTCGCGGACAAGCTCCAGCACCTCGAAAAGTAAGCCGCTGCGCCTTGCGCGCATGCGACAGAACAGGGCGCAGTGCCGCAAAGGCCTGCGCCTTTTTCTTTGCGCTTCTGGCAGCATTGCGGGATGACTTGCACCCGGCATTCCATTGCACCCGATGCGCACTTTCTTCCTCAGTGCGCGGCGCAAATTCTCAGCTTTCTGAACCCGGCTAGCGGGCCGGCGGATCTCTCGGCTGCGAGCCTGCTACTGCCCAACCTCAAGCTCGCGCCAGCCCTGAACGAAGCCCTGCGAGATGCCGCAGGCGGGCCGTTGCTCCTGCCGCGCATCGGCACACTCTCCAGCCTTGTCGAGCCCTGGCTCGCGCAGCATCCGGTGATGCCGGACGCGCGCCGCCAGTTGATCCTGCACAGCCTATTGAGGCGCCAGAACTGGCTGGACGAAGGCATGCTGTGGGACGTGGTCGCCGAGCTGACCCAGCTCTTCGATACGCTCACCGAATACTCGGTCAAACTGCCGGCGAATGAAGCTGAATTGCTGGACAAGCTCGAACGCGGCTTCGCCTTGAAAGACAGCCTGCCGCTGAACTTCGAGGCGCGCCTGGTGAACACTTTGTGGCGGGCCGAGGCTGAGGGCGAACTCTCCCGCGCGGCTGCCCGCCTGCTCGCTGCGGCGGACTGGGTGGCGAGCCTCACCGGCCCCTTGGTCGTGATGCTCGAAGCCCCGCCCAGCGCGCCGCTGCAGGCCCTGATCGAGCAGGCCGCTGCGCGCGTGCCGGTGCTGGTGCTGGAACCCACGCGGGCGGTTGCCGACGGCGCCTTGGCCGAGCTGCTGGCCCGCGCCTGGCCCGCGAAGCACGATGCGCCACCGTTGCGCGCTCGCATGGAAGGCTTCTCTGCCGATCAACTCAAAGCTGCGCGCGAACGCCTGCGCCTCGTCGAAGCCGAGAGCCTCGAAGACCTCGGTGCGGCTGTGGCCCAGCAGGTCATCGACTGGCTCATCGCGGGCAAAGAGAATATCGCCCTGATCGCCTGCGACCGCCTCGCCGCCCGCCGCGCCCGTGCGCTGCTGGAGCGCGAAGGCGTGCTGGTGCAGGACGAAACCGGCTGGAAGCTCGTCACCACCCGCGTCGCCGCGGTCGTCGATGCCTGGCTGGAGGTGATTGCCTCGGATGCCTGGCATCGCGCGCTGATCGATCTCTTGCGCGCGCCGCTGCTGTTTGCCGATCTCGATCCGCTCGCGCGCGGGCAGGGCGCGGATGCGGTCGAGCGTCTGATCCGCGAGAGCAGCATCGCCAGCGGGCTGGACCGCCTGCGCGCCGAGGCCGTCGAGCGCAAGCTGAATGATGCCTTGCCGCTGCTCGACCGCCTCATCGAAGCGCGCGCCGCACTGCGCCCTAACTCCGCCGGCACCCTGGCGGACTGGCTGCGCCGCCTGCACAAGAGCCTCGATCTGCTCGGCGCCTTGCCGCACTTCAATGATGATCAAGCTGGCCTGCACTGGCTGGAGTGGCTGGAGACCCGCGCGGCCGAGCTCACCGACCCGGCCGATGGCGAAGAAGCCCGCGAGCGTAGCTTCCGTTTCGCCGCCTGGCGCACCTGGTTCAACCGCCAGATGGACGCCGAGCTTTACCGCGACGAGAGCATCGCCAGTCCGGTGATCATGACTCACCTCGCCGCCACGCGCTTGCGGCCATTTGACGCCGCCATCGTCATCGGCGCGGATGCCGAACACCTCGCGCCGCCCGCTGCGCCCGGCTGGCTCACCCACGCCGGCGTGCGCCGCGAGCTGGGCCTGCCAGCGCTGGAACTGGACCGCGCCCAGCTGCGCGAAGACCTCGCTGGCCTCCTGCTCGCCAGCGACGCGGTGGTGATCGCCTGGCAGAGCCTGCGCCGCGACGAAGCCCTGATGCCGGCTGCCGAGGTGGCCGTGCTGGAAGCCGCGCTGCGTCTCGCTGTTGGAAGTGGCATCGTGGACAAGGCCGCCCCGCGCGCCTCTCCGGCCAGTGTCGATGTGGAACTCACCGCTCCCGCTGCGCCCAGCGCGCCGCCCGCGCGGGTGCCGACGCGCGTCTCGGCGAGCAGCCTGCAGACCCTGATCAATTGCCCCTACCGCTACTTCGCGCGCTACGTGCTGCGCCTCGCCGAACTCGACGAACTCACCGAAGGCATGGAGAAGAAGGACTTCGGCGAACTGCTCCACCGCATCCTGCGCGAATTCCATGAGGAGTACCGCACGCTCGCGGGCTATAGCGACGAGGCGCTGCTCTCCGCGCTCGAAGCCCATACCGAGGCCGCTTTCGCCGGCGTGGTGGCGCGCAACTTTCAGGACCACGCTTGGCGCCTGCGCTGGCGAGGTCGGCTCGCCGACTACATCGCCTGGCAGCGCGAACGCGAGAATGCAGGCTGGCGCTGGCAGGGCGGCGAAGTCGAGGCCAGCCGCGAACACGAGATCGGCCCCGGCCGCAGCCTCACCCTGCAAGGCCGCATCGACCGCGTCGATACCGACGCCGCAGGCCAGCAGGCGCTGCTCGACTACAAATCCCGCGCGATCAAACCCCTGCGCGATCAGGTGCAGGACCCGGACGACGTCCAGCTCGCCTTCTACGCGCTGCTCACCGGGCAGCGTGTGAGCGAGGCCGCCTACGTTGCGCTCGATGGCGACGAACTCGCCGCCGCGCCGCTCACCGAGCCGGAAGAGCGCGCCGGCAGCCTGCAGGACCTGATCGATGCCAGCTTCAACGCCATGCTCGATGGCGCATCCATGCCCGCGCAGGGCACGGCGGGGGCTTGTCAGTATTGCGAGATGCGGGGGCTGTGCCGCAATGAGTGGGTGGGCTGAGCTTGTGAAAAATCTACTGCGCAACGCAATCTCGAAACTCCGGTGCTCAAGGTATTCCCATACGTTTCCGCGCCTCGTTTCGACCTTGCGCCGCTCGCGACGTTTTTTTCCACAAGCCCGGATGCGTAGCCCGGATGCAGCGCAGCGGAATCCGGGAGTGGGGGTGACGGGCAGGCCCCGGATTTCGGCGTGCCGCCTGCATCCGGGCTACTCGTTGAAGAAGCCCGCCCCGGGCGGCTGGGCGGGCAGGCTGCCGCTGGCCCGACCGCGCCTCAATCGATTTCCTGATCAAGGAGTTCCGTGCATGAACGCTCGTTCTCATCGCTTCCCCTTGCGCGGCCTCGTGCTTGCCACGCTGGCCCTGCCACTGCTGGCGGCCTGCGCCGTGCTGCCCAGCCCCGGCCTGCAGCGCGTCAAGGCGGGCGAAGCCCTGTTTGAAGCCCGCTGCAAGAACGAGCCCGGCATCAAGATCTACAAGACGGTGGCGGACGTGGAGGGGATCGTGTTGTTGAAGGTGCGGCCCACGGCCGGGGAGCGTGAATGGTCCGACCCGATGTGGCCGGGGGCCGCGTTTGCGAGGGACGCCACCGGCGACAGCTACATCAATTCCTTCTTGTGGTTCGAGATTCCAAGTGGCATCGGTGGTAGCCCCATGCCGATCACTCCTTCGATGCGTGGCTCTCTCGGCCCGACACCCACTGACCATCCCGGCTACCGCTACGTGGATGTGGTGGAGGAAGGGACGGGGGCTAGATGGAGGTATTCGGGTTACTACGACCGGCCATGGGAACGCGACCCGAACCGGTACTCGTCTAAAAATCCGTATTCATTCTGGAAGTTGAAACGTGAGCCGGCGCCGGCGGAAGGGCCGCGCTACGGGGTGATGTATGAGGATCACGTGATTCCCGAGGAGCGGGCGCTGGGGCTGGCGAGCAGCACGGTGAAGGTGCTGGATCTGAAGACCAATGATGTGCTCGGCGAGATGACCATGTATGCATGGACGCCTGCGAGACCGAATCCAGCAAATCCGTCGCCGTGGCTGACGGCGTATCGGTGTGGAGGCGGTCCTTCTAGTAGTACCCACCAAACCCGCTTCTTTGTTGATCAAGTACTTCTGCCGCGCAAGGACAAGTAAGCCGAGTAGGGTGCGCTCCGCACACGCGGATTCGGTTCGCTGTTCCTGGCAATGGTGCGCATTGCGCACCCTACCCAAATCCTGAATACACATGACCCCCGAACACCGCCAAACCCAACGCTTTCTCGCTCTCGACCCCACCCGCAGCGTGGTGGTCGAGGCCTGTGCCGGCAGCGGCAAGACCTGGCTGCTCTCTGGCCGCCTGCTGCGTCTGCTGCTGGCTGGCGTGAAGCCCGGCGAAATCCTCGCGATCACCTACACGCGCAAGGCGGCGCGCGAGATCGAGGCGCGCTTGCGCGGTCTGTTGGCCGAACTGGCGCGGGCCGATGACGACGCGGCGCTGAAGATTCTGAGCGAGCGTGGCCTGTCGCCGGCGGAGGCCTCGGCGGCGCTGCCGCGTGCGCGCGGGCTGTTCGAGGCGGTGCTGGCGGCCGAGCCGCCGATCACGATCACCACCTTCCACGGCTGGTTTGCTCGCCTGCTAAGCGGTGCGCCGCTGCAGAGCGGCGTGGCCGGGCGCACGCTGGACGAAGCCGCCGGCAGCCTGCTCGACGAGGCCTGGGCGCAACTCGCGGCCGATTGCGCGCGCGCGCCGGACGGCCCGGTGGCGAGCGCGCTGCTGTGGCTCTACGCCGAGGTGGGCCGCGCGATGAGCGAGAAGCTGCTGCGTGCCTTCGTGGACCGGCGCGCCGAGTGGCGCGTGTGGCTGGAGGCGCAGGGCGGCGTGGAAGCGGCGCTGGCCGCGCTCGACGCGGCCTTCGGCGCGGGCAGCGACCCGTTCGCCGATTGCTTTACGCCGGTGCGGCTGGCAGAGCTGGAAGACTTCGCGCGCCTGCTCGGGCAGAACACGGCTGGCGATCAGGCGCTGGGCAATGCGCTGGCGCAGGCGGTGGTGGATCTGCGTGAGGCCTTCGATAAAGATGTAGGGCCGGCTTCAGCCGGCGATGTGCGGCTGAAGCCGCACCTACAGGATGATCCGGGCCCCGCATTCGCGGCGATCCGCGCGGCCTTCCTGACCAAGGAAAACAAGTCGCGCGGCACGCGCAAGTCCGGGAAGGAGCAAATCAAGCGCTTGGGGGCGGACGGTGATGAGAGATTCATGCGTCTGCACGTCGAGTGGAGCGCGCGCCTGATCGCGGCTATCGAGGCGCAGCAGGATCAGCGCAACGCGCTCTTCAACCGCCAGGCACTGGTGGTGGGCGAAGCCCTGCTGGCGAAGCTGGAGGAACTCAAGCGCTCACGCCGGGTGATGGACTTTGGCGATCTGGAGGCGGAGATTGATCACTTACTGCATGCAGAAGGCACGGCGGCGTGGCTGCAGGCGCGGCTGGATGCTCGCTACCGCCACATCCTGCTCGACGAGTTTCAGGACACCAACCCGCTGCAGTGGCGCATTCTGCGCGCCTGGCTGGACGGCTATGCAGGAACGGGCGTAGCCAGGCCCGGCGTGTTTCTGGTGGGCGATCCGAAGCAGTCGATCTACCGCTTCCGTCGTGCGGAGCCGAAGCTCTTTGCGGCGGCGGGGGAATACTTTCAGCGCGAGTTCGGCGCGGAGTATGTGAACAACGCCCACACCTTCCGCAATGCGGCCGGCGTCGTCGATCTGGTGAATGCGGTGTTCGACGGCGTGCCGGGCTTCTCGGCGCAGACCACCGAGCAGGCGACGCTGCCGGCGCGCGTGGAGTTGCTGCCGCTGATTCCAGTGCCGGAGGCGGCGGAAGAGGAAGCCGGCGAGGGCTGGCGCCTGCCGCTGGAGGCGCCGCGCGTGGAGGCGGAAGACTTGCGCCGTGCTGAGGAGGCCGCGCAGCTCGCCCGGCGCATCAATGAAATGGTGGGCAGCTGGCAGATTGGCTCGGGCGCCAAGGCGCGGCCCGCGCGCTATGCCGACGTGCTGATCCTGACCCGCGCCAAGACGCGCCTCGCCACCTACGAGGCGGCGCTGCGCGAGGCCGGCATTCCCTTTGTGAGTCCGGGGCAGGGCGGGCTGCTGGCCACACTGGAAGCGCAGGATCTGCTCGCCGTGCTGCGTTTTCTGGCCGACCCGGCCGACAACCTGCGCCTCGCGCACAGCCTGCGCACGCCGGCCTTCGGCTTCACGGATGACGACCTGCTGGCCCTCTCGGTCGAACGCGGGCCGTGGTGGCCGGTGCTGCGGCGGCTCGGGCAGGCCGGCGAGTGCCCGGCGATGCGCCGCGCGGCAGACTTGCTCAGCGGCTGGCTGGAAGCCTCGGCCCACCTGCCGGCGCATGACCTGATCGACCGCATCTTCCACGAGGCGGACTGGTTCGCGCGTACTCGCGCGGCCCTGCCGCCTGCGCTATGGCCCGGCGTGCATGCCAACCTCGAAGCCCTGCTGGAGTTGGCGCTCAACGTGGATGCGGGGCGCTACCCGAGCCTCACGCGCTTCGTCGATGAGCTGGCACGCCTGTCGGCGGCCGACGAGGAAGCGCCGGATGAAGGCTTGGTCGCGTCCGCCGGAGAAGGCCTGGGCCGCGTGCGCATCATGACCATCCACGGTTCCAAAGGTTTGGAGGCTCCCATCGTGTGGCTGATCGACGCGAACGCCACGCCGCGCAATGCCGAAGGCTATGGCGTAGTGATGGACTGGCCGGCGGAGGCCGACCTGCCGCAGCACTTCTCGCTGCTCGGCCGCGTGAGCGAAGTCGGCCCGGCGCGGCGCGCCTTCCTGGAAGCCGAGAAGCTGGCGGCCGAGCGCGAAGAGCTGAACTTGCTCTACGTGGCGATCACCCGCGCCGAGCAGGTGCTGATCGTTTCCGGCATCGCGCAAGCGCGCAAGTCCAGCGTGCCGACGGCGTACAGCCGCATCGGGGAGGCGATGCTGAAGATGGGCGCGGAGCAGGGCGTGAGGGGTGAATTACCCGCCGTGCCGCGTCCGGCTGAATTCTTCGGGCAGGTCGAGCGGGGCGATGCGGCGGCTGCGCAGCAGCCGGCTGTGCCGAAAGTGGGCGAACAGCGGAGCCGCGCGCCGCAGACAGTTCTGGATGCGAATGCACAGGGCATGGCTTTTGGCAGCGCACTGCATGCCTGGCTGGAGGCGTACTGCGCGGGCTGGCCGCTGCCGAAGGCGGAGGCGGCGGTGGAGCAGGCTGCGCGCAAGTTGCTGGGCCGCCCGACGCTGACGCGCTTCTTCGATCCCGCGCAATACCGGCGCGCTGGTAACGAGACGAGTTTTGTCGGGCATGACGGCAAGCCCGGCCGCATCGACCGCTGGGTGGAATGCGAGGATGCGATCTGGGTGCTCGACTACAAGAGCGGCCATGCGCCAGCGGATGCGCTGCTGGCGGATTACCGGCTGCAGATTGCAGGCTATCGCGCGCTGCTGACTTCGGTTTTTGTGGGCAAACCAGTGAAGGCCTTGCTGGTCTTCACTGAGGGCGGGGAAGTGGTGGTGGACTGAGGGCTGGACTGGCTGCCTTTGTAGCTCTCTCCTGGCCCGGTGGTCTTACATGCCCAGATCATCCAGCAGCTTGTCGTGCCGGCCTTCTCCGCTGGGGCGAGTTTCCACTTCTGTTTGTGCATCGGCCTGGGTGCGGGAGAGCAGCTCATCCGGATCCTGGGCGGCCTGAGGCTCGAAGTCGTAGAGCTGGATGAACTCGGTCCGGTCGATGGCCATTTCCAGATAGAAGATGTTGTTGCGGCCGGTGTGGAAGGTCACCCGGCGGGCTTCCGGCGTATCAATATTGGTATCCACGCTCAGCATCACCTGCTTGTTGATGACCAGCATCTTGGGCTGACTCTGGGTAATGTGCGTCTGCAGTTCGTTCGCCATGGTGGCCACGAACTCTCCCACGATCTGATTCATCAGCTCGCCCATGACGTTGGCCACATCGTCAGAGGTATGTGCCGCGGCGAGATCGGTTTTGCTCATGCCCATGTTGAGCATGTACTGCTCATACAGCTCCATGGCAGCAGGGGCTGAAAAATTGAGCACCACCAGACCGGAGAACCCGCCATCAAACAGCACAAAGCAACCGATATCCGGCTTCAGGCAGGTCTTGCTGATCCGCTGAACCATGCCTGAGTAGCGGATTTCGCTATGACTTGCCGATGTGAGCACTTGTTTGACGGCGTTGCATAGACGGATCAGTACATCTTCAGTACCGAAAACGGCGTGTGGCGCGGTGTGTGTCATGGCGAGATTTGTCCGGTAAGGCGGCATTGGCCGCGAAAGTTCTGCCTTGCGGGCTCATTCGCCCAATCTACGAAGAACGCCCGGCATGTATTGCTAACGGCTTTAAGCCTTGAAATCTGAAGAGGCCTTGCAGAGCTTGGCTACGGCAAACCGGGGCCCTTTGTCTGGTTCATGCCCCTGATAGGGCAGAAAGAAGAAAGCCACGCTTGGGGCGTGGCTTTCATGTGCTGCAAAAGCGATGATCTGCGAGGAATGCTAAGCGGATAGTTGCTTCAAACAGTTCCGCACTTTGTTGACGCGCTCTGCGAACGTATCTGCGGTGATGCTGATGGTGAGCTTGTCCTGCCCGGCGAGTTTCCAGTTCCGGTTGTTCTGGATCAGCTTGATGATCTTGATCGGCTCGATCGGCGGATTGGGCTCAAAGTGCAGATGGATGCGGCCTTCAGACGCGTCGATCTTGATGATGCCCAGGGGTTTTGCGGCGATGCGCAGGCGGTGGGTTTCGAGCAGCGCCTGGCCTTGTGCGGGCAGCTCGCCGAAGCGGTCGATGAGCTCTTCCTGGATGGCTTGCAGTTCGTCCACGTCCTCGCAGTTGGCCATGCGCTTGTAAAGCGTGAGGCGCTCCTGCACATCCGGGCAATAGGCGTTGGGCAGCAGGGCCGGGGCATGCAGATTGATTTCGGAAGTCACGTCCAGCGGCTGGGCCAGATCGACTTCCTTGCCGTTCTGCAGCGCCTTCACTGCGCGGTTGAGCATCTGCGAATACATCGCGAAGCCGACCTGCTGGATCTCGCCGGACTGGTTGTCGCCTAGCACCTCGCCGGCGCCGCGGATTTCCAGATCGTGCATGGCGAGGAAGAAGCCGGAGCCGAGGTCTTCCATCATGGTGATGGCCTCCAGGCGCTTCTGCGCATTGGCGCTGGGCTTGGCGTTGGCATCGGTCAGGAGATAGGCATAGGCCTGGTGGTGCGAGCGCCCCACACGTCCGCGCAGCTGGTGCAATTGCGCGAGGCCGAAGCGGTCCGCGCGGTTGATGACGATGGTGTTCGCTGTCGGGATGTTGATGCCGGTTTCGATGATGGTGGTGCACAGCAGGAGGTTGGCGCGCTGGGCGGTGAAGTCCTTCATCACGCGTTCCAGCTCGCGCTCGTTCATTTGGCCATGGCCGACCACGATGCGCGCTTCGGGCAGCAGCTCGGTGAGCGTGTTGCGCATGTTCTCGATGGTGTCGACTTCGTTGTGCAGGAAGTAGACCTGACCGCCGCGCTTGAACTCGCGCAGTACGGCCTCGCGCACGATGCCCTTGCTCCAGCCCTGCACGAAGGTCTTGATGGCGAGGCGCTTCTGCGGCGCGGTGGCGATGACCGAGAATTCGCGCAGGCCTTCCATGGCCATGCCCAGGGTGCGCGGGATCGGCGTGGCGGTGAGGGTGAGGATGTCGACCTCAGAGCGCAGGTTCTTCAGGGCCTCTTTCTGGCGTACGCCGAAACGGTGCTCTTCGTCGATGATCACGAGGCCCAGGCGCTTGAATTCAACGTCTTTCTGCAGCAGGCGGTGGGTGCCGATCAGGATATCTACCTTGCCCTGCGCCAGCATCTCGATGGCTTCGGCTTGCTCCTTGGCGGTCTTGAAGCGCGAAATCTCGGCGACTTTGATCGGCCAGTCGGCGAAGCGGTCGGCGAAGGTCTGGTAGTGCTGCTCGGCCAGCAGCGTGGTGGGGCACAGCACGGCGACCTGCTTGCCGTCGGCCACCGCGATGAAGGTGGCACGCAAGGCCACCTCGGTCTTGCCGAAGCCCACGTCGCCGCACACCAGGCGGTCCATCGGCCGGCCTGAGCGCATGTCGTCCACCACGGCGTTGATGGCGGCGAGCTGATCTGGCGTTTCCTCAAAGCCGAAGCCCTCGGCGAAAGCTTCCAGGTCGTGCTGCTTGAAATCGAACTTGTGACCTGGGCGCGCGGCGCGCTTGGCATACAGCACCAGCAGTTCGGCTGCGGTGTCGCGCACCTGCTGGGCAGCTTTGCGCTTGGCTTTTTCCCACTGCCCTGAACCGAGCTTGTGCAGCGCGATGTTCTCGGGGTCGGCGCCGGCGTAGCGGGTGATGACGTGTAGTTGCGACACCGGCACATAGAGCTTGGTGTCCTCCGCGTATTCCAGATGCAGAAATTCGGTGTCACCTTCGCCCATGTCCATGTGCACCAGGCCCAGATAGCGGCCAATGCCGTGGCTTTGGTGCACCACAGGGTCGCCGATCTTGAGCTCCGACAGATCCTTGAGCCAGCCTTCGACCGTGCTCTTGCGGGCATCCCGGCCGCGTCCGCGCGGGCGGGCCTGGGCGGCGTAGAGCTCGTTTTCGGTGAGGATCGCGATGTTGGCGCCGGGCAGCACGAAGCCAGCCGAGAGCGGTCCACTGGCCAGCCCGAGGCGGGCGTCGGTGGCGAGGAAGCCGGCCAGATCGGCACTGGCGGCGGGTTTCAGATCGTATTCGTGAAAATACTCGGTGATGGTCTGGGCACGGCCGGCTGACTCGGCCAGCACCAACACCCGCCAGGGGAAGTTGGCGAGGTAGTGCTTGAGTTTGTGCAGCGGGTCGCTGGCTTTGCGCTCTACGCCAAGATCCGGCAGCGCCGAGCTGAGCGCGTGGCCCTCATTCTTCTCGCCCATGGCGACGCGTGGCAGCCCTTTGGCGGCAAGCCAGAAAGCCTCGGCCGGCAGGAAGAGTTGTTCGGGGGGCAGCAGGGGCCGCGCTCGGTCACCGGCCATCAGGCGGTAGCGGCTATTAGCCTCGACCCAGAAGGCTTCGATGGCGGCAGGCACATCCTGATGGGTGACCAGCAGCACATTCTTCGGCAGATAGTCGAAGAGGCTGGCGGTGGCATCGAAGAACAGGGGCAGGTAGTACTCGATACCGGCGGAGGCGACGCCGTTGGACACGTCCTTGTAGATCGGGCTCTTGGTCGGATCGCCCTCGAAGGCTTCACGGAAGGCTGCACGGAAATGGCTGCGCCCCTTGTCGTCCATCGGGAATTCGCGTGCCGGCAGCAGGCGGATTTCCGGCACTGGATAAACGGTGCGCTGGGTGTCTGGATCGAAGGTGCGGATGGTGTCGATTTCGTCATCGAAGAGATCGATCCGGTAAGGCAGCTTCACGCCCATCGGGAAGAGGTCGATCAAGCCGCCGCGCACCGAGAATTCGCCGGGGCGCACCACCTGGGTCACATGCTCGTAACCGGCCAGGGCCATCTGCAGTTTGAAGGCCTCCACATCCAGTACCTGCTTGGCCTTCATGAAGAAGGTGTGGCCGGCGAGATACTGGGGCGGTGCCATGCGGTACAAGGCAGTCGTGGCTGGCAGCAGGGTGATGTCCGACTCGCCCTTGTGGATCGCGTAGAGCGTGGCGAGGCGCTCGGAGATCAGATCCTGATGCGGCGAGAAATTGTCGTAGGGCAGGGTTTCCCAGTCCGGTAGCAAATGCACGCGCAGGCCCTGGGCGAACCAGGCGATCTCTTCGACGAGGCGCTGCGCATCAAGCGGATTGGCGGTGATGACGATCAGCTTCTGCCCACTGGCCGCGAGCTGGGCGAGTGCGGCGGCATCCGCCGAGCCGTGCAGGCGCGGCAGGTCGAAACGCTGGCCGGGCTTGGGCAGGCTAAAGGCGGCGAGGGGCTGGAGCGGGGGCAGGGCTGGGGAGCTCATCGTGGTGTGCAGCAATGGAAAACGCCGCGCAAAAGCCCTTGCGGGCTGCGCGGCCGGTGTGGCGGGGCAGGTTCTGGTGCGCCGGCCGTGCTAGCTGGCCAAGCGCTGACAGGAGCGGATTATAAGGCGTCCGGGCGCGGCCGATGCTGCGCGGTGATTTTCGGCCTCGTCTGCAGGCATGGGTTTCCGTTCGACGGAGCTATCCGCACTCTGGAGGAAAAGACTTGATTGCAGTATTGAACAATCCTCAAGCTTCGCCTACCGGATCCGATTGACATGCCGCAGAGCAAGGGAGAGCGCCCACAGGGAGCGCAGGGATCCGCAACATTATTGGAGAAATAGATGAAGCTGAACCCTCTGTTTGTCGGGCTGCTCGCGGCATTGCTGGCGAGTGGGGCCCAGGCCGCCAACCGGCCGTCAGGCTATACAACCATCTGCAAGGAAGGGGCTGCCTGTAACGTGGCGAGCTCGACCAAAGTCGCTTTTGGTCGTGCCAATACTTTCTTCTACCGGCAACTTACAGGTGCCTTTACCTGTAGCCAGGCAACCTTCGGTGCGCGAATTCCCGGGGGTGTGAATGAATGTTCGGTGCCGTTGGCAGGATCGAGCAGCAGTTCGTCGGCCGCGTCGTCGAGCGCGCTGAGCAGTTCGAGTGCCGCGAGTTCTTCGGTTGCGAAATCCTCTGTTGCCAGTTCTGTCTCCAGCAGCGTGACTTCCTCGCGGGCCGCATCGTCGGTGGCTGTTTCGAGTGCCGCAGCTTCTTCCGTGGCTTCCTCGGCAGCTTCGTCCAGCAGCAGTTCGGCCGCGCAATGCAGCGCCTATACCTGGCCGAAGTACACGCCCGATCTGAACTACGACATGAAGACCGATAGCACCAATGCCACGGTGAATCCGGCCAACTTCAAACTTTATCTGGGTTGCAACGCCAGCCTCGTAGCTGGCTACAAGACCTCCGGGCGCTTTGCCTTCATCTGGGGCAAGAACCGCAACCCGGCCATTACCGATGCCCACATCGATGCCTTGCTCGCACACATGAACAAGGACGCCGACTACATCCACAACGTGATGGGCTGGCCGGTGGACAAGCTGCAGCAGCAAGGCTACTTCAGCAACATCTATCTCTTTGGCTCGGGTCTGTGCACCGACAGCGCCAGCAATACCGAGAAGGGGGGCTGGCAGAGCGGTATCAATGGCTATCCGATGGTGTTGCTGTCCTACTACCCGGTGGTGACCGCCAGCGAGTACAACGGCGTCACGCATGAATACATTCACGCCATCATGGCCAGCATGGGCAACAAGGCGGCCTGGTTCAACGAAGGCTCCAACACCTGGCTGCAGATGACCATGACGGGCAATCGCACCGGCTCGCGTGGCGTGGGCTTCCTGGATGGCGCACCTTTCCTGGCTCCGCACATGCCGATCGAGAACTACAGCGGCTGGCTGCAGGATGGCACTTTCGGCGGCCCGAACGCTGAAGGCGTGCACATGGAAACTGCGAGCGGACAGCAGATCGGCACCTGGCGGGAATACCTTGGCGGCAACCAGTACAACGCGGCCTTCTCCCACTTCATCGCGCTTTATCTGTCTCAGGGTTCGAACGCCTGGATCTGGAAGAAAGGTACGCAGAACAACATCCTGGCTTCGCTTTCCGAAGGTCTGGGTGATGCGCAGACCCGCCGCCTGATCACTGAATACCGTGCCCGCCAGGCCATGGTCGACTTCGGTGTCTGGACGGATGGTTTCAAGGTGCCCATCAATGACAACTGGGCCCGCACCATCGTCTCGGAGGGGTCGGCTGGAGGCTACTTCAAGCAGACCAGCCACAAGCTGAGTTTCTACGCGGCCACCACTCAGAGCAGCACGACCCTGATCCCGGCGACCGATACCTTGCCGGGCTGGAGTGGTGCCAACCAGATCCCGTTGAAGGTCAGTGGTAACAAGGTGCGGGTCAACTTCCAGCCGCTGGGCAACAACATGCGCTTCCAGCTGGCCTACCGTGCAGCCGATGGCACGGCGGTCTATAGCCAGCCGGTGGAAAGCGGTGAGTCGTGTCTGGATCTGAGCAAGGCGCCGAAGAACGGCGTCGTGGTCGGCATCGCCACCAGCACCGATTATCTCTACAGCGGCGAGGCTACGCGCAAGGCCAAGTATGACTACCGCGTCCACCTGCTTGAAGGGGTGAGCGGTACGGCTCCGCTCTACGACAAGTATTACCAGTAATTCAAGTTCTTGAGTCCTGGCCGTTCTCCCGCTTTGGCGGGGAACGGCCTTTTTTTCGGATTCAGCGCCGGTAAAGCCGGCACAGGCTGGCGAGCAGTTCGCCATGGCGCGGCTGCAACTGCGCCCATTCGAAGCGCCACTGCCAGTAGCCCTCAGCCTTGCCGGGGAAGTTCATGCGCGCTTCCGAACCTAGCCCGAGCACATCCTGCAGCGGGTGAATGGTGGTGTCGGCCACGCTTGCGCAGGCCGCTCGGATCAGGCTCCAGTGGATTTCGTCGCCGCTGCAGGCGAGGTAGTCGCGCACATGCTGGCGTTCGGCCTCGCTGATTTCGGCCCACCAGCCGCGCGTGGTGTCGTTGTCGTGGGTGCCGGTGTAGACCACGGTGTCCGGGCTGTAGTTGTGCGGCAGGTAGGCGTTTGCGCTGCGTTCCTCCCCCTGACTGCCAAATGCGAAATGCAGGATGCGCATGCCGGGCAGGCCTAGTTGCTGGCGCAGCGCGTCGACCGCCGGAGTCAGGATGCCCAGATCCTCGGCGATGATCGGGAGCGGGCCCAGCGCTGCGCTGATGGCCTCGAACAGCGCAGCGCCCGGGCCGGGCAGCCAGCGTCCCTTGATCGCATTGGGCTCGCTGGCCGGAATCTCCCAGTAGTCGACGAAACCACGAAAGTGATCGATGCGCACGATGTCGACCAGCTCGAAAGTGCGACGGATGCGGGTGATCCACCAGGCGTAGTGCTCGGCTGCGTGGGCGCTCCAGCGATACAGCGGATTGCCCCAGCGCTGGCCCTCTGCGGTGAAAGCATCCGGCGGCACGCCGGCCACTACCTGCGGCTTGCCATCCGTATCAAGCTCGAACAGATCGGGCCGAGCCCACACTTCGGCGCTCTGATAGGCGATGAAGATCGGTGCGTCGCCAATGATCTGGATGCCTTTTGAATGAGCATAGGTTTTGAGTGCATGCCACTGGCGGAAGAAGGCGCACTGACAGAATTTCCAGAAATTGATGCGCTCGGCATGCTGCTGGCGTGCTTCATTCAGCGCGGCGGGCTCTCGCCGGGCCAGCGGCGCAGGCCAGTCGCACCAGTCCTGCCAGCCATAGTGGTCGGCGAGCGCCATGAACAGTGCGTAGTCGTCCAGCCATCCGGCCTGCGCGGCACAGAAATTGGCGTAGTTCTGGCGGGCCTGACTGCTGGCGGAGAGGAAGAAACAACTGGCGGCTTCCTGCAGGCGGGCCATGCGCCAGGGGACGACAGCGGAGAAGTGGATGGCCGTGCCGCTGAACGCCGGATCGGGCGTGAGCGTGGCGGGCAACCAGCCTTGCGCCTGCAACTCGGCCAGATCGATCAGCAGCACATTGCCGGCAAAGGCCGAGCTGCTCATATAGGGCGAGTTGCCGGGGCCAATGCCGCCGAGTGGCAGGATCTGCCACAGCGACTGGCCGCTGGCGGCGAGCCAATCGATGAAGTGGCGCGCTTCGATGCCCAGATCGCCAGAACCATGCGGGCCGGGGAGCGAGGTGGGGTGGAGGAGGATGCCGCTGGCTCGGGGGAAGCGCATGGGGTGAGTCCTTTTTGCTGCAGATACAGAAGATATTTGTAGCCCGGATGGAGGCTGAAGGCCCAAATCCGGGGGCTGCTTCCCGGATTCCGCTGCGCTGCATCCGGGCTACGGGTGTTGCAAGCTGCGGTCTCTGGTCGCGTTTTGTTGTAGGTGCGGCTTCAGCCGCACGCCAAGCGTGAACGCCGACTGAAGTCGGCCCTACAGATTCAGTTTCGCTGCTCCCGCCGCGAGCAGCACCATGCTGTGCGCGCCGAGGGTGAAGGGCGTGGTGCTGGAGCCGTGCCAGTCGCGTTCGCCGGTGCTGGCCGTGGTGTCGAACCAGCAGCGCCATTCACCGGCAGGCAGCGTGAAGTGGCAGTCGGTGGGTTCGGCATTCACGAGCAGCAGCAGGGGTACGCTGGCGCGGCCAGGGTGATTGATCAGGCAGCCCAGCGTGCGGGCGCCAGTATCGCGCCATTCGTGGCTGTGCAGAGCTTCACCATCCTTGCGTAGCCACACCAGGTCGCTTGGCCCGCGCCGGTACCAGTGCGTGGCGAAAAGCATGGCCTGGCGGCGCAGTGACAGCAGCCTGGCAGTGAAGGCAATCAGATCCTGATCCGCTTCGGCCCAGGCAATCCAGGTGCCCGGATTGTCCTGACAATAGGGGTTGTTGTTGCCGCCCTGCGAATGCCCCAGCTCATCACCGGCCGCCAGCATCGGCGTGCCTTGTGAGAACAGGGCACTGGCCAGCAGTACGCGCTGCATGCGGCCGCGCAAGGCGAGCACGGCCGGGTCGGTGCTGGGGCCTTCCTCGCCGCAGTTGTTGCTGAGGTTGTGATTGTGACCGTCGCGATTGTCTTCACCGTTGGCCTGGTTGCGGCGGGCGACATAGCTCACCAGATCACGCAAGGTGTAGCCATCGTGCGAGACGATGTAATTGACCGAGGCCAGTGGTTCGCGCCGGTTGGCCTGGAACAGATCGGATGAGCCACACAGGCGCATCGCGAAATCGCCGCGCGTGCAGGGGTGACCCAGCCAGAAGGCACGCAGGGTATCGCGGAAGCGATCATTCCATTCGTGCCATCCGCGCGGGAAGCCGCCCAGCTGGTAGCCGCCAGGGCCGATATCCCAGGGCTCGGCGATCATCGTTACGTGCGAGAGCACCGGATCTTGCGCTACGGCTGCGAAGAAGGCCGCACGCGGGTTGAAGCCGCTGTCGTCCCGTCCGAGGATGGGCGCCAGGTCGAAGCGGAAACCATCGACATGCATTTCGCTGACCCAGTAGCGCAGGCTGTCCAGCACCAGTCGCAAGACATTGGGCTGACGGATATCCAGCGTGTTGCCGCAGCCGGTGTCGTTGATGAAGGTGCGCTTGTTGTTGGCGTCCAGGCGGTAATAGCTGGCGTTGTCCAGCCCGCGGAAGCTGATGGAGGGGCCGGTGGCGTCGCCTTCTGCGGTGTGGTTGTAGACCACGTCGAGCAATACCTTGATGCCTGCCGCATGTAGCGCACGGACCATCGTGCGGAACTCGTCGCCTACCGAAAGGCCATCCGCGCCGCTGGCGTAGCGTGGGTCCGGCGTGAAGAAATTGATGCTGTTGTAGCCCCAGTAATTGACGAGGCCCATCTGCGTGAGGCGCAACTCGTCAAGGTGGTAATGCACCGGCAGGATGCTCAGGGCGGTGACGCCCAGTCGTTTCAGATGAGCGAGGGAGGCTGGGTGGGCGAGGCCGGCGTAGGTGCCACGCAAGGCCTCCGGAATGGCCGGATTTGATTTCGAGAAGCCCTTCACGTGCAGTTCGTAGATCACCGTGTCGGCAGGGCTGATCTCGGGCGGGGCGTCGTCGCCCCAGTCAAAGTCATCCGGGGCGGGCACGCGTGCCTTGAGGGCGTGGCGGCCGTTGTCTTCGGGGCAGGGCTGTTCGTGACTCTCAGGAATCGCGCAGAAGTGGGCGTCGTTCCAGTTGAACTGGCCGACAATCTCGCGCGCGTAGGGATCCAGCAGGAGCTTTTCCGGGTTGAAGTAATGCCCTTCCTGCGGGGCCCAAGGGCCTTCGCAGCGCAGGCCATAGATCAGGCCTGGCACCGCTTCGGGCAGATAGCCATGCCACACGTCCAGGGTGTGGCCGCGTAGCGGCAGGCGCGCTAGCTCGGTCTGGCCGTCGAGGTCGAACAGGCACAGGAAGACGGCCGTGGCGTTGGCTGAGAAGATCGCGAAATTCACGCCCCCTGCGTCAGCATGGGCGCCGAGCGGCCAGGGCTTGCCGGGGAGCAGGGTGTGCAGTTCCATCAGGTCTCTCTCAGGTTTGCCACTCGAAAATCACGGTCGCCAGTGGCGGCAGGTCGATCTGGATCGAGTCCGGTTTGTCTTGCCAGGCGAGGCCCTGGCTGCGCGCTGAAGGCGTGCCGACATTGCTGCCGCCGTAGAACTCGGAATCCGTATTGATGCGCTCGACGTAGTTGCCTTCACGCGGCACGCCCAGGCGCCAGGCGTGATGCACGGTGGGCGTGAAGTTGCAGACCACCACCACCGGCGGTGTATCGCCGTGGCCGTAGCGGACGAAGCTGTAGATTGAATGCTCGGCATCGCTGTGGGCGATCCATTCGAAGCCTCCGCCTTCCACATCGCGCTGGTGCAGGGCCGGGCAATCGCGATAGACGTGGTTCAGATCCCGCACCAGATGCTGAACACCGGCGTGCAGGGCGTCATCGGTGAGGTGCCAGTCCAGACTCTGGTCGTGATTCCATTCGCGCTCCTGGGCGAACTCGCCGCCCATGAAGAGCAGTTTCTTGCCGGGATGGCCCCACATGAAGCCGTAGTAGGCGCGCAGATTGGCGAATTTCTGCCAGCGGTCGCCCGGCATCTTGCCGAGCAGCGAGCCCTTGCCATGCACCACTTCGTCGTGCGAGAGCGGCAGCACAAAGTTTTCGCTGAAGGCATACACCAGCCCGAAGCTCATCTCGTTGTGATGATGCTTGCGGTGGATCGGGTCGCGCGCCATGTACTGCAGGGTGTCGTGCATCCAGCCCATGTTCCACTTGTAGTGAAAGCCCAGCCCACCTGCGAAGGTGGGGCGCGAAACGGCCGGGTAGGAGGTGGATTCCTCGGCCAGCGTGATGGCCTGTGGACGCTCTGCGCCGACGATCTCGTTCATGCGCTTGAGGAAATCAATGGCTTCGAGGTTTTCGCGCCCGCCCTGCGCATTCGGAATCCACTCGCCTTCCTTGCGCGAGTAGTCGCGATAGAGCATGGAGGCCACGGCGTCCACGCGCAGGCCGTCGACGTTGTAGCGCTCCAGCCAGTACAAGGCATTGGCGATCAGGAAGTTGCGCACCTCGGTGCGGCCGAAGTTGTAGATCAGGGTGTTCCAGTCCTGATGGAAGCCTTCGCGCGGATCAGCGTACTCATACAGGTGTGTGCCGTCGAAGTTCGCCAGCCCGTGCGCATCGGTCGGGAAATGTGCCGGCACCCAGTCGAGCAGCACGCCGATGCCTGCGGCATGAGCGCGTTCGACAAAACGGGTGAAGCCGACGGTATCCCCAAAGCGCGCAGTGGGCGAATACAGGCCGATGCTCTGATAGCCCCAGGAGCCATCGAAGGGGTGCTCGCTGATCGGCATCAGCTCCAGATGAGTGAAGCCCATCCATTGGGCGTAGGGCAGCAGTTGCTCGGCGAGTTCATCCCAGTTGAGCCAGTCCTGTCCGTCGTTTTTCTTCCGCCATGAAGCCAGATGGACTTCGTAGATGCTCACTGGCTGATCCAGCGCGTTGGCACGCTGGCGCTCAGGGGAGGGGGCAACAGCTGGCGGCAGATGGCTGACCACGCTGGCGGTGGAGGGGCGCAGCTCACATTGCAGCGCGTAGGGGTCGGCCTTCAGCGGCAGGGTGTGGCCGTTGCTGGCGCGCACTTCGTACTTGTAGCAGGCGCCTTCCGGCACCGCCGGCAGGAAGATTTCCCACACGCCGCATTCGCGGCGCAGGCGCATTGGATGGCGGCGGTTGTCCCAGCCGTTGAAGTCGCCCAGCACGGCGACGCGCGAAGCGTTCGGTGCCCACACCGCGAAGCTCGTGCCGGCCACGCCATCTATCTCGCGATGGCGTGCACCGAGGATTTCATAGGGGCGCAGATGGGTGCCTTCGCCGAGCCACCACACATCCTGCTCGCCGAGCACCGGCGGAAAGCGATAGGGGTCTTCGAGGGTAAGGACGCTGCCATCCTGCCAAGTGACGCGCAGGCGGTAATGAAAACCCCTTTTTGTGTCGATCAGGCCTTCGAAGAACCCGGCCGGGTGGCGCTGGCTGAGCGTGCCGCGGCGTTTGCGTGCCCGGTCCACTACGTCGACGCTGGCGGCGCCGGGCACAAAGCAGCGCAGCCAGAAGCCACCGTCCGCAGTGGCATGCAGGCCCATGATGGAAAACGGATCGCCGTGGCGAGCCTCGCAGAAAGCCTGGATGTCGGATTCGTTCAGCATACGGCCAGAGTAATCCAATTCCTGTTGCAGGGTGGGGGCAGCTCGGCAGGTGCGACCTGTATGTTGCAAGCCATGCAGGTGTAGGGCCGGCTTCAGCCGGCTTGCCAGATGTAGTGTGTGACTGAAGTCGCACCTACGGGCGCACCTGCAGGGCTCGTTCTTGCAGCTCAGGGCGCTACCGGGATATTCCAGATCTCCTTCGCGTACTGGGCGATGGTGCGGTCCGACGAGAATGTGCCCATGTTGGCCATGTTGATGATGGCCTTGCTGGCCCACTCGTCCGGCTTCGCGTAGAGCGCGTCCACTCTGGCCTGGGTGTCGATGTAGGACTGATAGTCTGCCAGCAGCATGTAGTGATCGCCTCCCCACAGCAGCGCATCGACCAGCCCGCGATAGCGGCCCGGTTCGTTGGGCGAGAACTGGCCACCGGCAATTGCATCGAGCACCGCCTTGAGGCCCGGGCTGCTCTCGTAGATGCGCATCGGCTGATAGCCGCCTTGCTTCATGGCCAGCACCTCGGGGGTGCGCAGGCCGAAGATGAAGATGTTGTCGTCGCCCACGTTTTCGCGGATTTCGATGTTGGCGCCATCATCCGTGCCGATGGTCAGCGCGCCATTCAGAGCGAGCTTCATGTTGCCGGTGCCCGAGGCTTCGGTGCCGGCGGTGGAGATCTGCTCGGAGAGATCGGCGCCGGGCATGATCACCTCGGCAACCGATACGCCGTAGTTGGGGATGAAGACGAGTTTTAACTTGTCGCCGATGCGCGGGTCGTTGTTGATGACGTTGCCCACATCGTGGATCAGATGAATGATCGATTTGGCGGCGGTGTAGCTGGAGGCGGCCTTGCCGGCGAAGATCGTGACGCGCGGTGTCCAGTCTGCCGCCGGGTTGGCGAGGATGGCCTGGTAGCGCCAGATTACGTGCAGTACGTTGAGCAACTGGCGCTTGTACTCGTGGATACGCTTGATCTGCACATCGAAGAGGCTGTCCGGATTGACCTTGATGCCGGTGCTGCGGGCGATCAGGGCGGCGAGGCGGGCCTTGTTCTGGCGCTTGACGGCCATGAAATCGGCACGGAACGCGGCATCGTCCTTGAGGGCTTCAAGCTGTTTGAGCTGATCCAGATGGTTGCGCCAGTCGGGCCCGATGTTCTTGTCAATCAGGGCGGCGAGCCCTGGATTGGCCTGCGAAAGCCAGCGCCGGGGCGTGATGCCGTTGGTCATGTTGGTGAAGCGCTCCGGCCACAGGCTGGCGAAGTCTGCGAACAGGGTTTTGACCAGCAGATCCGAGTGCAGGGCCGACACGCCATTGATCATGTGGCTGCCCACCACCGACAGGTTGGCCATGCGCACGCGGCGCTCGCCGGTTTCGTCGATCAGGGACAGGCGGGCGAGGAAACCGTTGTCTCCCGGCCGATGCTTGGCGGCTTCAGCGAGGAATTCGGCATTGATGCGGAAGATGATTTCCAGATGGCGTGGCAGTACATGCTGCATCAGGGCCACCGGCCAGGTTTCCAGTGCTTCCGGCATCAAGGTGTGGTTGGTGTAGGAGAAGGTCTTCTGGCAGATGCTCCAGGCCTTGGCCCAGGGCATGCTGTGCTCGTCACAGAGCACATGCATCAGCTCGGCGACCGCGATGGCCGGGTGGGTGTCATTCAGATGCATGGCAACCTGCTCATGCAGGTTATCGAGCGTGCCATGTTCCATCATGTGGCGCAGCAGGATGTCGCGTACCGAAGCGGCAACGAAGAAGTACTCCTGGCGCAGGCGCAGTTCGCGGCCAGCCGGCGTGCTGTCGTTCGGATACAGCACCCAGGAAATGTTCTCGTACTCGTTCTTCACCTGGGCGGCGCGCCCATAGTCGCCGGTGTTGAAGGCCTGAAGATCGAGGTCGGCCGGGGCAACGGCTTTCCACAATCGGAGGGTGCTGACTTTGCGGGTGCCGTAACCGGGAATCACCATGTCATAAGCCTTCGCCACCACCTCGCCGGCGTGGCGCCATACCGCGCGATCACCGATGTGCTCGACCCAGCCACCGAAGCGCACCGGGAAGCTGATGTCGGCACGCGGAAATTCCCAGGGCGTGCCATCGGCCAGCCAGGGATCGGGCAACTCGGTTTGCGCACCGCCGACGATCTTCTGCTTGAACATGCCGTATTCGTAACGGATGCCATAGCCGAAGGACGGTAGGCCCAGGTTGGCCATCGAGTCGAGAAAACAGGCGGCGAGACGCCCCAGGCCGCCATTGCCCAGCGCTGCATCCGGCTCCTGATCGGCGATTTCTTCAAGGGTATGGGCGTGGTCCAGCATGCCCTGGGCGCCGGCATTGCTCAGGCGCAGCGCGCCGAGCGCGTTGGAGAGCGTACGACCGATCAGAAACTCCATCGACAGGTAGTACACGCGGCGCGCCTTGCCGCCGCGGTCCGCTGCCTGGGTTTCAACCCAGCGCTGCGAGAGCTCTTCGCGAGCCACTTGCGACAGGGCCTTCATCAGATCGGTGCTGGTGGCGTCCTGGCGGGCTACGCCCACGGTGCGCAGAAGCTGTTCATCGATGGCCGCGTTCAGGGCCGGAATGGAGTCTGGGGTCGGTGAATTCACGGCATCTCCTTGTATCGATCTGGCTGGGGTCGGGTTTATTGTCTTGCGCGGCAGACAGGCTGGAATGATTCGTGCCACGTCCTCGTATGTCTGCCTTGTTTCGGTGCATCGAGCGCAATAGACTCATCACCACGCAAGTAGCGGGCCTTGTTGCATTGCGTAGCGCTCGTAGCGCTTCCGTCAGTGGCATTTATAGCGCGGTTTGGGTGTAGGTATTGCAAGTGGTGGTGGTTTCAGCCTGTTTTTCCGAATAACTGGATGAGGATGAATACATGGTCTCCCCCGATCTGGCGCAGAGCCTGGATCTGCCGAAACGTACCGTAGCACTGGTTCTTGCGGGTGGGCGCGGCAGTCGCCTGAAGAACCTGACTGACCGCCGCGCCAAGCCTGCGGTGTATTTCGGTGGCAAATTTCGCATCGTGGATTTCGCGCTCTCCAACTGCCTCAATTCCGGTATCCGCCGTATCGGCGTGATCACCCAGTACAAGTCCCACAGCCTCTTGCGCCACCTGCAGCGGGGCTGGGCTTTTCTCAAGCCGGAGATGAACGAGTTCATTGATCTCCTGCCGGCTCAGCAGCGCACTGAAGATGAGCGCTGGTATCAGGGTACGGCCGACGCGGTGTACCAGAACCAGGACATCATTGCGGCTTACCGCGCCGACTACATCCTGGTGCTCGCGGGTGACCATATCTACAAGCAGAACTATGCGCTGATGATCGCCGATCACGTAGCGAAAGGCCGCGAATGCACGGTGGGCTGCATCGCTGTGCCGCGCAAGGAAGCCTGTGATTTCGGTGTGATGGCGGTCGATGAAAGCGACAACATCATCGAGTTCGTCGAGAAACCGGCCGATCCGCCGGCGATGCCGGGCAACCCGGAGATGTCGCTGGCCAGCATGGGCATCTATGTGTTCAACGCGCGCTATCTCTACAAGGAGTTGGAGCGCGATCTGGCCGATCCCACCTCCAGCCATGATTTCGGCAAGGACATCATCCCGCGTGCAGTGCGCAATGCCCAGGCTGCGGCTCATCCGTTTGCACTCAGTTGTGTGCGCAACCGCTCCGGCGAGGCACCATATTGGCGCGACGTGGGCACCATTGATGCGTATTGGGATGCCAACATCGACCTCACCGCCACCGAGCCTCAACTGAATCTGTACGACACCCGCTGGCCGATCTGGAGCTATCAGGCCCAGCTGCCGCCGGCCAAGTTCGTGCATAACGAGCCGGGTCGGCGCGGCGCGGCCATCGAGTCGGTCGTGTCCGGCGGTTGCATCATTTCCGGCGAAGTCGTGCGCACCATGCTCTTCAACAATGTGCGGGTGCACTCGCATGCCCATGTGCGCTGGTCGGTATTGCTGCCCGGAGTACAGGTCGGGCGCCATGTGCGCCTGAACAAAACCGTGGTGGACCGCGACTGCGTGATTCCTGATGGCATGGTGATTGGCGAGGATCCTGAGCTGGATGCCAAACGCTTCTATCGCACCGAAGGTGGGGTGACCCTGGTGACGCGCGACATGCTGGCGGCCTTGCAGTCATGAGGGTGCTGCATGTCGCTGCTGAAATCTTCCCGCTGGTGAAAACCGGCGGGCTCGCCGATGTGCTCGGCGCCTTGCCCCAGGCCCTGATTGGCCAGGGCGCGGATGTACGCCTGCTGCTGCCGGGCCTGCCGCAGATCATCGATGCCGTGCTGGCCCCCGAAACAGTGTGCGAGATCGGCCCGGTGTTCGGCGCAGCGCGGGTGCGCCTCATCAAGGGCCAGATGCCCTTCAGCCACGTGCCGGCGTATGTGGTGGATGCGCCGTATTTCTATCGCCGCGATGGTGGGCCTTATCAGAATAGTGCCGGCCTTGAATGGCCGGACAATCTTCAGCGCTTCGCTTTGCTGGGCTGGGTGGCGGCGCAACTGGCGGCCGGCGAGCTGGATGCAGACTGGCTGCCGGATGTGGTGCATGCGCATGACTGGCATGCCGCGATGGCCTGTGCCTACATCGTGCAGCATCTGCCGACCCAGGCCGCAACCGTATTCACCGTGCACAACCTGGCTTACCAGGGCCTGTTTTCGCTGGCGGATTTTCATCTGCTGGGCCTGCCCAGCCGTTTCGCCGTGCCCAGTGCGCTGGAGTATCACGGCCAGCTCTCCTTCATGAAGTCCGGCCTCAAGTTCGCCGATGCCGTCACCACGGTGAGTGGCAACTATGCCCGTGAGATCGCCACACCGGAGTTCGGCTGCGGTCTCGAAGGCGTGATCCAGAGCCGAGCCGGCAACGTCTTCGGGGTGCTCAACGGAGTCGACTACGCGGTCTGGAACCCGGAGAAGGATGCCGGCATCGTGGCGCCTTACAGTGCCGGGCAGCTCGCGGGCAAAGCGTTGTGCAAAGCCGGCCTGCAAGCAGAAATGGGCCTGGCGGCGGCGCCGGGCGCGCCGCTCTTCGGTGTGGTGAGCCGCCTCACCGCGCAGAAGGGGCTAGACCTGGTGCTGGCCGTGTTGCCAGGCCTGCTCGCAGCGGGGGCGCAACTGGTGGTGCAGGGCAGTGGCGACCGGGCGCTGGAAGCCGCCTTCCTGGAGGCCGCCCGCAGCCATCCGCAGCAGGTAGCCGTGCGCACGGTGTATGACGAAGCCTTGGCGCACCGCGTGATCAGTGGTGCCGACAGCCTCTTCATGCCCTCGCGCTTCGAGCCCTGTGGCCTGACCCAGCTGTATGCCTTGCGCTATGGCTGCCTGCCGCTGGTGCACCATGTGGGAGGGCTGGCCGACACCGTTGTGGATGCCAGCGAGCGTGCGCTCAAGGCAGATCAGGCCACCGGCTTCAGCTTCGACGAGGCCAGCCCGCACGGCCTCGGGCTGGCCATGCAGCGCGCCCTTGATCTCTACCACCAGCCAGCGCAGTGGCAGCAAGTGATGCAGTGCGCGATGCGCCAGGAATTTTCCTGGGATGTGGCGGCGCGCAGCTATCTGGAGCTTTATCGCCGGCTGGTTGCGGCGGCAGCTTGAGTGCGTGGGGCGGCTGCAATAAGCGAAGGGCATTGCACCGAATGCTTACGGAAGACATACTTCCGCGCCGGTAATCGTGCCAAGAATCGGTGCAATGCGCTGACGCTTATTGCACCCTGCGTGCTGCCGGCCAGGGGCGGGTATTTACGGCAAGTGCCGAAAGTGGTCATGTGTAGTGATGCGTAGGGTGGGCACAGAGTGCCCACGCAGCATACGATCAGATGCCATCGACAAAGGTGTGGGCTTGCCGAGCCCACTCTACCTGGCTAACTGCGGCTATTCAAAACCATACCAACAGTTAGATTCTTCGTTATGCAATACACGACTGTATTTCTCACACTTATTGTTTCAGTCCTCTTGACCGGTTGCGGAGGCGGAGGCGGAGGCGGAGGCGGAGGCGGCGGCGGAGGCGGCGGCGGAGGTGAAGCTACCCGCACCGTATCTTCTGGCCCAAAAATTTTCGTTACGAAAGAGGCTCATAGTGGCGACTTCGCCAACGACCAGACGTTGCCAGGTAGTACGGCGATACAAAAGGCAGATGCGTTCTGTAATTTATCTGCGTCAAAGCCCAGCAACCACATCTACAAAGCACTGCTTGTCGACGGAGTCAACCGTGATGCGGTTGGACCGATTGATTGGGTACTGCGACCAAACACTTCGTACTATCAAGCGTATGACGATGTCTTGATTGATGTAACGACGGCCAGTGCCAACTTTGCTTCTTCTTTCAGGAACATGCCGAATCCAGTTCAGTGCGTAGGTTGCTCGTCAAACGGTCTTTGGGGGTGGACGTGGACAGGGATTGGCAACGGAGGAACGTTCGCGGTGTCGGAAGCCAATTGCTCAAGGTGGGGACAAACAGGCTCCATCGTCGGAAAATTAGCGACATTCGGATCGTCGTCTAACAACGGCGTCTTCGCTTTCACTTCTGGCGGCAGCACTGCTGATTGCGTGTCGATACAAGCCGCTCTTTACTGCGTCCAGCAATAAGCCCACCGCGACGAGTGACACCGCCCCCCTCCATCGGGAGTGGCCATTCGGCACGTCGGGCGCGGACTCTCATGTCAAACGTCGAACGTCTGTTTTCCGAGAAGATGGCGGTCGCCGCGTAAGGCGGAGTTGGCACTCCGCCTTACCCACAGCCAAGTAGGGCGCGCATCTCGCACGCTGACCCTTTCGTGGCAATGGATCGACGCTTGAAACGGTGCGCAATGCGCACCGTACAAATTCTGCAAGTACGAAACGAAAAGCCCCGCCGACAATCGCCAGCGGGGCTTTTGCTTGTTGCTGCCTTACGCGTAAGCCGGCGCGAAAGCCTGGTCGGCCGGACAGTTCTTGACCGGATTCCAGCAAGTAGCCCGGATGAAGGCTACGCCGGAATCCGGGGCTTTTCCTCGCCGCTCTCCCGGATTCCGCTTTGCTGCATCCGGGCTACAGTGTGCGCAATGCCCATCGGTTATGGTCGCCTACTGACGCAAGCCAAGTAGGGTGCGCATCGCGCACGCGGGCCCTTTCTTGGCAATGGATTGACGCTTGAAACGGTGCGCATTGCGCACCCTACAAATCCCGCAGTCACGAAACGAAAAGCCCCGCCGACAATCGCCAGCGGGGCTTTTGCTTGTTGCTGCCTTACGCGTAAGCCGGCGCGAAAGCCTGGTCGGCCGGACAGTTCTTGACCGGATTCCAGTAGGGCGAAATCTGGCGCAGCTGGGCGATGATCGGTGGCACTGCGGCGATCACGCGCTCGACTTCTTCCAGCGTGTTGTAGCGTGAGAGCGAGAAGCGGATCGTGCCGTGGGCGGCCGTGTAGGGAATGCCCATGGCGCGCATCACATGCGAAGGCTCCAGCGAGCCCGAGGTGCAGGCCGAGCCGGAAGACGCGGCAATGCCCAGCTTGTTCAACAGCAGCAGGATGGCTTCGCCTTCCACGTACTCGAAGGCGATGCTGCTGGTGTTGGGCAGGCGGCAGGAAAGATCGCCGGTGGGGAAGGCATTCGGTATCTGGGCGAGGATGCCGCGCTCAAGCTTGTCGCGCAGGTAGCGCACATCGCTGTTCTCGGTGTCGATGTGTTGAAGGGCGAGTTCGGCGGCCTTGCCGAAGCCGATGATGGCTGGCGCATTCTCGGTGCCGGGGCGGCGGCCGCGCTCTTGCTGGCCGCCGCGCATCAGCGGGCGGTAGCGTGTGCCACGGCGCAGGTAGAGCACGCCGATGCCCTTGGGCGCATGCAGCTTGTGGCCCGAAACGGATAGCATGTCGATCTTCGTGCGTTTCAGATCAATCGGGATCTTGCCGACGGCCTGCACCGCATCGGTATGAAACTGCACCCCCATGGCATGTGCGTATTCGGCCATTTCCTCGACCGGGAAAATGGTGCCCGATTCGTTGTTGGCCCACATGGCGGAAACAATGGCGACGCGATCCGAGAGCAGGGCCTTGTACTCGTCCATGTCGATGCGGCCGCGCTTGTCGACGCGCAGCTTGTGCACCACGTAGCCATCCTTTTCGAGCTGCTCACACAACGTCAGGATGGCGTGGTGTTCGACCACCGTGGTGATGATCTGGTTACGCTCGGGCTGGGCTTTCAGTGCGGAGAGGATGGCGGTGTTGTCAGACTCGGTGCCGCCGGCAGTGAAGATGATCTCGCTGTCATGCTCGGCGCCCAGCAGCTGCTGGATCTGGCTGCGGGCGGCCTTGATCGCGAGGCCGACTTGATTGCCGAAGCTGTGAATCGAGGAGGCATTGCCGAACTGCTCGGTGAAGAAGGGCAGCATGGCTTCCACCACGGCGGGATCGCAGGCGGTGGTGGCGTTGTTGTCGAAATAGATCGGTTTCATGATTGGATCCTCTCTGGAGGTGCAGGGCGGGGCGGCGACGCGCGCATCTTAGGGCTGACTTCAGTCGGCCTTTTGACCGTTGTCGTGCGACTGAAGTCGCACCTACATTCAGATCAGCGGGCCATTTCGAGTTGCGAGGCAGGCAGGAGGCGCACGTATTCGCCCAGTTCTTCAAACAGCTTCTGCTGGATCGAACCAAGCGTGGCGGCTTCCAGTGCGCAGCCCATGCAGGCGCCCTTGAGATTGACGTAGATGTTCTTGCCGACGATGTCGACGATCTCGATATCGCCGTGGTCGCGCTGCAGCATCGGGCGCACGGATTCGATGATTTCTTCGATCTTGCGCATGCGCTGGATGTTGGTGAGCTTGGGCTTCTCGCCCGCGGCGAGCGGCGCCACGGCTTCTTCAGCGGGCTTGCTGATGGCGGGGGCTTCACACTGGCTGGCCAGGATCTTTTCCAGTACGCCTTCGATCTTCTCGTGACAGGAGGCGCAGGCACCCCCGGCCTTGGTGTAGTGGGTGACCTGCTCAAGCGTGGTGAGCTTGTTTTCGCGCACCACGGATTCAATGAGGGCGGAATCGATGGCGTAGCACTTGCAGATCAGCTCGCCTTCCTCGTGATCATCAACCCATTCTTCACCGCGATAGTTGGCAATCGCGGCTTGCAGTGCTTCGCGGCCCATTACCGAGCAGTGCATTTTCTCGGGCGGCAGGCCGTCGAGAAAATCGGCGATGTTCTGGTTGCTGACCTTGAGCGCCTCATCCAGCGTCATGCCCTTGATGATTTCGGTCAGCGCCGAGCTGGAGGCAATTGCGGAGCCGCAGCCGAAGGTCTGGAAGCTGGCGTCGAGGATGATTTCGGTTTCCGGCTCCACCTTGAGCATCAGGCGCAGGGCGTCGCCGCACTGGATCGAACCAACATCACCGCTGGCGTTCGCGCCTTCGAGCGGGCCGGCGTTGCGCGGGTTGAAGAAGTGTTCTTTGACTTTCTCGGTGTAATCCCACATGACTTGATCTCCGTTGGTCGTGCGATTGAGGCATGCCTATGCTTTTGCAACACCCGTGCCATGCGGGTTTCGGGGTGTTTTGAGGTGGTTTTTGTCGGCTTTGGCTGTCGGGTTTGCAACAGCCGGAAGTGCCGAACCTGGCGTGGCTATGCGATCTGGCTAGCCGAGGATGTGGGTATAGGCCCGTCGCAGCAGTTCGCGTTCCAGTGCGGGGCGCCTGCGCGCTTCGAGCAGGCTGATGAAACGGGCGTGTAGGGTTTCTGCCAGAGCAAAAGGTGGATCAATGCTGGTGAAACGTGCCAGCAGCACCGGATATGCACTGCCCTCGTGCAGCACTTCTTCAAGGAAGTCGTGATCGGCCTCGATGGCGTCGTGCGGCAGCTCCAGACGTCGGCAGGCCTCGGCACTCCAGGCGGCCGGCATCGGGCGCACTGTGTGGGGCGTGTGAGCGTTGTCACGTAGGGTCAGCGGGTGAGGCAGAGGGCCGAAGGCGAGAACGCCCTCCGCCAGGCACAGGAAGCGCAGGCGGGCGCTGGTGGCCTGGGCGTGGTACAGGATCAGGAAGGGCGCCGGGCTGGCATCGCTGAGGGGGGGCATGATCAGGCGTAGCCCGGATGAGGACTGCAGGTGGGGATCCGGGAGTGCGGCACTCCCCGGATTCCGCTGCGCTGCATCCGGGCTACGGTGCTCACGCTCAGGCGGCCAGGGGCATCGGCGTGTTGGTGAAGCAGGCTTTCGGACACACGCGCGAGCAGGCGCCGCAGCCGGTGCAGTCATCCGGATTGGCCAGCGACATGATTGAGGAGATGCTTTCGCTATCGTCTTCGTCGTCCTCAGAGATGTCGTCCTCGCTGCGGTCGATCAATTCGAGCACGTCGCGGGTGCACACCTTGTAGCAGCGGCCGCAGCCGATGCAGGTCTTGGCGTTCAGCGCAGTGGCGAACTCGGGGGTCCAGGGCTTGCCGCCGCGGGTGATACCGGTGATGGGGTCCATGGTGAAACTCCTAGGCTGGTGGTATGAAAATGGCTGATTCAGGGTGTCTCGGTTGGTCGTGCGTCCTGTTGGGCCGCAAGCAGACGCGCGTTGGCGTCTGCCCAGGCCTGGCAGGCTTCGTAGGTGCTGTTTGAGATGCCGGGAATCTCGGCATAGGCGGCGGGCAGGCGATCTTCGACCAGATCGTGGAGCTGACCGGCCCATTCGGAAGCGATGCGCTTGAGGCGGCGCACTTCCTTGTCCAGTTCGCGCAGCGCGGTGTCGTCCATGACCGGCTCCTCAGAATCCGGCGACTTCGGGGAAGCGGCCGGCCAGTTCGAGGGCCACGGAGAGCTGCTTGTCTGCCTCGGTCTTCATCTTCGAGAAGCTCTCGAAGCCGAAGCGGTGGGCGTCGCGCAGGGCGCGGTCCAGCACCAGCAGCTTGCCCACCGTGATGATCACGCGGCCGAAACCTTCGTGCGACAGGTGCACCAGCGGCACGGCCATCTGCCCGCATTCCTTTTCGATCAGTACCGCAATCGCGTTGTAGAAGGCGCGGACGCGGGAGAGCGTGACCGGATCCGGATCGCCCAGGATGGGAATCGCGCTGCGGGCTTCCTTGCTCAGCACAAAGGGAGCGAGAAGTTGTTCGACACTCTTGCCGTCATGCACGCCATAGCTATCGAGCGCGCGGACCTGGCGCAGCATTTCGCGCATGAAGTCGGTTTCAAAGATGGGGTCGGTGGTGCTCATGAAGTGCTCCCGGTGGGGGTCTGGAAACAGGGTTGGATGCAGGGTTGCATCTGATCGTCGGCGTAGCGCCGGGCGAGCTGGCGGGCGATCAGCAGGCCGCCGGCGAGGCCCCCGAGCGCGGCGAGAATGGCGGCCAGATCGCTGCCGAACAGGGCTTGGCCAAGCATTGCGCCGAGCAGCAGGGCGAGCGCCGGCATCAGCCAGGCAAGCAGGGCGGCGAGCGTCAGCGTGCGGCTTTCGATGCCAAGCAGAATTTCGTCGCCAGCAGAGAATCCGGCCTGCACAGGCAGTTGCAGGCTGTGTTCTGGATTCTCTCCATGGCAGGCCTTTTTGCTGCCACAGCTGCCACAGGCAGAGGCCGGGTCAAACGCCACCTGCATATGATCAGCATGGATCGCGATGACGCGGGCGGGGCGCTGAATCATTCCTGCCATCCTTCCTCGGCCATGCGCTCGAAGCGGCTGGCGTCGCCATCCTGCCGCAAGGCCTTGGCAATCCAGGGCACACCGCCATCACGGATGGCTTCCGAGAGCGCCAGCAGCAGGCCATCGATGGGCGCGGCTTCGTCGAGCTTCATCGGCTGGATGCCGGCGGCGAGCAACTGGCGCACCGCCGAGCCACCCACGGCGAGGCAGTACATGGCGGCGCAGCCGGAGAGCGCGTCGATCTTCTCGGCCAGCTTGTTTTCGTTGCCATCCATGGCTTCGGCCGCGAACTCCATGACGCCCGCCAGCCGGGCACGCTCGGCATCGACCGTGTAGAGGACGAAGCCCTCGGCAGCACCGAAGTGCTGGTCGACATGCAGGCGATCGCGGCTCGCGAACGCGATGCGCAGCGTGCCCGGCTCGGGGTCAGTGGCGGACCAGGCCAGGGTGAGCTTGCGAAGCGGGGAGGGAGACTTCGCGCTCGCGGGGTCCGCCAGACCAGAACACGGAGCGATAGGCGGGAGTGTCATGGTGGTGCTCCAGGACGAGATTGGCGATATCGAAGAGGGCCTGACGCGTGGCGCGGTAGCCCACCCAGGGGCGGGCGAATTCGCCCAGCCGGTCATACACGGGAAAGCCGGCACGCAGCAGTGGCAGGGCGAGGCGCTGGGCGCTCTGTACCGCGTGCGCACTGCCGATCACGAGCTGGGCGTGATGGGCGCGCGCTTCGCGTTCCAGATCCTGCAGGTCGCCCAGATGGACTTGGGCTAGTGGCAGACGCTTGAGGATCTCGGCATTCACCGGGCATACGGCCGCGACGACTTCGGCGCCCGCGCCGGCCAGCAAGGCGTGCAGGCCAGCGAGCAGATCCGGCTCGGCGGCCACGGCGACCCGCAGAAAGCCCGTCATGAAGTGGGAGTCGACCATCGCATCCTGCAGTTGCGCGCGTTGGCGCTCGAAACGCGGCGGCACTGCCTGGCCTGAGAGTTCGGCAAGGGCTTCGGTGAACAGATCGCAACTATCCAGCCCCATCAGATGATCGAAACGATAGTCCGGCACGCCGCTGCGGCTGCGCAGGAGGTCGGCGGCCTTGCTCAGGGAACTGCCGATGACCAGGGTAGCGATGGATTCGCCCATGCTGGCGATCTCGTCGCGCGGCGTGCCGCCCAGCGTTAATGGCGTGGTCTCGGCTTCGATCAGGTGGCCGTCGAGCGAGTCGCCCAGATCCGGCAGGATCACCGCGCGCAGGCCGAAGGCCTCGATCCAGTCGCGGATCACTTCGATGTCGCCCGGCGTGAGGGCGGCGCCGGCCAGCACATTCACCTGGCGCCGGCGCCGCCCGACACTGCTCGAGACCGGAACCAGTGCGTCGATGATGGCCTCCACGGCCTGTGCGAAACCGCTCTCCAGGCTGCCGGCATAGTCCGGGGTATTCACTGGCACGATGGCGATGTGCTCGAACTGCGAATATTGCTGGCGGAACTGGCGCAGCAGACGCTGCACATCGCTGCCCTGGGTCTCCGCAAGCCCTGTTGTCGGCAGGCCAATGACATCCGGGTTGCTCTTCTCGCACAGGGTGCGCAGACCTTCGATCACGTTTTCATCGGAGTTCATCACCGTGGCGATGTGATCCATGGCGGTGGTCTGCAGCGGGATCGGCTCGCGGAAGTGGCGCACGAAGAACACTTTGCCGAAGGCGGTGCAGCCCTGCGAGCCGTGCATCATCGGGATCGCCCGGCGCAGGCCCAGGAAAGCCAGCGAGGCGCCCAGCGTGGAGCTGGCCTTGAGCGGATTGACCGACAGCGGCTTGCTGCGTTTGATGATTTCGCTCATGGTGCGACCTCAAGTGAATCTTGCTCGTGTAGCCCGGATGAAGGCCGCAGGCCGGAATCCGGGGGCTCGGGCGTGAGCGGTGTTCCCGGACTCCACTGCGCTGCATCCGGGCTACGCAGCCCCAGAGGCGTGCCGGCTGCCTTGCTCCTGGCCCACGGCGCGGGCTTGCGCACGGCAGCCCACACCGGGCTTTCGATGGTCAGCGCGAGCTGTTTCGCCAGCTCCAGCATGCCGCGATAGCCGGCGTAGCCGAATTCGCGCTCCTGATTGATGTCGAGGAAGGGGATGCGGGCCTTCAGCGCGGTGTAGAGGTTGCGGCCACCGGCGATCAGGATGTCGGCGCGCAAATCCTTGTAGGCATTCAGCAAGGCCTTCGGGCTGCCTTCGTCGATCATCACCGCGTCTTCGCCCATCAAGTCCTTGATGCGGGCCTTGTCTTCCTCGGTGGATTTCTTGGTGCCGCTGGCGACTACTGTCATGCCCAGGTCCTGCAGCGCCGAGACGATAGACCAGGACTTCACGCCGCCGGTGTAGAGCAGTACGCGCTTGCCCGCAAGGCGCTCACGCCAGGGCTGGAGGGCCGCGTTGATCCAGGCTTCCTCGCGCTCGATCAGCGCTTCGGTGCGGGCCGTGAGATCCGCATCGCGCAGCAGGCGGGCGAATTCGCGCAGGGCTTGAGAGG
Organism: Uliginosibacterium sp. TH139; assembly: GCF_002855595.1. NCBI lineage: Bacteria > Pseudomonadati > Pseudomonadota > Betaproteobacteria > Rhodocyclales > Zoogloeaceae > Uliginosibacterium > Uliginosibacterium sp. TH139. The sequence continues at coordinate 169,484 of NZ_PKRR01000005.1, read as the reverse complement.
TGTCGGCTACGCCGTAGAAGCTGCCCTCGAAGAAGGGCACCTGCCAGCGCTCCTGCAGCTTGCGCGCCACGTTCAGCAAGGCCTTGGCACACACCACCATGCTGGCTTCGGCCCGGTGCAGGGTCTGCACTTCGTGGTAGCGCGCATCGCCCGAGAGCGTGCCGAGGATGCGCAGACCCAGTTCGTCGAAGAGCGGGGCCACGTTCCAGAATTCGCCGGCGATGTTGTATTCGCCGATCAGGCTCACGTCATGGATTTTTACATCGGGCATGCCTGGCACGTAGGGTGCGGGCTCCGGCTCGCGGGTGCCGATTACATGCTTGAGCATGGTTTCACCGGCGATGCGGTTGCCGAGGTTCTTGCTGCCATAGAAACCGGCCGAATCCACCGGTACTACCGGCACACCCCAGCGCGTTTCAGCAGCTTTGCAGACGGCGGCCACGTCATCGCCGATCACGGCGGTCACGCAGGTGGTGTAGACGAAAACGGCGGCCGGCGCATATTCGTCGATGGCCTGCTTGATGGCGTGGAACAGGCGCTTCTCGCCGCGGCCCATGATCACGTCCTGCTCGGTCAGATCGGTGGTCATGCCGATGCTGTACAGGGTCGGGCCGGAAGAGCGGGTGCCGCGGTTGTCCCAGGAGTTGCCGGAGCAACCGATCGGGCCGTGCACGATGTGGGCCACATCGGCAATCGGCAGTAGCGCGATCTGTGCCCCGTCGAACACGCAGCCACCTGCTGTGGCGCCCGGCTTGGGACGCGCACAGCCGGCCTTTTCCTCCGCCTTGTTGTGGGCGCAGGCCGGTTCGTCTTTCAGCGCAGCAATGTCGGAGGCTTTCATGGCGGCAGTCCGGTGATGAGGGATGCAACTCGCGCCGCAGCGCTGCAAACTCCCCTCTCCCGCCCCGAGGAGAAGAGGCGGGGGAGAGGGCCGAACGAGGATGGGCCACGACCGGCGGGCTTAGCTTCGCAAAGCTTGTGCCTGGCTGGAAGGCCTTGATTTGGCTGGGTTTGTGGGCTGTGGCTGGCTGTGGTGAAGCTTACAAAATGTAGGGATTGGTACCGGGGAGGCGGGGGCGGAGCACCGAACTCATGCGCTCGCGCAGTCGCTGGAGGCCTGTCGCCTCTTCCGGCGCCCTGCCTTGTAGGATGGCTGGCGCAATCCTTGCTGCATGTCTTGCGGAGGACATCGCCATGAACGCTGTTGCTACAGATCTGATCCGCCTGATCGACCAGAGCCCCTCGCTCGAAGTGCTGGTACTGCGCTGCGTGCTGGCTGAATCGCAGCGCGCAGGTGAGCGCCCGCTGATCCGCGGCATCGGTCCGGCTTCCTTCGCCGTGCTGCGCGAGACCTGTCTGCCCGGCGTCGAGCTGGATAATGCAGATCAGCCGGCCGCGCGCTTTGATGAGTTCGAAGAGCTGTTCGAGCTGTTGCTGGACTACGCTGCGCCACTGGACCCGATGAGCATCTGGCTGGCCGCCGCGATTGCCACGGCCGCCCAGCGTGACAATCACCTGTGGCAGGACATGGGCCTGCCTTCTCGGCGTGAGCTCAACGCCCTCCTGCGCCAGCGCTTCCCCTCGCTGGCAGCGCTCAATGTGGGCGATATGAAGTGGAAGAAATTCTTCTATCGCCAACTGTGCGAGCGTGCCGGCGTGCCGATCTGCAAGTCGCCCAGTTGCGGGGTCTGCGTGGATCATCCCGTCTGCTTCGGCCCGGAGGTCTGAGCGCATGGAACGCTGCGTGCCGGATAGGGTGCTGGAAGCCATGCTGGCGGAGGACGCGCCCTTTGGTGACCTGACGACCCGCGCGCTGGGCATCGGTGCGCAGGCTGCTGGCATGAACTTTTGCGCACGCGCTGCAATGCGCCTGGCCGGAAGCGAGGAGGCTGCCCGCCTGATCGAGCTGGCTGGTGGTGAGGTGCTGGCGTGCGTGTCTTCGGGTTGTGCCTTGAGTGCAGGGGACGTGATCCTGCAGGCCGAAGGCCCGGTCGCCGCGCTCCATCTGGCCTGGAAAACTGCCCAGACCCTGATTGAGTACCTCTCGGGCATGGCTTCGGCTGCCGCCGAAATTCTTGAACTGCTGCATGCGGCCGGCTTTGATCTGCCGCTGGCCTGTACACGCAAGAATTTTCCCGGCAATCGCCCGCTCGCCGCCAAGGCGGTGCGGGCGGGCGGCGCGGTGGCGCACCGCCTGGGTTTGTCGGAAACCCTGCTGGTGTTTCCCGACCATCGTGTCTTTGTCGACAATGTCACCTTGCCGCAGCTGTTTGCACGGATGCGGCAGCAGCATCCGGAGAAAAAACTGGTGGCTGAGGCGGGTGATCTGGCTGAGGCCCTGTGGCTGGCGCAATGTGGTGCAGAGGTCTTGCAACTGGAGCGCTTCAGTCCGGATGCACTGGCCGAATGCCGGGCTGCTCTGGTTGCCCAGGGCAGCCATGTGCTGCTGGCCCCGGCGGGGGGCGTAACACTCGGCAACGCACTGGCCTATGCCCGGGCTGGGGCGGATTTTCTCGTCAGCTCCGCGCCGTATTTTGCCGCCCCGAAAGACGTCAAGGTCACCTTCTCCGCGCGCTGAAGCTTTTCGCCGCTTCTGTTTCTGGCATGCAATTCGCTATATACAAAAATACATAACGAATGCGGATGCCGATCCGGAAAGGAGAGAAATTCATGAATGCCCTGAATCTATCTGCGCAGGCCAGTGGCCTGCCTCAAGCTGGGCGCTGCCAGCGCCGTGAAGCGCAGCCGGATTGGCGCGCCGTATTGCCCAAGCAATGGGCGAGCAGCGTGCTGGCACCGCGCGCTTTCGAGCGTTTCCGCGACTACGAAATCCTCTCCGAGCGTGTGCTGGGCTATCTCTGCGAGGGCGATGAGTCGCCTTGTTATTGCGAGCATTACTTCGTGCTGACGGATCTTCGCTCGGATGACGACGAGAACTACTACCTTGCACCGAGTTACGGCGAGCACCTGGTGGCTTGGCAGATGAAGGATGGCCGCTGGCTCATCCATCGCCGCATCACACATGGCGAGGCTTGCCAGTCACAGGCCTTTTTTTCCTTCGCGGATGAAATGCCGCGCTGAGCGGCGGGGAGCGTGTCATGAAACGAACAAGGTTCTTGAAACTGATTGGCTTCCTGCTGGCGCTCTTTCCCTTGCTGGCGATCGCGCAAGAGAGCCTGCTGATTGCGGGCGGGGCAGGCTACAAGCGGCCGATTGACGAGATCGCGCAGGCGTTTGAGGCGGCCAGTCGCATTAAGGTCGAGCGTATCTACGGCCATATGGGACAGGTGCTGGCCCAGGCTCGGGCCAGCGACAAAGTGGCGGTGGTGTTCGGTGAGCAGGATGTGCTGGAAAAGGCTGGTCAGCCTGCATTCAACCGTTTTATTCCGATAGGCAGGGGCAGGCTGGTGCTGGCCTGGCCGGTCGGGCGGGATTTCAAATCGCTGACAGATCTTCAGGCGGCTGGTGTGCAGCGGATCGGCGTGGCAGATCTGAAGCAGGCCATCTTTGGCAAGGCTGCGCGGGAGAGTCTGCAGAAGGCAGGGCTGCTGGATGTGCTGGAGCCTCGCTTGGTGGTGGTGCCGACGGTGCCGCAGGTGTCGGCCTACCTGATCAGTGGCGAGGTGGATGCCGGTTTCATCAATCTCACCGAGGCTCTGGGAATTCGCACGCGCATCGGGGGCTATCTCGAACTGGCCCAGGAGCAATATGCGCCAATCCACATTACGGCCGGCGTGCTTGCCGGGCAGGAGTCGCCGGCCCTCAAGGCCTTCCTGGATTACCTGCAGACCCCGGCTGCTCGGGCCGTGCTGCAGCGTTACGGGCTCTGAGTCGTCATGCAGGATCTGTTTGCCGCTGTGCTGCCGACACTGACCGATCCGGCTGTGCGCCATGCCGTGTGGCTGACCGCTGAGGTGGCCGGGCTGACGCTGCTGCTGCACGCGGCGGCGGGAGTGCTGCTGGGCTATGCCCTGAGTTGCAAGGGCTGGCCGGGGCGGAACTGGCTGGATGTAGCGGTGACCTTGCCGCTGGTATTTCCGCCGGTGGCGCTGGGCTTCTTGCTGCTCCTGCTGTTTGGCCGCGAAGGGGGGTTCGGTCGTTGGCTGCTGGCCTGCTGCGGGCAAACACTTGTTTTCAGTCTGTCCGGCGTGGTGTTGGCGGCTTTTGTGGCGGGTCTGCCACTGGTCGTGAAGCCGGTGCAGGCTGCGATGGAGTCCCTCTCAGCGAGGCTCGGCGAAGTTGCGCGAACCCTTGGCAAGCGCGAATGGGAGATTGCGTGTTTCGTGCTCCTGCCCAATGTGAAGCGGGCGCTGGTGACCGGGCTGGTCCTCGGGCTAGGGCGTTCGCTGGGGGAGGTCGGCATCACCCTGATGCTGGGCGGCAATATTATCGGGCGCACCAATACGGTGTCTCTGGAAATCTACAACGCCGTCTTCGCGGGTGAATATCCACGGGCAATGGTACTGACTCTGTTGCTCGGTGCACTGTCTGTGCTGGTGTTTGTTGGCTTGCGCCGGATGGGGGCGCAATGAAGCCCCGGAAACCGAAACGGGCCGCGCTGATGGCGCACGACCCGGCTCTGGCGGGCTCAGTTTCTGACCGCGATGATGACCGAAGAGGCCTTGATCACTGCCGTGGCGGCTGCACCTTCCTTGATGCCCAGTTCGGTCGTGGCATCACGCGTGATGCTGGCGAAGATCTCGGCGCCGCCGGGCAGGGCGATGATCACTTCGGCGCTGACCGGGCCCTGTGCCAGCTTCTTCACAGTGCCGGTGAGGCAGTTGCGAGCCGAGAGTTTCACCCCGCTGCCATCGGTCATGACCATGACGTTCGACGCCTTGACGAGGGCTACTACCGGCTTGCCAACGGCCAGCCCCAGCGTTTGCACGCTGCCCTGGGTGATGGTGGCGACGAGCTTGTCGCCGCCTGCCGTACTGATTTCAACTTCGGCACTCACCGGCCCACTGCTGAGGGCGCTGATCGTGCCTTCAAAACTGTTGCGCGCGCTGATTTTCATCTTCTTGCCTTTCCTGAGAGCTTGCGTGGAGGGATGGGCGGACTGTATCGGGTGCCTCTGCGACAGCTCAACCATAACGGGCCTGGATTCAGAATCTGGAATAAGCACAATTCAAGTCAATTCGCTGTATTAGTGAGAATATAACGATATGAACAAATCGGACATTTCTGGCATGAAAAAAGTCCCACGCATGATTGGCCGTTTCGGCGTCGATCTCGCCGCCGGCAGTTTTCTCGGCGATACCCGCATCCGCCTGCTAGAGGCCATCGAGCAGTGCGGCTCTATTTCGCAGGCGGCGCGCGAGGTGCCGCTTTCCTACAAGGCCGCATGGGATGCCGTGGATGCCATGAACAATCTGGCCGAGGAGCCGCTGGTGGAGCGCTCAGCCGGTGGCAAGCATGGCGGCGGAACCTTGCTGACCGCTTATGGCAAGCGCGTGGTGAGCCTTTACCGGGCTATGGAAGCGGAATATCAGCTGGCGCTGGACCGGGTGACCGCCAGCCTCAGCGATCCGGCCGGCGAAGATCCGCAAGCCCTGCGGCGCCTGATGCGCAGCGTGGGCGTGACACCCAGCGCCCGCAACCAGTTTGTGGGCCCGATCACTACCTTGCGCGCCGGAGAAGTGACCTTCGAGGTGGGCATCCGCTTTGACGGCATGAACGAGGTGGTAGCCCAGGTGTCGCGCGAAGGTGCCGAACAGTTGCAGCTGACCATCGGTCGGGAACTGCATGCCTGGGTCAATTCGTCGGCGGTGATCCTGATGACAGATGAAAGCTTGCGTATCTCGGCACGCAACCAGTTGTGGGGTGAGGTGCTGCGCATTCACGAAGGTCCGGTGTCGGTGGATGTGGTGCTGGGCCTGCCGGCCGGCCGCACGGTGAGCGCCCTGATCACACGCGAATCCCTGCATGAGCTGGGCCTGAAGGAAGGCTTGCGCGCCTGCGCGGTGTTCAAGGCTTCCAGCGTGATGCTGTGTTCTTTTGATTGATTTTCCTCCTGTTGTAGTCAAGAAAGGTCATTGTCATGAAGGTCCTGATTTCCCTGCTGGCCGCCATCGGCCTTGTTTCACCCGTTCTGGCCGATGAAGTGAAGGTGGCCGTGGCGGCCAATTTCACGGCTCCGATGCAGAAGATTGCCGCCGAATTCGAGAAGGACACCGGCCATAAAGCCGTGGTGTCCACGGGTGCGACGGGTGCTTTCTATGCCCAGATCAAAAACGGTGCGCCCTTCGAGGTCTTCCTTTCGGCCGATGACGAAACCCCGGCAAAACTGGAGGCCGAAGGCGCAGGGCTTAAAGGCAGTCGTTTCACCTATGCGATTGGCAAGCTGGTGCTGTGGAGCGCCAAGGCTGGCGTGGTCGATGACAAGGGGGCAGTGCTCAAGAAGGGGGATTTCGCAAAGCTGGCACTGGCCAATCCGAAGACTGCGCCTTACGGGGCAGCGGCTATCGAGCTGATGAAGAAGCAAGGCGTGTTCGATAGCCTGCAGGCGAAGATCGTGCAGGGGGAAAATATTTCGCAGGCCTTCCAGTTCGTTAGCACCGGCAATGCCGAACTGGGTTTCGTGGCACTGTCGCAGGTCTGGCAGGATGGCGCCCTGAAGAGTGGTTCGGCCTGGATCGTACCCGCCTCCGAGTACACGCCAATCCGTCAGGATGCGATCCTGCTTGGCAACGGCGCGGGCAAGCCCGCCGCTGAGGCGCTGCTGAAGTATCTGAAGGGCGACAAGGCGCTCGCCGTGATCAAATCCTACGGCTACGACATCTGAGGAAAAGCATGCTGCAAACCCAGGATTGGTCGGCCATCTGGCTCACCCTGAAACTGGCCACCACGGTTACGGCGCTCTTGCTGCTGCTCGGCACGCCGCTGGCCTGGTGGCTGGCCAATACGCGATCGCGCCTGCGTGGGGCGGCGAGTGCCCTGGTGTCGATGCCGCTGGTGCTGCCACCGACCGTACTGGGTTTCTACCTGCTCTTGCTGATGGGGCCTAACGGCCCGCTCGGCCAGCTGACCCAGTCCCTCGGGCTGGGCCTGCTGCCTTTCACCTTTGGTGGTCTGGTGCTGGCCTCCACCTTCTATTCCTTGCCTTTTGTGGTCCAGCCGATCCAGAACGCCATCGAAGCCATCGGCGCCCGTCCGCGCGAAGTGGCCGCCACCTTGCGCGCATCTCCCTGGGACAGCTTCTGGTCGGTGATCCTGCCCCTGGCCCGCCCCGGTTTTCTGACGGCTGCGGTGCTGGGCTTTGCACATACGGTGGGCGAATTCGGGGTGGTGCTGATGATTGGCGGCAACATCCCGGGGCAGACGCGAGTGGTCTCGGTGCAGATCTTCGATCATGTCGAGGCGCTGGAATATGCGCAGGCGCACTGGTTGTCGGCCGGCATGGTGGCTTTCTCCTTTCTGGTGCTGCTGTTGCTCTACAGCCTGAACCCGGATTCGCGCAGGAGGGGCGTATGAGCGAATCGATGAAGATCCGGGTTCGGCATGCCTTCACGGGTTTTACCCTGGATGTCGATCTGCAATTGCCGGGGCGCGGCGTGACGGTGCTGTTCGGCCACTCCGGTTCCGGCAAGACCACCTTGTTGCGCTGTGTGGCCGGGCTTGAGCATGCTGAGCAGGCGCACATCGCGCTGCAGGGCGAGTGCTGGCAGGACGAAGCCGGGCGCTTCGTGCCGACCTGGCAGCGCTCGCTGGGTTACGTTTTCCAGGAAGCCAGCCTGTTTCCGCACCTTGATGTGCGTGGCAACCTGGCCTTCGGCATGAAGCGTGCGACAGGGGCCGTACACGAGGATGAGATCCGGGCGATGGCTGCACGCTTCGGCATCGAGCACTTGCTGGCGCGCAAGCCGGATGGCCTCTCTGGCGGCGAGCGCCAGCGCGTGGCGATTGCGCGGGCCTTATTGACGCGCCCGCGCCTGCTGCTGATGGATGAGCCGCTGTCGGCACTCGATGCTGCGCGCAAGCAGGAGATCCTGCCTTACCTTGAGAGCCTGCACGATGAGCTGGATATCCCCGTGCTGTATGTGACCCATCAGATCGAAGAGGCTGCGCGCCTTGCCGATCATCTGGTGCTGATGGAACAGGGGCGGGTGCTGGCCAGTGGCCCGCTGGGTGAGACGTTGGCCAGGCTCGATCTCCCGCTGGCGCGCGATCACGATGCCGGGGTGGTGATCGAGGCGCAGGTGCTCGATCACGAGCCGGCCTGGCAACTTACGCGTCTGGGCTTTGCTGGCGGTGAGCTGTTTGTCTCGCAGCGCCCGCTGGCAGCAGGCAGCCCGGTGCGGGTGCGCATCGTGGCGCGCGACATCAGCATCGCATTGAGTGGCGATAATGCTTCCAGCATCCAGAATCGCTTTCCGTGTACGCTCAGCGGGATTGCCCCGGCTGAAGATCCGGCGCAATGCCTGGTTGGCCTGGATGCTGCCGGCGTGCCGCTGCTGGCCCGCATCACGCGGCGTTCGGCCGAGCAGCTCGGACTGCTGGTGGGGCAGAAAGTGTGGGCGCAGGTGAAGGCGGTGGCGCTGCTGGATTGAGCAAGCATGCGGCGGGTAGCGGGCAGCGGACAGGGATTGTGCAGCGCAGCTGCGTGCTATCTTGAGTCCTGCCACCGGGACTTTCGCCCGACTTCCAGAGGAGTTTGCTGCGTGACTGCCGCCCTTTCGCGCCAGGATGAAGTGCTCAGCCGCCTGCTCGATCTCGCGCGCAGCGAGACGCCCTTGCCCTGTCTGCGCGTGCGGGCCTGCCGCGCCCATCTGGTCAAGGCCTTCGATGTGCCGGGGCCTTCGATCGGTTTTCTCCTGCAGGGGCGCAAGCGCGCCCTGCAGGGTGGGCAATGGCTCAGCGTTGAACCGGGCGAGTTGTTCCTGGTGCCTGGCGCGCGCAGCGTGGACGTGGAGAACATCCCGGATCCACATAGTGGTGAGTACCTCACGATTTTCATCGTGCTGTGCGAGAACGTGCTGGAAGCTGCGCGCCAGTTGCTGCCGACCTTCCCCCAGGGGGAGCCGGGGCCACTGGCGGCCGTGCCGCTGGCGGGGCTACTGGGGCCGCTGGAGGACTGGTGCGAGGCACTGCAGCGAGGGGATGAAACGCTGGCAGCCCACGCCATGCTCGGGCTCGTGCTGCATCTTTGCCGGCTGGGCCATCAGGGCCTGCTCAATCGTCCGCCGCCAAGCCTGGCGGCACAGATTCGCAGCATGGTGACGCAGAGGCCTGAGCGTGAGTGGAGTTCGGGTGAGATCGAGGAGGCGCTGGCCATGAGCGGCGCTACCCTGAGGCGCCATCTCGCGGCGGAAGGGACGAGCCTGCGCGAGCTGATTGCCAATGTCCGCCTCGCGCATGCCCTGCAGTTGCTGTATTCGACGCGTTTGCCGCTCAAGGCGGTGGCGCAGCGGGTGGGCTATGCCTCGGTCTCGAGCTTCAGCAAGCGCTTTGCCGAGCGCTACGGGATGGAGCCGTCGCGCATCGGCAATGCCTGAAGGTCCGGTCTGAACGATTGGCGCGTGTTTTTGAGCGTTTTGCGGCGCTTGGGCGACCTACACTGCATGCGTGCGCCGGCTTTGCGGCGCTCACGACTGCCGTGTCCATCCAGGAGAAGAACGCGATGATCCGATTCCCCACTGTCCTGACCCGTAAACTGCTCAGCGCCGCACTGGCCCTGAGCAGCCTCTCTGCCGCCATGGGTGCGCTCCCCGCCCAGGCTGCGCCACCCGCCCAGCTCAAGACCCAGGTGCCCGGCTTCTATCGCTACGCGGTGGGTGATTTTGAGGTCACCGCACTGTATGACGGTTATGTCGATCTCGACAGCAAGCTGCTCAAGGGCATGCGTGCCCAGCAGATTCAGAGCCTGATGGCGCGCATGTTCATGCAGGACAGCAAGGGTGTGCAGACCGCGGTGAATGCCTATCTGGTGCATACCGGCGAACGCCTGATCCTGGTGGATGCCGGTTCGGCCAGCTGTTTCGGCCCGACCCTCGGGCGCGTGCTGGAGAATGTACGGGCTGCGGGCTATGCGCCGGAAGCCGTCGATACCGTACTCCTGACGCATATGCACCCGGACCACATGTGCGGGCTTCTGGGCGCCGATGGCAAGCCGGCCTTTAGCCGGGCCACGGTGTGGGCTGCGCAGGAAGATGCCGACTTCTGGCTTAGCGAGAAAATCGCTGCTGCGGCACCTGAAGGCAACCAGCCTTTCTTCCGGATGGCACGCGAGGCGGTGGCGCCTTATCAGGCCGCCGGCACCTTCCGCACCTTCAAGGCGGGGGAGGCCATCGTGGCGGGTGTGAGCGTGCTGCCTACGCATGGGCACACGCCTGGCCACAGCTCCTATCTGCTCACTTCCGGTACCCAAAAGCTCCTGGTGTGGGGCGATATCGTGCATAACCACGCGGTGCAGTTCATGCATCCGGAAGTTTCGCTGGAGTTCGATACCGATAAGAAGAAGGCCATTGCTACGCGCAAAGCCTTGTTTGCGCAGGCGGCCAAGGCCGGGTGGGGGATTGCCGGTGCGCATCTGCCTTTCCCGGGCCTAGGGCACATCCGCAAGGATGCCCAGGGCTATGCCTGGGTGCCGGTGGAGTTCGGACCGATCCGCTCGGATCGTTAAAGCATTGCGCGACAAGTCGATTGTTAAAGGCGATGCCTCCTCTTCAGCCCAGGGGGCTGATTGTGTGAGTGCCGCTGCCTTGACCAATCCAGCGCAAAGCTATTGGGCCAGCCTGTCTTTCAGGCTGGCCTGGGCTGTGCACAGCACACCGGCTGCGGCAGCGCAGAGCAGACTCTGCTACACCTTGCCTCAGCCTCTGCTGACGGCCGCTCGCTACAGATCGTGAACAGCTTCTTGGATAGCCTGAAACCCAGCCCCTAAAACAAACGGCGCATCGCAATCGATGCGCCGTTTGTTTTAGGGGTTCAGTAGTGCTGAAAAGGGCTTTTCTACGGCTTCAACCCGGAGGCTGACTTGGGCTCCGTCCTCTGCCTAGCTCCGCGAGTGTGTGAGTTGTGAAATGGTAACGCCTGTGTAACCTGGGCTGACTAGGCTGCCGCTCACTCTCAGCCGCAGCTCAACATCACCGTGCAATCAATCTGTCGTCGCGCATCTTTGGCTGCTGCGGCCGTATTCATGCTCACCGTGCTCACAGCCTGTTCGCCGCGCCAGCTGGTGGTGCGCAGCATGGCCGATGAGCTGGCTGGGCAGGGAATGGGCGCGGAGTCCGATCTCGATCTGGCCCGCGAGGCCAGTGCCTTTTACCTGAAGCTGTCCGAGTCGGTGCTGCAGCAAGCGCCCGATCATCGCCTGCTGGCCGAGTCCGTCGCGGCAGGTTTCACCCAGTACGCCTATGCCTTCGTGGCCTTTGATGCCGACCGCATCGAGGCGCGCGATGTGAAGCAGGCCGAGCGCCTGCGCCAGCGCGCTGCGCGTTTGTATCTGCGGGCACAGCGCCATGCCATGAATGCGCTGGAAACTGCCCGGCCGGGTTTTGCTGCGGCCTTGGCGCGCCCGCAGGCGAGTGAGTGGCCCGTGCTGCGTAAGGATCAGGTTGGGCTCGCTTACTGGGCTGCGGCTGCCTGGGGCGGTGCGATTTCCTTGTCCAAAGATGATCCGGATGCGGTGGCCGATCTGCCGCTGGCGATCCGTCTCGCCGAACTGGCCTGGGCGATGGATCCCGAGTGGGGCGAGGGCGCCCTTACCAGCTTAATGGCGACGTTTGAAGCGGCCCGCCCGGGCGGCAGCAGCCAGCGTGCGCAGGCCTTGTTCGAGCGCAGCTTTGCACAGAGCAAGGGCCGCAGCATCGGGCCGCTGGTGGGGCAGGCTGAAGCGATTGCCTTGCCTGCCGGAGATCGTGCCGTATTCGAGACATTGTTGAACCAGGCGCTGGCCTTCAAAGACGCCCCGGCCGGCCCGCAAGCCTTGCAGAACGAAGTCATGCGCCGCCGTGCGCGTTGGCTGCTGGACGCTGCAGACGATCTGTTCTGAATTCCTCCCGGAAGATGTTCATGACAAAACAATTCATTGCATTGCTTGCCGGCTGCCTGCTGGCGCTTAACGCATTCGCGGCCGACAAGCCCTTGCGTATCGGCACGCTGGCGCCGAAGAACTCGCTCTACCACCGCCAGCTGATGGAGCTGGGTGAAGCCTGGCGCCAGTCGCAGGGCGAAGGCGCGAAGTATCTGGTCTATCCGGATGGCAGTCAGGGTGGCGAGACCGACATGGTGCGCCGCATGCGTATCGGCCAGCTGCAGGGTGGCTTGCTCTCGGTGGTGGGTCTGCGTGAGATCGAGCCTTCGATTGCCGCCTTGCAGAACATGCCGCTGATGTTCCGCAACTGGGAAGAAGTGGATTACGTGCGCGAGAAGATGCGCCCGGCCATGGAGAAGAAATTTCTCGACAAGGGCTTCGTGGTGCTCGCTTGGGGCGATGCTGGTTGGGTGCGTTTTTTCTCCCGCGAAGCCGCGCTTTGGCCGGATGACTTCAAGAAAATGAAATTCTTCACCTGGGCCAGCGAGCTGGAGCAGCAGGAAATCATGAAGAGTTTGGGCTACACGCCGGTGCCGCTGGAAACGGCGGACATCCTGCCTTCGATCCAGACCGGCATGATCAACGCGGTACCGTCCACTCCGTATTTCGCGCTCGCCACGCAGGTCTACACCAGCGCGCCGAACATGCTGGACCTGAACTGGGCGCCGATTGTGGGCGCATTGGTCGTCACCAAAAAAGCCTGGGACGAGATGAGTCCGGCCACGCAAGCTGTGGTGCGCGCTGCCGGCGCCAAAGCCGGCGGCCAGATCCGCACGCAAGCGCGCAAGGAAGTGGATGAAGCAGTCGAGGCGATGAAGAAACGCGGGCTGAAAGTGAATGTGCCGGACGCCGCGCAAAGCCGCGAATGGGCCGAGCTGGCGGACAAGCTCTATCCGAAGATTCGCGGCAAGATGGTGCCGGCCGAAACCTTCGATGAAGTGCAGGGCTATCTCAAGGCTTTCCGCGCCGGGCAGGCTAAATGAAGCGCATGTTTGCGCGCCTGATCGGGCTGGATGAATGGGTGGTCAGCGGCGCACTGGCGCTGATGCTGGCCATTCCCCTGCTGGAAATTGCCTTGCGCCCTCTACTGGGCAAAGGCATCGAGAACGCGCCGGTGCTGGTCCAGCATCTGGGCTTGCTGCTGGCGATGTTTGGCGCGGTGATGGCAGAACGCGGCGGGCATCTGAGCAGTCTGGGCAGCGGTTTTGGCTCGACCAGCAACCCGCAGGTCCGCGAGGCCGCACAGCTGTTCGCGCGCAGCAGCACGGCGCTGTGTTGCGGCTTGCTGGCACAGGCGAGCTGGACTTTTGTGATCAGCGAAATGGAAGCGCCGCGTGCGCTGGCCTACGGCCTGCAAGGCTGGTGGATCGAAGCCGCCATGCCGTTGGGATTCCTGCTGCTGGGCATGAAGCAGGCCTCTCGACTGAGCACGCGTTGGCCGCTGCGATTCGTGCTGGCCATCGTTCTGCCGGGCCTGGGATTTCTGTTTGCGCAGCATTTTGATGGCAGCGTGTTACCACTGTGGCCCTTTGTGGTCTGTCTGCTTGCGGCCTTGTTCTGTGGCGCGCCGATCTTCGCGGTGCTGGGCGCGCTGTCACTGGCCTTGTTCTGGCAGGAAGGTCAGCCGCTGGCTTCGGTGCCGCTGAGCCATTACCAGATCACGGTGAATCCCTCCCTGCCGGCTTTGCCGCTGTTCACCCTGGCCGGGCTGATCTTCGCGCGGACCGGCGCAGCGCAGCGCCTGGGCGCACTGTTTACAGCCTTGTTTGGCACTGGCGTCACCGGCACTGCGCTGGCCGCAGCGGTGCTGTGCTCATTTTTCACGGCCTTCACGGGCGGTAGCGGCGTGACCATTCTTGCGCTGGGTGGTCTGCTGCTGCCCTTGCTGACCCGGGCCGGCTTTCCGGAGCAGCGCGGCATCGGTCTGGTCACCAGTGCCAGTGCGCTGGGCGTTTTGCTGGCGCCTTCGGTGCCGCTGATCATGTACGCGATCATCGCGCGCGTGCCGATCAATGACATGTTCCTCGCGGGCGTGCTGCCTGCCGGCGTGATGGTGATCAGCCTGCTGGTGTTTGGCGGCTTTCTGAAATCGCAGAGCATGCAAGCACCCACGCACCGGCCGGACTTGTCGGAAGTTGCTGCCGCAGCCTGGGCTGCGCGCTGGGAAATCCTCGCCCCGGTGGTGGCGATCGTGTCGCTGGTGGGCGGCCTTGCCACGCCTACCGAGAGTGCTGCGCTGACTGCGGCTTATGCGCTGCTGACTCAAGCTGTCGCGCACAAGGAACTGGACTGGCCCAAGCTGCGCGCCGTGTTCGCCAATTGTGGCGAAATCATCGGCGGCATCATGCTGATTCTCGGCATGGCGCTGGGGCTGACCAATTTTCTGGTGGACGCGGGCGTGCCGGATGCGGCCATCGAGTGGGTGCAGTCGGTACTGCCCAACAAGTTCGCCTTCCTGATCGCGCTGAATGTATTCCTGCTGATCGCTGGCGCGCTGATGGAGATCTATGCCGCCATCGTGGTGCTGGTGCCGCTGCTCCTGCCCGTGGCCCTGGCTTATGGCATCGATCCGCTGCATTTTGGCGTGATCTTTCTCGCCAATATCGAGATGGGTTTCCTGTGCCCGCCGGCCGGCATGAACATCTACTTCGCCTCGGCCATGTTCCGCAAGCCGATCCGATATGTTGGCGTGTCGGTCTTGCCTGCCTTGCTGGCGATTCTCATCGGCGTGCTGGTGATCTCCGCGCTGCCATTTCTGGCCACCGGGCTGCCGGTCTTTTTCTCGACGGCACCTTGATCTGACCCGGGCTGTGACCGTAGGTGCGACTTCAGTCGCACGCCACGCGTGACTGGCCGACTGAAGTCGGCCCTACGGAAACATGATTTTGATAATACAAGGAGTGACTTCAGTCGCACGCGGAACTTGGTGGCGGACTAAAGTCCGCCCTACGAGCAGCCTGATCAGGCAATCACTGCCTGCGTCAGGCGGGCGACTTCCTGCAGCCATTCCGCGCGCTGTTCAGGCGTGCTGGCGATCACCGATTCGAAGTTGCGGCGCTCGACTTTCGGTACCCCGCAGAAGCCCCATACACAGGCTTTCCAGAAGTTATCCAGCGGATCGCCGTAGAGGCGCAACTCGGCTTCGCGCGGGGTGTTCGAGGTTGTAAATACCAGCGCAGCCTTGGCCTTGAGCAAGCCGATGATCACGCCTTCTCCTTGCTCGTTGGTGCCGAAGCGATAGGCTTCGCCGGCACGCAGTACGCGGTCCAGCCAGCCCTTGAGAATGGCTGGCGCTTGCGCCCACCAGTTCGGGTGCACCACAACGATGGCATCGGCATTCAATACGAGGTCGGCGTGTTCGCGCACTTCAGGCGTTGGCACATGCCCCCGCGCCAGTTCATCCGGCGTGAAGAGCGGATCGAAACCTTCTCCATGCAGATCGCGCAGGGTGACCTGATGGCCAGCGGCTTCCAGCGTGTTGCGCACGGTGTCGGCAATCGCGTGGTTGAAACTGCCGGGCTTGGGGTGGGCGAGAACGATCAGGATGTTCATTTTTTTAGTGCTGAGTGCTGAGTGTTGGATGGGACTTCCCGGGTTCCGGTTTTCGCCTTCATCCGGGCTACTTTCTATTTCCAGGTATTGAGTGCTGGGGACTTCGCTGATTTTTCTGCGCATATTGACCCAGCACTCAGTACTCAGTACCCAGCACTGCTTTTACACCGCGCCGCGCATTTCGCGCTGCTTGCCGTTGGAGAGCGCCGGCACGTCGGCCAGAGCCACGCTGACGGCATTGCGCGGGCGGAAGCTGGTCAGCTCGCGATATACGGCCTGAATCTTGTCCGGCGAGGAGAGGCTCTTCACGTCAGCCTTCTCGAGCCCGGCTAGTTGCATCAGCTCGGACCAGGGCAGGCCATCGTCCATCGGGATCAGGTACACGGTGCTGGTGTAGTAGTCGAAGATGGCCGGCTTGTTGATGTTCACCACGAAGATCACGCTCAGGGTATCGGCAGCCATGTCTTTGCCATAGCGTTCGAGCAGAGTGGGCACATCGGCCACGTCGTCGAGCATGCCAGTGAAAAACTTGAGCTGACTGTCGTCGGCCAGCATGGCAGCCTGCTGCAGCACTTTCAGGGGCGGCTTGCGGCGGCCGGAGGTATCGAGCATGGCACCTTCCAGCAGGATCAGTTCGCCACGATAGGCTTCGAGTTTGCCATCGCTGCAGGCTTCGAACAGGTTGGCGTTGAACAGGTGGCCGGCTTCTTCGTATTTCTTCAGCAACATTTTCAAATCCTTCGGGAGTGGGTAATGGCGTGGTCTGCGCTGAGGGCGTGATTCAGGATTGATCCGGTTTGCAATCGCAGCCGGTTTGCTGACCGGGGCCGCTGCAGCAATCATTTTTCGGCGTGCGCCCGAGGATCAGATTGAACAGCGAGCCGATGGCCTGTGCAGCTTTGCAGGGCACACCATGGGTAGCAGCACAGAATTTCTCGTGCAGGTTCTGGGCTTCGCCTGCGGGCTTTCCTTGGCACATGAGGGGTTCTCCAGAGGCTTCAGCAGCATTCCATTTCGATCTTGTCGAGCAGCTGCAGGGCTTCGACATCGTTCAGGGTTTCCAGCTGGTCGCGCAGGATGTTGATGTGCGCGTGGATCAGGAACAGCTCGTCATGGCGCGGCCCACTGATGGGAGAGAGCTTCTTCGCAAACAGCGTCCAGAATGGATTGCTGTACTCGGGCTGCTCCATGTAGGGGCGCAGCATGCCCACCAGCTTGCGGGCCTGGCCGTTGCAATCGAGGCCGACAAAACTCACGTAGCGATCGCGCGCCTCGCCGGTTTCATCGGCGCCTTCCTGCAGGCAGGGGCAGGGGGCGTCATTCCTCATCGTTGAGCAGTCCGATCGCAAGGCCGCCTGCGCCTTCAAGCTGGGCGGTGAGAGCGGCGCAGTGCTCGCCGGTGTTGATGGCATACAGCGCAAAGCCTTCTCCTTCGGCTACCGGTTTGAGGCGCGAAGGGATGTCGTTGTCGTCGCAGACCTTGAAGATGAGGCCGGGAAAGGCCTCGCGCAGCTCGGCGTCTACGCCCGGGCGGCGGGCATTGCCGTTGGCGAGTGCGTGGCACACGGTGTCGAGAAACTCCGGCGTGAGGCTCATGCTTCCTCCTCCTCGGCCTCATCGATCATGCTGGCAAATTGGGCCAGTGAGGGGGGGGCCATGCCCATCACCCGGGCCAGCCAGGGCGGTGGACTGGAAAGGCTGCTTTGCAGACGAGCTACGCTGGCGCGGGCCGGGCCGGTCTGCGGGATCTTCACCGGATGCACGCTGGCGCGGATGACCTTGGCAGCGGCCGGACCACCGATGGATTGCACGTAGAGCACATCACAATCGGCGATCAGATTTGCGCGGGCGACGTTTTTGTCCTCGGCCATTTCGGTGTCGAGGGTCGGGCGGATGCCGATCAGGCGGGATTCACTGGCCGAAACCTGATAGATCAGGAAACGTTCGCAGCTGCCGAAGTGCCCATCCAGGATTTCGCCGGTATTCGATGCGCAGGCGAGACGGATCGAACCGGGCATGTCGCCTTCGAGGTAGATATCCAGCGCCGGCAGGTCGCTGCCGGATACGCCTTCACCCCATAGCAGGCGCACAGCGCGCTTGAGATCTTCCTTCTCCATCTGGCAGATGCCACCATCGCCATCCATGGCTTCGCGCAGCAACTCGACCGAGCAGGTGGCGAGCTTGGTTTCGGTGAGGGGCAGGTCGATCTTCTCGGCGATCGCAAGGGTCAGCTCACGTGGCGTGACCTTCAGTTCGAGCGCCGCCAGACCAATGCGCAGTGCGGCTTCGCGGGTGATGGAGGTGTTGGTCATGGCGAGGCTCCCTTTTGGGGCTGGGGTTCAGGGGTGGTTCGGCGGGAGGCGGTGGGTCGTCCGGCGGGAAAACCCACTTGGGCTGTCACATATAGACGATGCAGGCATCACCCGAAGCGCAGGTGGCCTGGCACTTGGGGCCATCGTCACCGTCTTCGCATTCGTTGCAGGTATCGGCCTTGATCTTGACGATGCCGCCCTTGTCGAAGATCGAATTGGTCGGGCAGACCGGGATGCAGTCGCCACAGCTGCTGCATTCGGCGACGAGGATTTTCATTGCCATGATGTGCTCCTTGGTCTCAGGTTCATTCCACGCCATCTACACGCCTGGCCCGTACGGAAATGGGCAGGCGTGGCGCGGGGATCGGATCGATGTAATAGACGCCCCCGTTCCCCAGCTTGATTTCGCCGCCCCATTTTTCCGGGGAGTCGAATTCGATGGAGGTGATGCTGTCCTCGATGTCGCGTTTGGGCAGGTAAAACGAGAGACCGCCGTCTGCGCTTTTACGAACCATGATGTTGGCCATGGGGAAGTACCGGGTGCTGGGTTAGGCGTTGTAGGGTGCGCACCGCGCACCGTATGCGCGGGTACGGTGGTGCGCAGTGCGCGCCCTAAGCTTGGGTTAGCGAACGATGTCGAAGTTGTAGTCCGTGTCGGCCATGAACTTGGTCTTCTCGTCGAGTTGCTCCAGCACTGCGTTGGTCAGCGTGGTGACGAGGTACATGCCGCCCTCGTAACCCAGCGTGGTCATGCGGTGCAGGTGGTGACGATCGAAGATCGGGAAGCCGATACGGATCAGCGGCACTTCGAATTCCGGCCCCTTGTGCAGGGTGTCGCGCTGGATGGTCTTGCCGTAGGTGCTGCCGACGATGAAATCAGGCTTGTCGGTGAAACACAGGCTGCGCATGTGCCACAAGTCGTAACCCGCATACACCTTGCCATGCACGCCGTAGGGCGAAGATTCGAGCAGGGCCTTCATCCGCTTTTCCCAGCGTTTGTTGCTGTTGTTGCAGAGGATGTGGGTCGGCTCGATACCCAGTTCCAGCATCACCTTGACGAGGCCCAGCAGGAAGTCCGGGTCACCGAACACGGCCATCTTCTTGCCATGCAGCCAGGCGTGGGAGTCGGTCATCATGTCGACCAGGCGGCCACGTTCCTTCAGCAGCGATTCCGGGATCGGCTTGCCAGTGACTTCCGAGACCTTCATCAGGAACTCGTCGGTCCACTCCACCCCCATCGGGATGTTGATCTTCGGTACTTCGTGGCTCCAGGTGCCTTCCACGAACTTGCGGCTCTTTTCCAGGCTGGTGGGCTGGAGCATGAAGGTGGTGATGGCGTTCGGAGCATCCACCACTTCTTCAATGGTCGTGCCGCCGGCATACATTTCGTATTCGCCGTTGGCCGGGGTGTCGAGCACTTCTTCCGGGTCGCACAGGAAGCTGTAGCCCACGCCCATCTCGCGCATGTAGCGCTTGATCACGCGGTAGTTGCCCAGGTAGGTTTCGAAGCCCGGCACGATGTTGATCTTGCCATTGCTGCCCGGGGTGGCCGGCACTTTTGTGGTGGCCTGGCCAGTGGCTTCATCCACGCCTGCCGTGAAGTAGCTCACGATGCCTTCGAACATGTTGTCCCAGCCAGTGATGTGGGAGCCGACGAAGGACGGAGTGTTGGCGTAGGGGATCGGGAAATCCTTATCCACATAGCCTTCCTTGCGGGCGTTGCCGATGAAGGCGCCCAGGTCGTCACCGATCACTTCGGCGATACACGTGGTGCACACCGCGATCATCTTCGCGCCGTAGAGCTTGGTGGCGTTCTGCAGGCCTTCATGCACGTTCTTCTGACCGCCGAACACCGCAGCATCTTCCGTCATCGAGTCGGCGATGTAGGCGATCGGCTCCTTGAAGTGACGGTTGAAGTAGGTGCGGAAGTAAGCCACGCAGCCTTGCGAGCCGTGGATGTACACCATGGTCTTCTCGAAACCCATGCCGCACAGGGCACCACCGAGCGGCTGGCAGACCTTGGCCGGGTTGATCGTCAGCGCTTCGCGCTTGAAGTTCAGGTCCTGATATTCCTGAGTGGTGGTCCAGGCAAAGGTCTCGGCAACCTTGTCCTTGGAGGGCATTTCTTCCCACAGCTCACGCTTCTTGGCGAGCAGGTCCTGATATTCCGGTTCGTTGAAGAGCGGGAAACAGGTCTTGGTATCTTCGACGGTTTGCATCTTGTATCTCCTTGCCCGGCCAACTAGCTGTGGACGCGGGCGAAGCTTGATTGATCGCGGCGCATACATGCCGCGGCTCATAGGTAGGGTGCGCAATGCGCACCCTACGGTCCGGCTTAGGCTGCCTTCAGTTCGCCTTCGGCCTCATCCTTGAGCCAGGGCGCCTTGAGCATGTTCCAGCACGGGTTATTCACGGTCATGTCCATGTCGCGGGCGAAGATGGCGAAACCATCGAAGCCGTGATACGGGCCGGAGTAATCCCAGGAGTGGAGCTGGCGGAAGGGCACGCCCATCTTGTGGAAGGCATACTTTTCCTTGATGCCGGAGCCGATCAGATCGGGCTTCAACTGACGCACGAATTCTTCAAACTCGTAGCCAGTGACATCGTCATAGATCAGGGTGGCGTCCTTCATTTCCTTCATGGTGCGATCGTAGTCATCGTTGTGCGCGAACTCGTAACCGGCACCGATCACTTCCATGCCCAGATCTTCGTAAGCACCGACGGTGTGGCGCGGACGCAGACCACCCACGTAGAGCATGACCTTCTTGCCCTGCAGACGCGGCTTGAACTTGGCGATGATCGCGTCCATGGCCGGGGTGTACTTGGCGATGACGCGCTCGGCACCTTCCTGGATCTTTTCGTCGAAGTGCGAGGCGATTTCGCGCAGGCTCTCCTTGATCTTGGTCGGGCCGAAGAAGTTGTATTCCAGCCAGGGAATGTTGTACTTCTCTTCCATGTGGCGCGCGATGTAGTTCATCGAGCGGTAGCAGTGGAGGAGGTTCAGCTTCACCTTGGGGGTGTTTTCCATTTCGGTGAGGGTGCCGTCGCCGGACCACTGGGCCACCACGCGCAGGCCCATCTCTTCGAGCAGGATCCGCGAGGCCCAGGCGTCGCCGCCGATGTTGTAGTCGCCGAGGATGGCTACGTCATATGGCGTGCCTTCGAAGGCTTTCTCGTCGCGGTTGGAGATGATGAAGTCGCGCACCGCATCGTTGGCGATGTGGTGACCGAGCGATTGCGACACGCCGCGGAAGCCTTCGCAGCGCACCGGGATGATGGTCTTGCCGATTTCAACCGCCTTTTTCTTGGAGACGGCTTCGATATCGTCACCGATCAGGCCGACCGGGCATTCGGATTGCACCGAGATGCCCTTGGAGAGCGGAAACAGGCCTTCCAGCTCATCGATCAGCTTGGCGAGCTTCTTGTCGCCGCCGAACACGATGTCCTTTTCCTGGAAGTCAGAGGTGAAGTTGATGTCGCAGAAGGAATCCACGCCCGAGGTGCCGACAAAATAGTTGCGGCGGCCACCACGCGAGTAAGCGCCACAGCCAACGGGGCCGTGCGAAATGTCGATGATGTCCTTGATTGGACCCCACACCACGCCTTTGGAGCCTGCGTAGGCGCAGCCGCGCTGGGTCATCACGCCCGGCAGCGACTTGCGGTTGGAGGTGATGCACTTCTTGGATTGCTCGATGGACTTGTCATTCACCATCAAGTGTTTGGCACGGTCCTTCTTGGCCTTCTCGGGATAAACCTCCAGCACCTCTTCAATGAGGGCCTGGGCTTGCTCGCGGGTGAGCTCAGACATTTGATTCTCCTTTGCACCGGGCTATAGCGCGCCACGGGGCACAAGCGTTGAATATTCACTCTGGCGTCACCCCGGCACAGGCCGGAATGACGTCTTGTTTGATGCTTTGCTTGTGATCAGGCAGCCAGTTCGGCGGCGGTCTTGCCGACGATCTTTTCGTCTTCCACTTCCATGATCCCGAACTCCATCAGCAGCTCTTCCAGCTCTTCCATTTCGAGCGGGTTGGGGATGATGAACTTCTTGTTTTCCACGATCTTGCGGGCCAGTTCGCGGTACTGATCGGCCTGGCCGTGGGTCGGGTCATACTCGATCACCGTCATGCGGCGGATCTCGGCGTGCTGCACCACGTTGTGACGCGGCACGAAGTGGATCATCTGGGTGCCGATCTTGGCGGCCAGGGCTTCGATCAGTTCATCTTCGCGGTCGGTGTTGCGGCTGTTGCAGATCAGGCCTGCGAGGCGCACACCACCCGAGTTGGCATACTTCACGATGCCCTTGGAGATGTTGTTGGCGGCATACATGGCCATCATTTCGCCGGACACGACGATGTAGATTTCCTGTGCCTTGCCTTCACGGATCGGCATGGCGAAACCGCCACACACCACGTCACCCAGCACGTCGTAGAACACGAAGTCCAGGTCTTCCTCGTAAGCGCCTTCTTCTTCAAGGAAGTTGATGGCGGTGATCACGCCGCGGCCGGCGCAACCCACGCCCGGCTCCGGGCCACCGGATTCGGCGCATTTCACGCCCTTGAAACCCACCTGCAGCACGTCTTCCAGCTCCAGGTCTTCCACGGAGCCGGCATCAGCGGCCAGCTGCATGACGGTGTTCTGCATTTTTGCGTGCAGGATCAGACGGGTCGAGTCGGCCTTCGGATCGCAACCAACGATCATGACCTTCTTGCCCGCCTCGGCCAGTGCGGCCACGAGGTTCTGGGTAGTGGTGGATTTTCCGATACCACCCTTGCCGTAAATTGCGCATTGACGCAGTTTTGCCATGGTGCTTCTCCTTGTGGAACAGTGAGTCGGGGGTCAGGCATATGTGTTGCGTGATTTCCTGCGACACTGGCCTGACGGCTCGCACTACAAGTCGCAACGCTCGTGCCAGAAGCCCGAAAACCCACCCAATGCCTTGTGTGGCAAGGAGAAAGCCCGAAATGAATGATTCCTCAGGCAGTGCGGCTTGCGACAAAGCCCCGGCGCTGTGTAGGGATGGCGACAAGGCTGGAGGCGCAAACGAGGGGGTTGTTCACGACAATCCCACTTTGCCGAGCTGGGCCCGCTTGCCGATCAATCGTTGCAACCTGCCGGCGGTGATTCTGGGCAGCCTGACCTATCAGCACACGCCTGCGCCGCTCATGCTCGACGGAGTACATGAGCTGCACCGCGACTTCTTCCGCATGCTCAATACACGTGAGACGGCGGAAGAGCGCGTGCAGCTTTTTCACGACTACATGACGATGTGCTTCCGGCTGGAATCGCTGGAGGACGCCGGCTTCGCGCCGGGCATGGCGAAGAACCGCGGCAAGCTCAATTACCTGAAGCTCATCCGCGGCTGGCATTTCAACTCCGACAGTGTTGAAGGCGCGGTGCTGAAAGCCTGGGTGGAATCACGCTTCGGCCTGCTGCCGCGCCATCACCGCGCCCCGATCCGTGATTTCTCCAGCGAACCTTACCGCCTCTATCTGGAGCAGCGGGCCACCGGGCTCTACAACACCAATGCCCTCGAATCCCAGCTTGATCTGGTCTACACCTTTACCCAGATCGAGCTGGCCCGCCGCTATCCGGAAACGCAGCACTTTCGTCTCTATCGCGGCGTGAATCGCTGGGAAGCGCACGAAATTCTGGGCGAGCGGGTTTCGGGAGGAAAGCGCGAATCCATCCTGCTGCTCAATAACGTGAACTCCTTTTCCACCGACTTTGAACGGGCCGGCGAATTCGGCGATCACGTGATTGCCAGTGAGGTTCCGCTGACCAAGATCATCTGCTGTGCGCAGGTGATGCCGGGGAAGCTGCAGGGGGAGGGCGAAGCGCTGGTGGTGGGCGGTGTCTATGAAGTCAGGCGCATGTAATGCTCAGGCGCTCTGCAACTGGCGATGGCCGGCTTCGGCCCGACGCAGCTCGGCCAGCCGGATCAGGCGCTGATTGGCCGAGCCGCGCCAGGGCAGGGTAGTGGGCTGGTCCTGCAGATAGGGGCCGTCGATCAGCACATCGACATCCTGCAGCAGTGCCAGATGCTGTATGTCTTCATACAGGTAGCCGGTCCACAGCCAGATGTCCTTGTGTGGATAGCGCTGCTTGAAGGCGCGGCACAGCGCAGCGATGGCTTCGCGGTTGGCCGGCAGTAGCGGGTCGCCGCCGGAGAGGCTCAGGCCATCGTGATCGGCGCACAACTCCAGAATCCGCTCGCGGACTTCAGCCGTGAAGGGCTGGCCGGCGAGCCGGTTCCAGGTGCTGCGGTTGTAGCAGCCGGGGCAGGCATGCGCGCAGCCGGTGACGAACAGGGTCAGGCGCAGGCCTTCACCATTGACCACGTCACAGGCGTAATAGCGCTCGTAATTCATGCCATCAGGGCTTCGCTCTGCGCGGCTTGAACTGGCATGGCTTCCGGTGTCTGGGTGGCCAGATGCTTGACGCGGCGCATCACCTCTTTCTGCTTGCCGGCATTGAAGGGGCGTGCGTTCGGGCTGCCGAGGTAGCCGCAGACGCGGCGCGTAACCGAGAGACTGGCGCCATCGTGGTTGCCGCATTCGGGGCAGGTGAAGCCTTCGGCGGTGGCCAGTGCTTCGCCCATGAAGCCGCACTTGCCGCAGGAGTCCACCGGGGTATTGGTGCCGAAGTAGGGCACGCTTTCCACGGCGTGATCCCAGATGCGCTCCAGGGCCTTCAGGTTGTGGCGCATGTTGGGCAACTCCACATAGGTGATGTGGCCGCCCGAGGCGGAGTCGGCGAAGCCTTTTTCGTACTGGATCTTCTCGAAGGGCGAAACCTTGCGTGCCACGTCGAGGTGGAAGGAGTTGGTGTAATAGCCCTTGTCGGTCACGCCAGGCAGCTCGCCGTAGCGCGCCACATCCAGCTTGCAGAAGCGGTGGCAGAGGGATTCGCTGGGCGTTGAATAGAGCGAAAAGCCCCAGCCGGACTCGGCTTTCCAGCGTTGTACGGTGTCACCCAGATAGGCCACCACCCGGCGCAGGAAGGCTTGCAGGGCCTCATTGTCGAAGGGGTGTTCGCCGCCCGACATCAGCAGCGCCACTTCATGCAAGCCGATGTAGCCCAGCGAGATCGAGGCGCGGCCATTCTTGAACATCGGCAGGATTTCCTCATCCGGCTTCAGGCGCATGCCGAAAGCGCCTTCGGTGTAGAGGATCGGCGCAATGTTGGCCTTCACGCCTTCGAGGCGATCGATGCGCGTCATCAAGGCCTTGTGCGCCAGGGCCAGGCGTTCGTCGAGAATCTCGAAGAAGCGCGTCTGGTTCTGCTGCGCTTCGATGGCGATGCGTGGCAGATTGATGCTGACCACGCCGAGGTTGTTGCGACCGGCCAGAACCTCTTGCCCGCTCTCGTTGCGCCACACGGACAGAAAGCTGCGGCAGCCCATCGGCGAAACCGGCACGCTGGAGCCGGTAAGCTCGCGATTGAGCCTGGCGGAAATGATGTCCGGGTACATGCGCTTGGAGGCGCACTCGAGGGCGAGCTGCTTGATGTCGTAGTTCGGATCTTGCGGCTTGAGGTTGAGCCCTTCCTCGATGAAGAACACCAGTTTGGGGAAGACCGGCGTGATGCCTTCCTTGCCCATGCCCTTGATGCGTACCTGCAGGATGGCGCGTTGCACGGCGCGCTCCTGCCAGCCGCGGCCCATGCCGAAGGAGAAGGTCACGAAGGGCTGCTGGCCGTTGGAGGAAAACAGGGTGTTGATTTCGTACTCGCAGGCCTGGATGCCGTCGTAGGTTTCCTTCTCGGTGCGCTCGCGGGCATAGCGTTCCGGCTCGGCGATGGCGTACTGGCGCGCCACTTCCAGGTTCTTCTCGTAGCTCTTCTGAACGTAGGGTGCGAGGGTCTCGTCAATGTTCGGAATGGTCGTGCCGCCGTACTGATGGCTGGCGACCTGGGCAATGATCTGGGCGGTGACCGCGCAGGCTACGCCGACCGACTTGGGGCTCTCGATGCCGGCATTGCCAAGGTGAAAACCGTTGGCCAGCATGCCTTGCAGATCCACCAGGCAGCAGTTGGTGAAGGGCAGGAAGGGGGAGTAGTCGAGGTCGTGGTAATGCAGGTCGCCGCTGTTGTGGGCCTGCATCACATCCTTGGCGAGAAAATTGCCGGCGAACTGCTTGGAGACGATGCCGGCCATCAGATCGCGCATCACCGGGAAGACGTTGGCATCCTTGTTGGCATTCTCGGTCACCGCATCCTGATCGGTTTTGTCCACCAGGCCCATCAGTTGCGCATGCATCTGGGAGCCGCGCACGCGGATGCTGTCGCGATCATGGCGGTATTCGATGTAGAGACGCGCAACTTCCGGATGCGATTGCATCAACGCGTCTTCCACATACTGCTGGATGGTCGGGATATCGAGCGAGCCAGCCGGGTGTTCGCGGCACTGGGCTTCCACCGCGGAAGCCACCGTCAGTGCCACCGCATTCGGGTTGGGCAACTCGGCTGCCATGGCGGCCTTCTGGCAGGCCACGGCAATCTTCATGATGTCGAAAGGCGCAGAGGTGCCGTCCCGCTTGAGAACTCGCAGCATGGAGATATCCAGGAAAGTAAGAGGTGGAGAGGCCAGGAGGATTGGCCGATTGACTACATATAGTGGCGCTGACGATATTACGCACTACCTATAGTTGGATTGATTCAGGTCAACTTCCGCCACCCCTCCTGCCTCGGCCCACCGGCGCCTGCCTCAATGGGCAGGCGCCCCGGTCTGCAATGCCGGTTTTCAGGTCTGCCCGGGCTTGCTGGCGGGCGCCAGGATTGCCACCGGGATGGCCAGCGCAGCCATGGCCATGACGATCAGTGGCCCGCTGGGCAGATCGAACAGGGCTGAGAGGGTCAGGCCCAGCCCATAGGCCAGTGCGCCCATGCCCCAGGCCACGGCGAGGGCACGTTGGCCCCAGTGGCGGGTGGCCAGTGCCGGGATGATCAGGCTGGCGAATACGAGATAAACGCCGACCAGTTGTACCGAGGCCGTCACGGCCAGGGCGAAGAGCAGGTAGAAGCCGACGCGCCCGAGGTGCTCGCCACTGGCAAACCAGGCGCACAGCACGGCAAAGCTCAGTGCGCCGGTGATGACCAGCTGGGGGGTACTGACCCACAGGATCTGGCCGACCAGCATGTCCTTCAGATGCTCACCACCTTGCGGGTTACCAGCCAGCAGTAGCAGCGCGATACAGGAGGCGAGCACGAAGAGCACGCCAATCAGGGCTTCCTGGATCTCGGGCCAGCGCGCTTCGCTCCAGGTCAGCAGCAGGGCGCCGAGGCCGGCCGCTACGAGGGCGGCAAACTGCACCGCGAGCGTCGAGTCGGCCAAGCCCAGGCTGCCGGCGATGATCACGCCGAGCCCGGCAATCTGCGCGATGGCCAGATCAATGAACACGATGCCGCGCGCCAGCACCCGCTGGCCGAGCGGCACATGGGTGGCCAGCACCAGCAGCCCGGCCACGAAGGCCGGGCCGAGGATGCTGAGTTCGAGCCCGGCGCTGTTCATCGCGCAGCTTTCAGGAGCTGCGCGAGAGTCTCGTCGAAGAGGCTGAAGAGATCCTTGGCGCGCTCATTGCCGCCCACCGTGAAAGGCAGCACCACGACCGGAATTTTCGCGCGGCTGGCAAACCACTCGGCGGCCCGGCCATCGTTATAGGCCGCGCGCAGCACCATGCGGGCCGGGTTCTGCTGCTGGCGCTCGATCAGGGTGGCGAGATGGCCGCTGCCCGGCTCGATCCCCGGCTTGGGCTCGAGCGTGGCGACTTCACGCAGGCCCAGCCAGTCCTGCAGGTAGGGGAAGGCCTTGTGCTGGACGACGATGGGCAGGCCGCGCAGCGGTGTGGCAGCGGCTTCCCAGCGCTGGATCGCGGCTTGCCAGCGGGTACTGAAGTCCGCCAGGCGACGGGCATAGTCCGGGCTGCCGGCCGGGTCCAGCTGGCTCAGGCGCTGGCTCAGCGCTGTGGCCACGCGGGCGATATTGCGCGGATCGGTCTGGATGTGCGGATTGCCGGCAGCATGCACATCGCCATCGGCGCGGTCGGCCTTTGTCGGCACCTCCAGCATGCGCACCGTACTGGCGGCCTCGAAGTAGCCGGGCTGGCCCACCTGTACCGCGGCATTGCCGGACTGGCGCTGCAACACCGGCAGCCAGCCGGTTTCCAGCTCGGCTCCGGTGCATACCAGCAGGTCGGCCGTGCGCACGGCGGCGATCAGGCTCGGGCGGGCCTGGATGTGGTGTACGTCCTGCAGTGCGGTGGTGGCGGTGTAGAGGCTGGCGCGGGGGCCGGCCAATTCCTGGACCAGTGCGCCCCATTCCGGTTCGCAGGCCACCACCTTGAGGCTGGCATGGGCCAGGTTGGCGGCCAGCAGGCCGGCCGCGAGGGCGAGGAGTTTGAGTCGTTTCATGTGGGCCTCCTTAATAGCTGTGGGCGCCGTGGGCGCCGAGGCTCATCTGGTACTGGAGGAAGAACTGATCGTCCTTCACGCCTTCGCGGGATTTATCCAGCGCGTACTGAAAGCGGATGCGCGAGAACTCGGTGGGGGACCAGTCCAGCATGGTGCTGGTGCGCTTGGGCTTGTAATCGCTGTTGGCGAGGAAGGCATTGTTGCTGGCGTAATCGACTGTGCCCGAATCGAGCTGGTCGTAACGCAGGCCCACACGCCAGCGCGGCATGAACTGGAATACGCTTTGCGCATACCAGCCCGATTGTGCCGAGCGGTAGGCATCGCTGAGATTCTGGTTGGCTGTGTCGTAAGCGAGCTCGCCCGTTTCGCGGCGACGGAAGTACTCGCCCTGCAGCTTCAGGTTCATGCGCTCGCCGTTGCCGGCCGGCGCCCACTTCCAGACGCCGTCCAGCACCCATAGCTGGCTGCGGCCGGAGAAGCTGTTGCTGACTTCGGTGCCGGTGAGATCGCTGCTGTCATAGCTGCGCTCGCGCGGGGCAGCCCGCAGCCAGCCCGCGCCGAGCTGCCAGCTGTGGCTGTCGCCCACATCGCCGCCCAGCTTGGCGAAGAGACTGGTGCTGCCGGCGCCGTTCTGCTTGCGCTCAGCGCCGGGGAAGTTTTCGCCTGCGCCGAGTTCGCCGCCGAACTCGAGGTAAGTGCTGGAGGGGGCCAGCCAGCGGAACTGCAGACCGTCCTGGCCATACTGGCCGCCGAGGAAGGCCTGGTAGGCCAGCGGCGCATCAACGAAATCCCAGGTGTGGGCATGCTGGCCGTTCAGGTAGCCGATGCCGGAGAAGAAGCGGCCGGCCTTGAGCTGGGTGCCGGCGGGCAGCGCGCGGGTCTGCACGAAGGCTTCCTCCACGCCGACTTCATTGTCTGCCGAGAGCGCCAGGGTGGCCTGGCCGTAGAAGTAGGGGTCGATGTTGGAGCGCAAACCCAGTTCGGTCTCGCCCAGGCTGAAGCCTTTCTTGCCCGGACCAGTCTCGTCACCGGAAGGCACGAAGTTGCTCATCTGCCAGTTGGCCGGATCGCGCGAGAGATTGGCGTAGGTGCCGGAGAGGATCAGCGAGATTTCCGGGTTGAAGGCATTGGCGGAGGCGGGTGTTGCGGGCGGCGTGGCGGCTGCGGCGGCGACTTTTTCGGCGCTGGCCTGGGCACTCTGGCTGGCTTGCTCGGCGGTGCCCTGAACCTTCTGGAGGCGGGCTTCAAGCTCGCGGATGCGCGCTTCGTAGCCCTGGCGCAGGGCGTCGATCTCCTGGCGGATCTGGTTCAGATCGGTGGCGTTGGCGGGCGTGGCGGAATAGGCGGGGGCGGCGCTCAGGGCGAGCACGGCCAGGGCAATCGAGTTGCGGCGGAACATGGGGAATCCTCGTGAAATACGCTGTGGCGCCCGGTATCGGGCGCGGGAGGCCGAGCCGTGCAAGGGCTGGCTCGGCTGGCAAAGCGGATCAGGCGAGGAGGGCGGGTGGTGCGCGCGAGCGATAGTGCGGCAGCGTGCTGTGCGCGAGGTGCTGAGCGGGAGTGATGAAGCTGATGTGGGTAACGGGCTGGAGGAGCCCGAAGCTTGCCTGGCCGGGCGCAGCCGCGTCGAAAACGGCGAAGGCCAGGCAGAGGGTGCAGGCTTGTTCGCCAGCCGGGTGTTTCCCCCCTTGAGGCAGGTGCTGCACCGTGCTGAGTGCTTCTTCGGCGTGCCCCAGTGCATGCAGCAGGCTGCCCTGCAGCGAGAGCAGGAGGGCGCAGGCGAGTAGCAGGGACAGGAGGGGCCGGAGCGGGCGACGCAGCATGGCCGGCAGGATACGGGGAAGCTGATTTACATGCAACGTTGTTGCATGTGTGGTTTTGCGGGGCCGAATGCGCCTGAAGTGCTGCTCAGCATGCCTGCCAGGCAGGTGAACGCTCGATCAGCGCATCGGCATAGTCGTTGCAGCGGCGCAGCGTTGAACTCTCCAGCTCGCGCAGCCAGCGCTCCGGCAGGCCGGCCTCGCCCACCAGTGCGCCTATCACCATGCCCGCTATCGCGCCGGTGGTGTCGGCATCGCCGCCGCAATTGACCACGTGCACCAAGGCGGACTCGAAGTTGTCGTTGAAGGCGATTCCGCGCAGCACCACGCGCATGCTGTCCACGATGTAGCCGCTGGGGTTCTCGGCGGGGTGGGTGCGGAACTGGAAGAGCGGGAATTCGCGTACCAGCAGATTGGCCTGGGCCATCACGGCGCGCAGGCCACCGCCGCCAGCCTTGCCGACGATGCCGGCCTGCACCATGTTGACCACCGCCAGGGTGGCAGCGTCGGTAAGGATGTTGTGATGGGTGACGCGGGCCTGGGCCAGGGTGGCACGGCCGACCGTATCGGCCGGCGCGCCGAGCAGCGCGATGGCCGTGGGGGCGCAGCGCATCGTGGCACCGTTGCCGGCGTCCTCCGAATACGGCGTGCAGGCCAGACCGGTGTTGCGGAAGCGGGCGATGCCGCGGCGCACGGTGTGGCCGATGTCCACCGGTTTGGCGCGCATCCAGGCATCGAAGGCGCGGGCGTAGTCCTCGGCAGACGGAGCGTGATGATGGGTGAGCCAGGCTTCAGCGAGGGCGAAGGCCATGGTGGTGTCATCCGTGACCTGGCCCGGTGCAAGGCGCAGCCAGCCGCCGCCGCGAATACGATCGTGGCACCCGTACTGGCTGCGGATCTCGCGTGGCGTCATGAACTCCACCGTGGCGCCCAGCGCATCACCCAGCGCCAGGCCCTGCATGGCGCCACGGGCGTGGCTGCGCAGGCGCAGGCGCTCCGGATGGCTGCTGATGCCACGCAGGCTCAGCGCGATGGACTGGAACAGGGGCAGGGTGGCGAGCATGGCGGCGTGGCTCAGCCGCCGCAGGTTGCTTCAACGGCGCTGCAGGATTCGCCTACAGCTTTTACGCCCAGGCCGATCAGGGCATCGAGGCGCTCGGTATCGAAACCGGCGACGCAGGTCGTGCCAATCTGAAGCAGCGGGCGGCGGATCAGCAGGGGCTCGGCGATCATTGCGCGCAGGGCCGAGCTGGTATCGAACATGCCCGGGATCACTTCGCCGGATTTCACGCGTGGGGCGTTGTGGTTGAACCAGTCGCGTACCGGCAGATCGATGAAGAAATCCAGCAGGCGCTGGGCGCTCCAGGGTTCGCGCAGCAGGTCGTGAACGATGAGCTCATGGCCGGCGGCCAGCAGCGCGACCTTTTGCCGGGCATTGGTGCGGCAGCCCGGTTTCTCCCAGAAGTGAACGGTGGCCATCTCATGCTCCTTTCCGTATTTCGGGTGCTGCCAGCGCAGCGATGCAAGCCGTGAGCGAGCCGGGCGGATTCAGTGCGACCCCCAGCTCGTCGAGGATCACGCCTTCAACCGGACAGATTGCCGCGCACTGCGGTGTGGCATACGCCTCCACACATTCGGTGCATAAAGCGCCATCGATCAGGAAGTGCGGACTGGCCTCAAGGATGGCCTCATTCGGGCACACGGGCAGGCAAGCCCAGCAATTGACGCAACCTTCAACGATTTCGAGTGCCATGCATGGACCTCTTGCCGGCTTGGCTCAAGCCATTCATTGCAGGTTTCATGCCCGCATCTGTTCCGCAAACGGAGCCCGCTCGAGCTTGCCCGCAGCCAGCATCTCCTGCCAGACACTCAGCACTGCAGCCTCGATCGCTTCCATGGCGTGCTCGCCATTGGGCTGGATGCCTGCTGCTTCGAGCTTGCTCCAGGGCTCGAAGCCGATGCGCGAGCACAGCACCACTTCGCAGTCCGCCAGGGTGGCGATGGTGCGGGCCAAGGTGTTTTCGGCCTCGCCGCACTCGCTCTCGCCGCCGCAGTATTGCGCGGCGCGGCGTGAGCCGAGAAAGCGCACGCCGGCACTGCTAGCCTCGTAGATCAGGAATTCGCGCGCATGGCCGAAGTGCTGATTGACCAGATCCTGCCCGCTGCTGGCAACCGCCATCTGCACCGGGCGTCCGCGGCTCGGCGCCTTGATCTGCACCACCGGCGCAGCATGGCGGGCGGCTCGTTTCGCTTCCAGCTCGGCATTGATCGAAGCACGCAGGGCCACGCGGCGCGCCATTGCGGCCACTTCATCGATCTCCATGGCCTCGATCTTGTCGAGCGTGAATTCAGCGCCGCGATCCTCGCCGAGCATGCCTACCGCATCGGCGCGGCACTGGCGGCAGTGGCGCATCATGTTCATGTCGCCTGCGCAGGCATCCTGCAGGGCCTGCAGCTCGGCCGGGGTCGGGCCGCGCTGGCCGCTGAGACCGAAGTGGGTGCCGTGCTCGGCCTCCGAGATCAGCGGCATCACGTTGTGCAGGAAAGCACCTTTGGCGCGCACCACACGCGAGACTTCCTTCAGATGTTCGTCGTTAATGCCGGGGATCATCACCGAATTGACCTTCACCAGAATGCCGCGCGCCACCAGCATCTCAAGGCCCTTCTGCTGCTGGGCGATGAGGATCTCGGCGGCCTCGCGGCCGCTGACGCGGCGATGCTCCCAGAAGATCCACGGATAGATCTGTGCGCCCACGTCCGGATCAATGCAGTTGATCGTGATGGTGACGTGATCCACATTGGCGGCAGCGATCTGCTCCACATACTGCGGCAGCATCAGGCCGTTGGTGGAGAGGCAGAGCTTGATGTCCGGTGCGCGCTGCTGCAACGCGCGGAACACTTCAAAGGTTCTGGCCGGATTGGCCAGGGCGTCGCCCGGCCCGGCAATGCCCAGCACGCTCATCTGCGGGATCGCCGCAGCGACAGCCAGAGTTTTCTTGATCGCCTGAGCAGGGCTCAGCACTTCGGACACCACGCCCGGGCGCGATTCATTGCTGCAGTCGTACTTGCGATTGCAGTAGTTGCACTGGATGTTGCAGGCGGGGGCCACCGCCACATGCATGCGGGCAAAGTGATGATGGGCTTCCTCGGAGTAGCAGGGGTGATCCTGCACCTTCTTCTGGATGTCGGCCGTGAGGCCGGCCACCCGGGAGGGCTTG
The DNA here is from genome assembly GCF_002855595.1 of Uliginosibacterium sp. TH139. NCBI lineage: Bacteria > Pseudomonadati > Pseudomonadota > Betaproteobacteria > Rhodocyclales > Zoogloeaceae > Uliginosibacterium > Uliginosibacterium sp. TH139. Next base: position 136,138 of record NZ_PKRR01000005.1, on the reverse strand, counting down.
CTGCCACAACTGCCGGCGCTGCAACCGGAATGGGCGGGCGGCGCGCTGAGCGGAGTGCCGAGAATCTGGGAAAGGCTGGGGGCGGACATGCTGGACTCCCGATGTGCTGTTTGCGAAGAGTTCAGCAAATGCCGTGCCCATGGCCGGAAGCCTTTACGGATCAATGGCTTGTTGGCTTCGTGGAGGCTTTGTGTCGGCTTGGTGACAGAGTTGTTTGTGGGGAAGGGCACAGCGACCCCGAGCGCGGTTTCCCGCGCGGCAGACCATCCGGTCTGACAGGCTTGTCACGTATGATGCGTGCCCGCTGTCTTTGAGCCAGACCCCACATGAGATTCGACCTGAAGGTTCCCTTTGCGGAAAAGGATGCAGCCAAGAAACTGGGCGCCCGCTGGGACGCGGCCAACAAACTCTGGTACGTGATGGACAAGGAAGACATGGCGCCCTTCGCGAAGTGGTCGCCCAGCCCGCGCGATGCAGCGAGTGCCACCGCTCCGCAAAATCGTGCGCCGTCAAAATCCCAGATGGAAACCAGCGGCAAACTGCATGTGGGCAGCCAGTACGTGGAGCGGCCGCGCGTGTGTGAATGCCTGCCTTGGGAAGACTGTGCCACATGCCGTGAAGCGTCTGTGTAAGCAGACCTTCAATTTGTAGGGCGTGAAAGCCGAAGGCTTGCGCACCCTCCTGTGTTCAAGTTACGCAGGGTGTGAGTGAGGCCTTGATCCGCGTGCGCAAGAAAAAATTGCGCGTCCTGGCTGTCTCATGACGACCCGTTTCAGTCGATCAGACTTTTTGAAAGCTGACGTTCAACGTGGAGGACTCCGCTGCTGCTCGGCCTTATCGCACAGCATCCAGCGACCGAAGGGAGCGAGGTTGAGCGCAATGTTAGACATACGGCAAGCCGGCGAGTGCAAGCAGTTCTTTACGATTTTGTTTGTCAAGCCAGATCAAAAAACCACTATCAACAACTCGAAGCCTTAAATTGGTTTGGTCGTAGTCAAGGATAATCGGCTTAATTTCTTTCTTGACTTGAAGTGCGGCAGTTGATTGGAGTGCCTGCGTTACGTTTCCGGGATTCAAATCTCCTTTTGATGGATGGTTGGCCTCCAGAATTTCTCGAATTTTGCTGTACTTAAGACCCGCACGTAGATCGTTGATGCTCGAAGTCAGAACGGGGAAAAGTAACCATTTGTGCATTTCTAGTGCAGTGGTTTGAAAACCTTCCGAGAACTGAGTTATGAAGGAATTAAATCGTCCAGTCTGTTGCGAAACAACCTCACTAACAATACCTTCGACCTGTATTTTGTCACCGATTTCGATTGTTTGTTTTTGTGTCTCGTAAATATTGGCTCTTATACAGCACTGGTGACATGACTCCTGAAGTATGTAGACACTCCCGTGGCATTGATTTATTAGTGCAGATACAAAGTCACCATTGAATTTGATATTCAGTAGACTCTCGCCTTCGGTTAGGACTTTTTCCAAATCATCAACTTCCCACTTGTCTGCATTGATGGAGGTTATTCTGCCCGTAAGGTCGCCGTTGTAAACGGTCAGTCGATTCTCCTCAAGCCACACTCCAATGATAATAAAGCAATATTTTGATTCTTCGTGAAATGCTTTAAGTGCAACCGAAAAGTCTTTTTGCGTGTCAGTTGGGAGGTAGTGAAAGTCTTCGAGAACAATGTATTTATTGAACTTAATGCTGTTTAGGGCGGCAATAATGTCATTAACATCATCTGGGTCAAGTTCGAGAGGTGCCGTTGTGCTTCCATTGGTGTTTTCTTTTTCCGCTTCAGCCCCGCCTTCAGCGCTCGCCCCGAAAATACCAGCAGTTATTTTGGCAAATATTTTTGACTTGCCTGTTGTTGATTTTGAGTTGGATTGGGTTAGCTCAAACCCAGTTTTCTTTAAAATCGCAGAGTTTACATCGGCCACCTGCCACTTATTTGAGCAGTGAACAACTATGTAATCAGTATCGTTCAGGGCATGCTTTCGGAGACTGGTTTTTCCTTGCTTTGAGCTCCCAAATATCACAAGGTGTTTTTCTCGCGTAAGGTTTTCGACGAGCTTATTGTCCGCTGAATTCCGCTCCACATAATTCAGTGGAAGGTCCCTTGTGATTCCGAATACGTCCGATGTTTTGTGCATGTTTGACGGTTTTCCTAAAGATGAATGCCGAAAAAATAATATTTTTCCGTCGTAGAGCTAACCGGCGCTACGCGGTTTTATCGTGCAGCGCCCAGTTAGGTAGCGCGGGCTCGGTGAGCTCACGCGTTTGTCGATGGCCTCTGATCGTATGCTGCGTGGGCACACCGTAAGCTGCACCTTATTATTGCCTATTAGCTAGCGCGCGAAGCTTCAAACCTTCTGCCATCTTTCCATAGGGGTCGGCCTGATGGAGCGCGCCATGATATGTAGAGGTAACCGCGCCCGAATCATCCAAGAACTGACTGCAGTGCGAATGCGCGTTACTCAGTGCAGACCAGTCCGCAAAAGAAAGTTTGACCTGAACATATGGATCGTTTCCTTCGGCCTTGAACCACCCAACTTGCTTTTCATTAGCGTCGAACTTCATTTTGACGAGGTGTACAAAGGAGAGCTTGTCCAAAAGCGAAGGATCATCTTTCGCAATAGTAAAAACCAACTCTAGCTCCGAAAATTTTTGTTGGACATCCATGAGAACTCCTGTGTTGCCTAACTTGTTAGTAGACGGACCCAGGGGGCCGTCTACGGTTAATAGTGCGGGCAGGTATAGGACGAGGCACGACAGCGCATGAGCGCCCGCTTACGGTGCGTATGTCTGAAGGTCCGTTCATGGCCGATAACGGTCAGAAGCCTATGGGTAGTCAAGATAACTACTTCATGATGCTTTTAGCATGAGAAAGTATGCGGTTTGTGATCTGCGTCACATTGCCGTGGCAACAACATGCTTTACGGTGTTGCAGTAGTGCCTTGCTGGGTGTCTGATGGCTGCTTCCGGCCAAGTACGGACGCTCGGGGATGTGTGCCGAAAGCGGTCATTGGCAGGGTGCAGCGAGGAACAATCAGCAAAGCGAATTGCTCCGGAAGGTGTGGTTTCATCGGGAAATGCTTCAAGTAAAGACCTGCCCCCGCTATGCACGCTAACGTTTATTGCCCCTACGTGCGGTCTCCACATAACCCGGGGAGATTCAGGCGACCACGATCCACGCGATACAACTTACCTCTTGGCAACTTTGATTGAATTTGACGTTAGTCAAAAAGTGGCATTGCGACCCCGCCTGGATTCGCTCAGGTTAGCGCGGGCTGCGATTAAACGTGCCATTATTATCAACAACGAATATCAGCAATTTCTCGGCAAAAAATGAGCGCACACGAACTGGATTTTTTGTATGACACCGAAGAAAAATCCATAGATGCCTTCTCCAAGAGCATCGAAAACCTTATCCGCACCGGGGATTACCCGAGCAAGCTATCACTACCACTGAGCATCCAGCTTGAGCTCACAGATAAATGCAATCTGCGCTGCAAGCATTGCTACAACAGGTCAGGCGTTGGTAATGATTCTAATAATTTGAAGCCTGCAGAATGGGTTCAAATCGCAAAGGACATTACAGACCATGGTGGCGTTTTTCAGGTAATTATTTCCGGCGGAGAGCCGTTTATGTTGAAATCAGATTTATTCAACATAATGGATGTATTTCATAAGGACAATGCAAGGTTTGTGCTTATAACAAACGGGTATTTTATAGACAAACAGAAGATAGAAAAGCTGAAGTCGTATAATTACGCATGGATGCAAGTTTCGATTGACGGATTAAATCCCAAGACGCACGATGAGTTTCGGGGAAAAGAAGGCAGCTGGGAAAGAGCAATAAATGCGGCCTCAATGATTTCGAATAGCGGAATTCCGTTGAAGATAGCAAGCTCATTGCAGCCGTCGGAAGTCGCCAAAATTGATTCTTATATAGAGCAGGCGTACCAACTTGGCGCTTCAGCAATAGTAATTGGGGATATTATGCCAAGTGGCCGCGCCACCGACTATCCTGACCTCATCCTGACAAACGAGCAGAGATTTGTTTTTTTAGAAAAAATCAAAGAGTCCAAACAGCGTTTTTACAAAAAAATTGATGTTCAAACGAGTAGTTTCATAAAGCTTCAGCTTCAACAGGCATCAGCTGGGGTTGTTGATAGTGCAATAATTCGCCCCAATGGTGATGTTCGGCTAGATTGCGTTGCCCCATTCGTAGTTGGCAACGTTCGAGACATGAAGTTTAGTGATGTATGGAAAGATATTCCAGGCGACATCTGGAAGAGCAAAGCAGTTTCTGGATACATTGATAGCGTCGACAAGTATACTGGGCGCTCATCCTTAATCTCTAACTACAACGACAAGGACGTTCTGCTAATACCATGAAAACTTACAAACAACCAAATTTTGTCGAAGTTTGTAGCTGCGCAACTTCTTTTGAAAGCATCCTCCCCTCTGTTGGCGCTATAACAGGGGCCGCGTCAATGCTGGCTAGATCTGCCGCAAAGAGTTCAGCCCATGAAAAAAGCTGCAAACCACTGCAAAGCATGAGCGCACATGAATTCAAGCATATTTGATTTAATCAAATCGCAAGTCCCCCGAAAAATATGCATTAAAGAAAGGCACGAGGGGGCGACAACGATTGTGCTTTCGTTCATGGGGGAAATCGAATTTTTGAACGAAACAGCTTCAGACATATTTAAGCTGATTGACGGCAAGCGGAGCTTGCAGGACTTGTATGCTCGTCTCCTTGCGGACTACGATGTTGACGCCAATACGTTGCAGAACGATCTCATAAGTATGGTGAGAGGTTTGCAATGGAAAAGACTTGTAGTTTTGTCGGATTAAGGCCGTAACTCCGATACGCGCCCGATTCGTAGTTTGGGAATTCTTGATGGATGGCGGCGTGAATTGACCGGCACAAACGTCGGAAGTCGCTTAAGGCTTTTCTGACCTACCGTTGTCACAACTGAGTGTCCGCTTTCCAAAAGTCCGGCCGTCCGCAGCGGGTCGGTAGCTGTCGTCCAAACGTCGTGCACTGAATGACCGTTCTGGCCGAGTTGTGTGAATTGACCATCCGGTTGGTGTCAAAGCACAGCGACTATTCATTGCTCACCGCACGCGCTCGTTGCCCAGAATGGCGTGAATCCTTCACTTGGAGCGCGGTGTGCTGATGAGTGACCAAACTCAGGAACGCCGCCCGTTTGGTGCTGCAGTGTCCGGGGTGAGCCGGGTGCTCACTGCGCAGACTTTGCCGGGCTGATCCCGTCTCGGGCCGGGGGCGGTGTGGCTGAGTGGTTTTTTCATCTTTTTTACACCTGCGGCGCTAAGCTGCGGACATGTCTGGTTTCACCCGCATCCGCGCCTCGTTTGTCCATCCGCTTGCTGGCTATGCGGTAGCCAGCCTCGGGGTGATTCTGCTGACGGCCATCACCTTGCCGTTGAGCCAGGCCATCGAGCCGACCAATCTGGTCATGCTCTATCTCTTGCTGGTTGTCGGCATTGCCTTGCGTTTTTCGCAGGGGCCGGCGGCCTGGTGTGCGATCAGCGGCGTGCTGGCCTTCGATTTCTTCCATATCCCGCCGCGCCTGTCGCTCGCCGTCGGGGATGTGCAATATCTGCTGACCTTTGCCGTGATGTTGCTGGTGGGCCTGCTGCTGGCGCACCTCACGGCCCGTCTGCGCGAGCAGGCGGTGTTGGCGGAGGCCGGTGAGCGTAGCGCGCAGCGTCAGTACGCGCTGGCGCGTGAGCTGGCCGGCTGCATCGATCAGGCCCAGGTGCCGCCACTGGTGGCGGCCTTCATGGCGCGTGAGCTGCAGGCGCGGGCCGAGTTGTGGTGGTTGCGCAGCGATGAACGCCTGGTGTGTCTGAATGCCGGAGCGAACTCGCCTGACGTACTGCGGGCGATGGTCGAAACCGTGCTGCGGGATGGCCAGCTGCATGAGCAGGCTGACCTCTTCGATGCCGCGCGGCGCCTCGTGCTGCTGCCGCTGGATGCGCCGATGCGCCGGCGTGGCGTGCTGTTGGTGTCCCTGCCGCAGACGCGTCTGGCGCGCCCGCAGCGCCAGATGCTGGAGGCGGTGGCCGTGCTGGTGGCGATTGCGCTGGAGCGCCTGCACTACGTGAAAGTGGCCCAGGCCGCCACCCTCGACATGGAGCGCGAGCGCCTGCGCAGCACCATCCTTGCGGCGCTTTCGCACGATGTACGCACGCCGCTCACGATCATGGTGGGGCAGGCTGATGCGCTGTGCGAGGCCGAGGGCGCGCCTGCCCGTGCGCTGGCGCTGGCTTTGCGCGAGCAAGCCATGCGCATGAGCGAGCTGGTCAACAATCTGCTCGATATGGCGCGCCTGCAGTCCGGCGGCATGGTGATGCGGCGCGACTGGCAATCGCTGGAGGAAATCATCGGCGCAGCCACTGCGCATCTCGGTGATCGCCTGAGCACGCATAAGCTCGAAATCGCGCTTCCGCCGCAACTGCCGCTGCTGGAGTTCGATGCCGTATTGATCGAGCGCGTGCTGTGCAATCTGCTGGAGAACGCAGCGAAGTTCAGTCCCGCGGGCAGCACCCTCCGGATGGCCGCCGAGTTGCAGGCCGATGCCGTGCGGGTCAGCGTGGAAGATGAAGGCCCTGGCCTGCCGGCGGGGCAGGTGGCACGCCTGTTTGAGCCCTTCGTGCGCGGCGAGGGCGTGGCGCATGTGGCCGGCCTGGGGCTGGGGCTGTCGATCTGTCGGGTCATCGTCGAGGCCCATGGCGGACGCCTGACGGCGGCCAATCGTGAGGTGGGAGGGGCTGGTTTCGCCTTCACCCTGCCGCGCAGTGAGCCGCCGCCGCTGGCGGAAGAAGTGGAGCTTCCGGATGCTTGAAACTCCGCTGGCCCTGGTGCTGGAGGATGAGCCGCAGATTCGCAGCCTGCTCTGCGATGCGCTTGCCAGCTTGCCGCTGCGCTGTGTGGCAGCAGGTTCGATGGCCGCCGCGCGCGAAGCGCTGGCGAGCGCAATGCCGCAGATCGTGGTGCTCGATCTGGGCCTGCCGGATGGCGATGGCAAGACCTTCATCGGCGAGCTGCGGGCCTGGAGTGCGATGCCGGTGCTGGTGCTCTCCGCGCGCAGCCAGGAGCGCGACAAGATCGAGGCGCTGGATGCCGGGGCCGATGATTACTTGATCAAGCCCTTTTCGCGCGGTGAGTTGCTGGCCCGGGTGCGTGCCCTGCTGCGCCGCGCCGGGCGCAGCGAGGCGCCGCGTCTGGCCTTCGGCGAGATCGAGGTGGATTTTGTGCTGCGTCAGGTGACGCGCGCGGGCGTGATGGTGCATCTCACGCCGATTGAATACCGCCTGCTGTGCGCGCTGATCGCCGGACAGGGCAAGGTGCTGACCCACCGCCAGCTCTTGCGCGAGGTATGGGGGCCGAGCTTTGTCGACAGCGCTCACTACCTGCGTATCTATCTGGGCCATCTGCGCCACAAGCTGGAGGCCGACCCGGCCCGGCCACGCCACTTTCTGACTGAGACCGGTACGGGTTACCGCTTCGTTCTCTGATCCTGTTTCCCCTGATTTTTTCCGTGGAGTTCTCTTCATGAGCAGTTCCCATGGCGCTTCGGCGCAATCAATGCCCAAGCTGATGCTGGCCGCGCTGGGCGTGGTCTACGGCGATATCGGCACCAGTCCCCTGTATGCCTTGAAGGAAGCTTTTCTGCCCGGCGGAGCGCACTCACTGCCGGTGACGCTGGAGAACGTGTATGGCGTGCTCTCACTGATCGTGTGGAGCCTGCTGGTGATCGTGACCTGCAAGTACGTGCTGATCGTGCTGCGTGCCGACAACCATGGTGAAGGGGGTGTCGTGGCGCTGATGGCGCGGGTCCTCTCCAAAGCGGCGGACACGCCGCGCAAGAAGACCATTGCGGTGTCGCTGGGGATCTTCGGGGCCGCCCTGTTTTATGGAGATGGCATCATCACGCCGGCCATCTCGGTGCTCTCGGCGGTGGAGGGGCTGGAGGTGGCGACGCCGGTGCTCAAACCCTTCGTTGTGCCGCTGACTTTGCTGATCCTGATCGTGTTGTTCCTCGTGCAGCACCATGGCACCGCCAGGGTCGGCACCTTCTTCGGCCCGATCGTGGTGCTGTGGTTCCTGAGTCTCGGGGCGATTGGCCTGCACAATGTGTTGGCCCATCCTGAAGTGCTGGCTTCGCTGTCGCCGCACTACGCCTTGAACTTCGCGATGCATAGCCCGAAGCTGGCCTTCTTCGCGATGGGGGCCGTGTTCCTGACCATGACCGGTGGTGAAGCACTCTATGCCGACATGGGCCACTTCGGCGCCAAGCCCATCCGCTATGGCTGGCTGTGCCTGGTGATGCCGGCGCTGGTGCTGAACTACATGGGGCAGGGGGCGTTGTTGATCAACGATCCGGCCGCTGCGGCCAACCCTTTCTATCTATCGGTGCCCGGCTGGGCGCTGTATCCGATGGTGGGGCTGGCCATGCTGGCGACCGTGATTGCCTCGCAGGCCCTGATCACCGGGGCGTATTCGGTCACCCTGCAGCTGATCCAGCTGGGCCTCGCTCCGCGCATGGCGGTAAAGCACACCTCCGGCGCCCAGATCGGGCAGATCTATCTGCCTTTCGTGAATTGGGCTTTGCTGCTGCTGGTGCTGGCTACCGTGCTGGGCTTTCGCTCCTCGGGCAATCTCGCGGCGGCCTATGGCATCGCGGTGACCCTGACCATGCTGGTGACTTCGGCACTGGCCATCACGGTGGCTTTGCGCGACTGGCGCTGGCCGCCGCTGCTTGTACTGCTGGTGTTCGCTCCGCTGGTGGCGCTCGAACTGGTCTTCCTGGCCTCGAATGGCATGAAGATTCTCGATGGAGGCTGGTTCCCGCTGGTCTTCGGAGCCGGCGTGAGCCTGCTGCTGTTCACCTGGCGGCGTGGCCGGCAATTGCTGGCTGAAGTGCAGAAGGGTGATTCGGTGCCGCTCGAAACCTTTGCCCGCATGCTGGATGCCGAGCCGATCCATCGTGTGCCGCACACCGCTGTGTTCCTCAATCCACGCTCGGAGCAGATGCCCGGTGCGCTGCTGCATAACCTCAAGCACAACCTGGTGCTGCATGAGCGCACCGTGTTCGTGAGCGTGATCATCGAGTCGGTGCCGCGGGTGCCGATCGAGGATCGTGTCGAAGTGCAGCGCCTTGGCAACACTTTCTCGCGTGTGCTGGTGCGTTTCGGGTTCATGGAGGAGCCGGATCTGCCCGAGGCGCTCACGCGTTGTGCCGAGCAGGGTTTGCCACTCGAGCCGCAGCAGGTCTCTTATTTCCTGAACCGTGACACGATCTTGCCCTCATCGGAAGTGCACGGCATGGCGCTGTGGCGTGAGCGCCTGTTCGAGTTCCTGTTTCGCAATGCTTCCAGCGCGGCCAACTTCTTCAAGCTGCCCACAGCACGAGTGGTGGAGATGGGCAGCCGGGTAGCGATATAACTGCAGCCCCTTGGCGAGGGGCAGTACAGGCGTTTTCATGGTTTCGTAGACGCCATGCAATGCCCGCGGCCAGGTGTGGTGGCAGCTTTAGAAGCTGTTCCCGATCGGACTAGGCCGCTGATTGATAACTGGGAGGGCGCATGCGCAGCTCGGAATCCTCGTTGATCAACATCCTGTGCTGCGCTGCCCCACGCTTTGCTTTGCACAGCAAACCGGCTGCGGCAGCGCAGGGCAGGCTCTGCTCAACCTTGCCTTGCCCCTGCTGACGGCCTCTCGCTACAGATCGTGAACAGCTGCTTAGAATTGCTTGACCTCGATGCCCAGGGTCAGGATGCGGTAGGCGATCTGGCGCGGCGTCATGTTGAGCAGGCGCGCAGCCTTGGCCTGCACCCAGCCGGCCTGTTCGAGTGCGGCGATGACTTTGCTGCGCTCGTCCACATTGGGGTCGTCGAAATCGATGCGCGGGGCAGTGCTGACCGCACTGCTGAGCAGGCTCTCGCGCTGGCGGTCGATGCGGATCAGATCGGCGTCGATGTGGCCGCTCTCCGACATCACGGCCGCGCGCTCAAGACAGTTTTCCATTTCGCGCACATTGCCCGGCCATGAATACTGGGTGAGGCGGGCGAGGGCGGCATCGGAGAGTTCCAGCGGACGCCCCTGGGCTTGACCGATGCGTCCCACCAGAAAGCGGGCGATGGCGGGAACGTCTTCGAGGCGCTCGCGCAGGGCAGGCAGGCGGATCGGCATCACGTTGAGGCGGAAGTACAAGTCCTCGCGGAACTTGCCGGCATCCACCGCATCTTCGAGATCGCGGTGCGTGGCGGCGATCACGCGCACATCCACTTTCACGGTGCGGCCGCCGCCCACGCGCTCCAGTTCGCCTTCCTGCAAGACTCTCAATAGCTTGGCCTGGAAGGCGGGCGAGATTTCGCCGATCTCATCGAGGAAGATGCTGCCGCCATCGGCCATTTCGAAGCGCCCCTTGCGCGAGGCGATGGCGCCGGTGAACGCGCCTTTTTCGTGGCCGAAGAGTTCGGACTCGAGCAGGTTCTCGGGTAGTGAGGCACAGTTCAGGCGCACATAGGGGCCGCGTGCGCGCGGCGAGTTGTAGTGGATGGCATTGGCGATCAGTTCCTTGCCGGTGCCGGTTTCGCCGCGGATCAGCACGGTGGTATTCCACTTGGACACCATGCGGATCTGCTCGAAGATCTTGCGCATGCCGGAGGAGTGACCCACGATGTTGTCGAACCCGTGCTGGGCGCGCACGGTGCGGCGCAGGGTGTCGCGCTCCTCTGCAATGGATTTCTTTTCCTCGGCTACGTCCAGCGAGAGCTTCACGCTCTGGCCGATCAGGTTGGCCACCATCTCCACGAAGCGCGCGCGCACCGCGAGCAGTCCGTCATCCAGCCGGTTGGGCTGCAGGGCGAGCACACCCTGCAAGGCGCCACCGACGTGGATGGGTGCGGCGATGAAAGGCAGGCGCCGCTCGTAGATGCCGAGCCGGTTCAGGAAGCGCGGATTGGCCGATACCTGCGGCAGGGCCACGGTCTTGCCTTCTTCGAGGATCAGGCCCAGCACGCCTTCGCCGCTCTGGTAGCGCACCGGCTCGAACTCTTGCTCCTCAATGCCTTGCACGGCATTCACGACCAGCTCGCCGGAGCTGGCATCGAGCACGCTGATCATGCCGCGGGTCAGGCCGGCATTCTCTTCCAGTGCGCGCAGCACCTCTTGCGGTGCCAGCTTTACATCGAGCGAGCGGGACAGGATCACGCTCACCTTGTAGAGCGTTTCCATCAGCGTATGTTTCAGTGCGCCTTCGGCGTCCATGGCCATATCGTTACCTTCAGCTGCTTGTTCAGTCGGCAGGTGCGAGAGCGTTCCGCGCCTGCAGTGTTGTGGCCGGTTTGAGCCGGCTCCACTCAGTCCTCAGTACCCGCTACCTCTTTTGATCGGTAAGACCAGTTTGGCGACGCAACCGCCCTGCGGCCCGCTGCCCAGTTCGATACCGCCGCCGTGATCGACGGCGACCTGCTGCGCTGACGAGAGCCCGGTGCCGAGGTGCTTGCCATGAGCCTTCTTGGTGCTCCAGAAAGGCTCGAAGGCTTTCAGACACAACTCGGGCGCGAGGCCGGGGCCGCTGTCGGCAACCGTGATCTCGATGCATTCGGCATCCGCATGGGAGGCGATGGAGAGTTCGCGCAGCTGCCAGCCCTTGCTGTTCATGGCTTCGATGGCATTGTCGATGAGCGCCTTGAGCAGGCTGCGCAGGCGCGCTGGCGAGCCCTGCAGGCTGGGGAGCACGAGCTGTGGTGCCCAGCTCACGCTGACGCCGGCGGCGAGGAATTTCTGTGCCGAAAGATCCAGTACATCGCGCACCGCTTCGTTCAGATTGACCCGGCTGAGGGCCGCACTGGTAGGCGCCGGCGCCGCGCTGCGCAAGGCTTCAAGGGCGCTCTGGCCGGCCTTCAGGGCTTCCACCAGGGCTGCCTGGGTGGGATCACACCCGCGCCGGCCCATCAGGTTCACCACCGATTCGAGCACGTTCAGCGGCCCCTCCATCTGGTAAACCGCCGCCGTCATGCTCTCGCGCAGACTCTGCTCGCGTTCTTCATCGGCCATCAGCGCGTGCAGGGCTGCTACGCGTGCCTTCTCCTGTTCCATCACTTGGCGGCTCACATCGGTTGCGACCAGCAGCAGGCAGGGCAGGGGTTTGGGATCGAAGAAGGCATCGGCACTGTCAGGGGTGGCGGTGAGCCAGGTGCCCGAGCAGTTGTACCAGCGTGGGTTGCGCCACTGCGGATGATCGAGGCGCACCTGCTGGTCCGTGAAGGCCATGGCGCCTGGCTTGAAGGGGCCAAAGCCGCTGCCGATCTCGTGGCGCACGGCCTCGAGCAGCACGCTGGCCGCTTCGGTCATGCCCAGATCGGCGGTGAGGGCCTTGTAGGCGTGGTTGTCGAGCAGAACCCGGTCTTCCATGTTGAGTAGTGCCAGCACCATTGGCGCGGTGTCCACCACGGATTCGATCAGGGCTTTCTGGTTGCGTACCGCGCACTCGAGGCGATGCATCTCGGTGATGTCGCGATGCAGGCCGAGGAAATGCACGATGTTGCCGTTGTCATCAAGCAGCGGCGAGATCGTCAGATCGGCGATGTACTGGCTGCCATCCTTGCGGCGATTCACGAGGCGGCCGCGCCAGGGCTGACGGCTGGCGATCTGCTCCCACAGCGCGGCATACACCGGGCGCGGCGTGGTGTGGCTGGCGAGAATGGACTGAGGCTTGCCCACCGCGTCCTCCAGCTCGAAGCCTGTGTGCCGGGTGAATGCCGGGTTGACGTACTGGATCGTGGCATGCGGATCGGTGATCGAGATGGCGATGTCCGCCTGCTCGACAGCGGCCTGCAACAGATCCGCCGGGATGCCGGCGGCAGGGGAGGGGGTGGGCGTTTTCCTGGAGCGGGGCATGGCGGGCCTTTGCGTTGCGTTCATGCCTCTTGATGCAGATTTCATGCCCTGCACGATGGGCTGCTGCGCATTCCTTGAGCCTGCTCAAGTCGGGTGTTTGCGTAGAGGCTTTGTTGCATCCGTTTGTCGCCTTGTCGTATCCCCGACAGAGTCCGACATCGGTTCTGAGCACCTGTAGAGAGACCTGAAAGCCCCTGCCAGAAGGGGGACGGGCACCGTTGCGGTGCTCCGCGCACCGGCCTGGCACAGCTCATGCACCACAGCGACCAGGGGCTGGATGCAAGCGTGTGTTTGCCAGCCTGACATTGATTCCGGGAGAAACAGCTCCATGAGCGAATACCTGATCCTGCTGGTAACGACCGCGCTGGTGAACAACGTGGTGATGATGAAGTTTCTCGGCCTATGTCCCTTCATGGGCGTATCGAAGAGTCTCGACAGCGCGCTTGGCATGGGCATGGCGACTACCTTCGTGATTACCGTGGCCTCCGCCGCGGCCTGGGTGCTTGATCACTTCCTGCTCTCGCCCTTCGGCCTGCAGTACCTGCGCATCCTGACCTTCATTGTGGTGATCGCCGCCACCGTGCAGTTCATCGAAGCGGTGATCAAGAAGAGCATGCCGGCGCTGTATCGCGCGCTAGGCATCTACCTGCCGCTGATTACTACCAATTGTGCGGTGCTGGGCGTGGCCCTGCTCAACGTGCAGGAGGGCAATAGCTTCGTGAAGACGCTGGTGTATGCCTTCGGCTCCTCACTGGGCTTCGTGCTGGTGATGGTGATGTTTGCCGGCCTGCGTGAGCGCCTGGCGTTGGTGCGCGTGCCTGACACCTTTGATGGCGTGCCGATCACCTTCGTACTCGCCGGTTTGCTGGCCATGGCTTTCATGGGCTTTGCCGGTCTGAATTTCGCCTGAGGAGACAGACATGATCGGAATCCTGAGCCTGACTTTTCTCGGACTCTTTCTGGGCCTGTTGCTGGGCTACGCCGCCAAGGTGTTTGCGGTGGAAGCCGATAGCGTGGCGGTGGAGCTGGCCGAAATGATGCCCGGCACCAACTGCGGCCAGTGTGGTCTCGCCGGTTGCACCGCAGCCGCCGAAGCGCTGGTGCGCGGTGAGGCGCCGGCCACGGTCTGTCCCGGCGGCGGGGTGGCGCTGGCTCAGGCCATTGCAGCCAAGCTGGGCATCGCCTTGAGTCTTGACGGGCTGGAGGACCCAGGCCCACAGGTGGCGATAGTGGCTGAAGAGATCTGCATCGGTTGCGGCAAGTGCCTGAAGGGCTGCGCGACCGATGCCATCGTGGGGGCGGCCAAGCAGATACATGGCGTGCTCGACGAGGCTTGCACGGGCTGCGGCGGTTGCATGGATCTATGCCCGACGGGCGCCATCGTGCTGCGGCCGTTGCCGCAACAGTTGAAAGATTGGAATTGGGCTAAGCCCGCCTTTGCCTGAACGGAGACCGAAACATGGGCTTTCTCGACAAGATCACCGGCGTGCGCTGGGGGGTGCATCCGCATGACGATCACAAGCGACCGGCCGCTGATGTGCCGCTGCGCGTGATGCCGATTCCTGCCACGCTGTGCGTGCCCTTGCTGCAACACGTGGGGGCGCCGGCCAAGCCGGTTGTCGCGGTGGGAGACAAGGTGCTGCGCGGCCAGCTGCTTGCTTCAGCCCAAGGCAACGTATCGGCCCCGGTGCATGCGCCGACTTCCGGCGTGGTGACGGCCATCGGACCGGTGATTGCGCCGCATCCTTCCGGCCTGCCTTTCGATGCGATCACGATTGCCTGCGATGGCGAAGATCAGGCGCTGCCCGCGAGCGAGATGCCCGATCCGCTGAGCCTGGCGCCGGACGAAGTGACACGCCAGATCGCAGCGGCCGGTATTGTCGGCCTCGGCGGAGCCACCTTCCCGTCGGCGCCCAAGGCCCAGCTCGGGCGCAAGCATGCGGTCGAGACCCTGATCATCAACGGCGGCGAGTGCGAGCCCTATCTTTCGAGTGACGATTGCGTGATGCGGGCGCGGGCTGAGGAGGTTGTTGATGGCATTCGCATTTTGATGCATGCCACCGGAGCGGCCAGCGCGCTGGTTGGGATTGAAGACAACAAGCCCGAAGCGATTGCCGCGATGCGCACTGCCGCCGAGCCATTCGATGCCATCCGCATCTGCCCGGTGCCGGCGCGCTACCCGATGGGGTCGGACCGCCAACTGGTGGAAGTGCTCACCGGCAAGCAGGTGCCGGCCGGCGCGCGTACCGCCACGGTGGGTGTGCTGGTCAATAACGTCAGCACCTGTGCGGCGATCCACCGGGCCTTGCGCCACGGCGAGTCCTTGTATCGGCGCATCGTCACCGTGAATGGTGGCGCGGTGATGGATCCGGGCAATGTGCTCGCGCCGATCGGTGTGATGGTTGAGGACTTGCTGGCTTTCGTTGGCCTGAAAGAAACGCCGGCACGCTTGGTGATGGGCGGACCCATGATGGGGGCCGCTCTGCCGCATGCTCGGGTGCCGACCGTGAAGGGCTGTGGCGGCATTCTTGCCCTCAGCGCTGCCGAGATCGCCAAGCCGGAGCCTTCGCCCTGCATTCGTTGCGGCAGCTGTGTATCGGCCTGCCCGATGGGGCTTTTGCCGCTGGAGATTGCGGCCCGGGTGAAGGCCGGGGATTACGACGGGGCCGATGCACAGAAGCTCGACGATTGCCTCGCGTGCGGCTGCTGCGCCTACGTATGCCCATCGCATCTTCCTCTGGTGCATGCCTTCTATCACGCCAAGGGCGAGCTATGGAAACGAGCCCAGCAGAAAAAGCGCAACGAGTTCACCAAGGGCCTGGCCCAGGCCCGCACTGCACGCCTCGAACGCGAGGCGCGCGAGCGTGCCGAAGCGGCTGCTCGACGCAAGGCTGAGCGTGCTGCCCAGCAAGCTGCGCAAGCCGCTGCTGCAGCGGAATGACACAAGGAGAGGTCCATGAATAGTCCGATTTCCACCGCCCTGCCATCCGTTGCCGCCTCGCCGCATGCCAAGGAACTTTCCAGTGTCAGCTCCGTGATGCTGAAGGTCATGCTGGCGCTGGCGCCGGCCACGCTGTGTGGCTTCTGGTACTTTGGCTGGCCCGCAATCAGTCTGTGGCTGCTCACCGTAGCCTCGGCCCTGGCCGGCGAAGCGGCGTGCCTTGTGCTGATGAAGAAGCTGGTGCGCCCCGCGCTGCTCGATGGCTCCGCGCTGCTTACCGGTTGGCTGTTGGCGATGTCCCTGCCACCTTGGGCGCCCTGGTGGATCGGCGTGGTCGGCGGCCTGTTCGCGACGGTGGTCGGCAAGCAGGTGTTTGGGGGCCTCGGCTGCAACCTGTTCAACCCGGCCATGGTGGCGCGGGTGGCGCTGCTGGTGTCCTTCCCGGTGGTGATGACGGCCTGGGTCGGCCCGAGTGGTCAAAGTGCTTCGCCGGGTTTGGTCGAAAGTTTGTCGATCACTTTCGGTGGCAGCATCCCCGATGCTTATACCAGCGCCACCTTGCTGGGCCAGGCCAAGACGGAGCTCTCGCGCGGTGTCACGCTGCTGCAGACCTTCGCCCAGGGATTGCCGGTGAGCTTCTCCGGGCAGCGCCCCGGCAGCATGGGCGAGACCGGCATCGTGCTGCTCGCGGCTGGCGGCCTCGCCTTGCTGGCGATGCGCATCATCAGCTGGCATATCCCGCTGGCCATGTTGCTGGGCATCGCGATTCCGGCGTTGATCGGCCATGCCGTGAATCCTGCGCGCTACCTGGATGCCGGAGCCCACCTGCTGTCGGGTGCGGCCGTGCTGGGGGCCTTTTTCATTGCTACCGATTACGTGACTTCGCCTTCCTCGCGTGCGGGGCAACTGGTTTTCGGTGCTGGCTGTGGCTTCCTCACCTGGGTGATCCGCAGTTATGGCGGCTATCCGGAAGGTGTGGCCTTTGCTGTGCTGCTGATGAACGCCCTGGCGCCGGCGATCGACCGTCTGTGTCAGCCGCGCATCTACGGCCGCGACTGGCGTGGCAACCCCATCAAGCTGAACAAGGAGAAATGAGCATGCTGCTCACCCTGGAAAACCTCCGCGAGCGGATTCCCTATCACGGCGCCTTACTTGGCTTCTTTACCTTGATGACGAGTGCCGCACTGATTGGAGCCAATCTCGTGACGCTGCCTGCCATCGAGCAGGCTGCGCGTGACGACCTCAAGGTTTCGCTGCTGCAGGTGCTGCCAGAAGGGTTGGCCGATAACGACTTGCTCGCCGATACGCTGAGTGTGGCGGATCAGGGCGTGAGCCGTACGGTCTATCGCGGTCGCAAGGCGGGGGCTTTTTCGGCGGCGGTGTTCGACTACAGCGCACGTGGCTACGCTGGCGAAATCAAGGTGCTGATTGGTGTGGATGCGGCCGGTACGGTGATGGGCGTGCGGGTGTTGAAGCATGCCGAAACACCGGGCTTGGGTGACAAGATCGAGGTCGCCAAGAGCGACTGGATTCATGCTTTTGAAAAGAAGTCGCTCGAAAACCTGTCCCTCGCACGCTGGGCCGTGAAGAAGGATGGTGGCGAGTTTGATCAGTTTGCGGGCGCCACCATTACTCCGCGTGCGGTGGTGAAGGCTGTCAAGGAAGGTCTGCAGTTCTACGCCGCGCACCGCGCGGAAATTTCGGGAGAAGCCAAATGAGTGGTCAGACACAGAGTTTCTCGAAGCTGTTTCGTGACGGGCTGTGGGACCAGAACGTGGTCTTCGCCCAACTTCTCGCGATGTGCCCGACCATGGCGGTGACCACTTCCGGCACCAACGGGCTGGGCATGGGCCTGGCAACCACAGCGGTGCTGGTGATCTCCAACATGCTGATTTCGGCGATCCGCGATTTTGTGTCGGATCAGGTACGCATCCCGGTCTTCGTGGTGGTGATTGCGACCCTGGTGACCTTGGTCGATATGTCGCTGAACGCCTGGCTGCATGAGCTTTACAAGGTGCTGGGCCTGTTCATCGCACTGATTGTGGTGAACTGCGCGATTCTCGGCCGCGCCGAAGCTTTCGCCTTCAAGAATGGCGTGGTCGCCTCGGCCGTCGATGGTCTGGCGATGGGGCTTGGCTTCACTCTGGCGCTGACGGTGATGGGCCTTGTGCGCGAGCTGATTGGCAGCGGCACGCTTTTCGCCCAGGCCAGTCTGCTGCTCGGGCCGGCTTTTTCCTTCCTCGAAGTGAAGGTAATCCCGGACTACGGTGGCGTGCTGATGATGATCCTGCCACCGGGCGGCTTCCTGGTGCTCGGGGGGCTGCTGGCTGTGAAGCGCCTGATCGACCAGCGCGTGGCCAAACCCGCATGCCCGGCGCCCGCAGCACATTGCGCCTGAGTGTGTTTCTTAGAAGCTGTTCGCGATCCGTAGAGAGGCTGTCAGCAGGGTGAAAAGCAGCGCGCAGGAGCCGGAGTTTATGTTGATAAATGAGGGCTCCGAGCCGCGCATGAGCCCTGATCACGGCCTCGCAGTAAGAGCGGAAACAGCTTCTTGGTCCTGAGCCTGCCTCCTGAACGGATGCGGGATGCTTCAAGAAGTCGCGCTGCGACTTTCACGCCAAAAGGAGAGAGTCATGAAAGTAGCCGTTGCCTACCATGAGCCGGGTGTCCAGTCCTGGCAGCATATCGAGTTGCCGGAGGGCGCGAAGGTACAGGAAGCCATTGATGTGTCGGGCGTTCTGCAGAAGTATCCGCAGATTGATCTTGCCCGCCAGCGCGTGGGCGTGTTCGGTAAAGCGGTGAAGCTGGATGCACCGCTGCGTGCCGGTGACCGGGTCGAAATTTATCGCCCGATCGTGTGTGATCCGCTGACGGTGCCGCGCCGGCCAGGCTTTGAACTGGATACAGAGGAGTGACAAGGCAGTGACGCTCATCGCGGATCGGCGGAAACTCACCCATTGTTGCCAAATAGTTACGCTGCTTCTGCGCTGCTCTGGCTTATCCTCCGCGCCTTGCAGTTCAACATCCCCCGCTTCATGAGCCTCAAGTTCCGCCCCGCCCAACTTTCAGACTTGCCTGAGCTCGCCGCCCTGCTGGCGCAGCTGTTTGCCATCGAGAAGGATTTCGCCGCCGATGCCAGCCGCCAGCTGGTTGCCCTCAAGCTGATGCTGCCGCGTGAGGACATTCTTCTATGGGTGGCCGAGGAGAGTATTGCCGATGAAAGCCAGGTCGTCGGCTTTTGTTCGGTGCAGAGCCTGATCTCTACTGCCGAGGGCGGGCCGGCCGGATTGGTCGAGGATCTGGTGGTACGCGAAGGCTGGCGCGGTGCCGGCATCGGCCGCCGCCTGCTCGATGGGGCCGAAGCCTGGGCGCGCCGGCGTGGTATGAGCCGGCTGCAACTGCTGGCTGACGAAGACAATGCCCCGGCGCTGGAGTTCTACCGCCATCTTGGTTGGACGCGCAGCAATATGCGTAATCTACGCAAGATCCTGCGCGACTGATTTCCGGCCTCCGGGCGTCCATCCGGAAGTCGTGTAAGACCGCTTCCTACAAGGCTTTGCGCCCTGGCAGAAATTGCCGATTCACCCCGCCGAATTGCCGCGTTTTTACCGTTTTGTTCCCTTTCTTGCCGGCCTCCCACAGGGCGAATAATCCAGCCGTGGAAACCGCGTTCATGCGTTTCCCGGATGGGTCTGGCAAGCGGAGGTGGCGTCATGGTGAAGGTCAAACGGTATGTGGGGAAAACGGCGCGTGAGGCGCTGGCGGCACTGAAGGCGGATCTGGGGCCGGATGCCGTGGTGTTGTCCAATCGTGCGGTGGAGGGCGGGGTGGAAATTGTTGCCCTGCCGGCCGAGCAGATGGGGGAACTCTCCGCCACCGTGCAGCAGGCTCGTGCTCCACAGCCCTCGGCTCCGGTTTCGCGCCCCGTGGCTGCGCCGGCAGTGCGATCGCCCGCCAGAGCAGCGACGCAGCGTGTTGAAGCCGAAGAAGAGGACGATTTCACGGTCACCCTCGGTCAGCATATTGCCCGTCTCTCGCGTGAGAACGCCGCCCAGAGCCTGCCGCCGCGCAGCCGCCCGCAAGCGAGCTTTGAAGCGGATCTTGGCGCCCGGCGTGCCGATGAGCCGGTCGGGCGTCAGCTTGATGTGCGTCCCTTCACGCCGCCGCGTGTGCAGCCCAATGGTGAGCCCTGGAGCGAGCCGGCCGCTGTGGCCCCGGTCCGCGAAGAGCCACGTTCCCAGCCTGCCGCCAGGCCTGCCAACCCCCGTCTGGCCGCACCGATCGGGCAGATCGAGCGTGATGCTCACATCGATGCGCTGGAGGCTTCCAACGCCCGCATGGCCGAGGAGCTTGGCTCGATCAAAGGCATGCTGGAGCGCCAGTTGGCGGGCTTTGCCTGGAGTGAGCTGTCGCGTCAGGCGCCGGCACGCACCCAGATGATGAGCGAACTGCTCGAATCCGGGTTTTCGGCCAAGCTGGCCCGCAACCTGACCGAGGGGGTCAATGGCGAGCTCGGCGCGAGCGAGGTTCGCAACGAAATCCGCAACCGCCTTGCGCGCCGTCTCAAGCTGGTCGATAGCGATGCCGACCTGATCGAGCGCGGTGGCGTTTACGCCCTGGTCGGCCCCACTGGGGTGGGCAAGACCACCACCGCCGCCAAGCTCGCCGCACGCTGCGTGGTGCGCCACGGCGCCGACAAGCTGGCTCTGATCACCACTGATGGCTACCGGATCGGCGCGCATGAGCAGCTGCGCATCTATGGCCGCATCCTCGGCGTGGCCGTGCACGTGGTGCGCGATGCGGCCGACCTGCGCCAGACCCTGCAGGATCTGCGCAACAAGCACATGGTGCTGATCGACACGATGGGCATGAGCCAGCGCGACAAGATGGTCGTCGAGCAGGCTTCCATGCTGACCTCAGCCGGTGTCGTGCGACGCCTGCTGGTGCTGAATGCCACTTCACGGGGTGACACACTGGATGACGTGGTGGCCGCCTACGATGGCCCGGATCTTGCGGGATGCATCCTGAGCAAGGTTGATGAGGCCGCTTCGCTGGCGCCGGTGCTGGATGTGGCGATGCGCCGCGAACTCCAGGTGTATTACGTGGCCAATGGTCAGCGGGTGCCCGAGGATCTGCATCTGCCCAACCGGGGTTATCTGGTGCACCGCGCCTTGCGTGAGTTGAAGGCAGATTCGCCTTACAAGCTCGAATCGCTCGACGCCTGCATGCTGATGGCGGCCACGCCGGAAAGCAGCAGCCAGCAGCGAGCCAACGCAGGAGGAGGCTTTCGATGAATGACATCATGCAGCGTGCTGCCAGGGTGAGTCGCCAGGTCGATCAGGCCGACGGCCTGCGCCGCCTGCTGCATGCGGCGCCGCCCGAGGTGTTGGCGGTGCTGCCCTGTGGTGGTGGCGCCAGCCGCTGGCTGGCTGCGCAGTTGCGGGTGAGGGCTGAGAGCGGCTTACGTCTGCTGGTGCTCGAAGAGCGCTTGGCCGCCGGCAACATGGGTGACTGCCTGGGGCGTAATCCGCGCTTCGATCTGCGCATGGCGGTGGAGGGCTTGATGCCGGCTTCCAGCTGCCTGGTTGAAGCCCAGCCCGGACTGGAGATCGCGCAGGTGGCGGCGTTGGTCGAGCAGTTGGGGAGCGAGCGCATCTTCAATCAGCGGGCTATCGAACAGCTGCGTGGTCTGCGTGCCGGGCACGATGAATGGGTGATCGTGGCCCAGCCGGCTGAGTTGCGCAGCCTCTCGGCGCTGGCTTTTGCTGCGCCGCGCCTGCTTTTGCTGCTGGATGCCCAGCCGATGTCCATCACCACTGCCTATGCCAGTCTCAAGCGTCTGTGTCAGGCCGGTGGCGAGCGACATGTGTCGGTGTGTTTCACGCAGCCCCCGGGGCCTCGTGAGCAAGGGCTTCTGACGAGCTTCTGCGAGACGGCGTTGAACAGGCTGGAGCTGCCTTTGCAGCCAGTTTCGAGTCTCGGTGAGGCTTTGCGCGAGCGTGCCCGAGAGACTGGGGAAAGTGCCGATGCTTTCATCGAGCGGCTGGTCCAGACTACAAGCGGTGCCACCCGCTTGCATGGCAAGGGGCCGGGGCGCGTGTGATGCGTAGAAACCGCGCCGACGAAGATGGAATAAGGCGGAACACACTGGGCTTTTCCAGCCGTCACGGCGTGCAGAAGTCTGCACAATGGTGACAAAGAGCTTTCAGGCGCCGCAATCTCCGGGAGCGGCACAGAGCCTGGATCGAACCGAAGGAAAGAGGTCGCCATGTACAACGCAGCTGGAACACTGGACAAGAACCAGCTCATTACGCGCTATGCGCCGCTGGTCAAGCGGATTGCCTACCATCTGATGGCCAAACTGCCGGCCAGCGTGCAGGTGGAAGACATCATCCAGAACGGCATGATGGGCTTGCTGGATGCCATTACGCGCTATGAGGAAGGGCTCGGCGCGCAATTTGAGACTTATGCCGTGCAGCGCATCCGTGGCGCCATGCTTGATGGCCTGCGTGAAAACGACTGGTTGCCACGCAGCCTGCGCCGCGAGATGCGGCGCATCGAAGGTGCGGTGCATACCCTGGAGCAGCAGCATGGCCGCCAGCCCACCGAGGGCGAACTTGCTGCACTGCTCGACATGCAGCTGCCCGAGTATCAGAAGATGCTGCAGGAAGCGCGTGGCTACCAGCTGGTTTATTTCGAGGACTTCGGCGATGACGATGAGGATGATTTCCTCGAGCGCCATATCGTCGGTGAAGGGGCTGATCCGCTCAACCTGCTTGAGGACGCCAACATGCGCAAGATTCTCATCCAGGCCATCGAGGATCTGCCTGATCGCGAAAAGATGGTCATGGGCCTCTACTACGAGGAAGACATGAACTTGCGTGAAATCGGCGAGGTGCTGGGCGTCTCCGAATCCCGGGTGTGTCAGCTTCACAGCCAGGCCATTGCCCGTCTGCGTTCGCGCATCTCGGGGGGGCGTGAGACTGGGCGTGGGCGTCAGCGCCGCGCCGCTGCGGCCTGAGCGGGAGACTGAGCGAGCATGGATCTGGTCAGTATTGCCGGTCTCCTGCTGGGCGTGCTGGCCATCGTTCTGGGCCAGATCTTCGAGGGCGGGCATATCGGCTCACTGGTGCAGCCAACAGCCTTCCTGATCGTGATCGGCGGCACTCTCGGTGCCGTGATGCTGCAAAGCCCTTGGAAAACCTTCCGCACTGGCCTGCAGATGGTCAAATGGGTTTTCAGGCCCCCGCTGCCGCATTTACCGGACATCATCGCCCAGGTCGTGGCCTGGAGTGGGGTGGCGCGCAAGGAAGGCCTGCTGGCGCTCGAATCGCGCATTGATCCGCACCCTGATCCCTTCGTGCGCAAAGGCCTGCAGTTGCTGGTCGATGGCGTCGAGCCTGAGCGCATCCGCGCAGTGCTGGAAGTGGATGTTTTTGCCTGGGAAGCGGATCTGAAACGCGCCACCAAGATCTGGGAAGCCGCTGGTGGCTATGCTCCCACCATTGGCATCCTCGGTGCGGTGATGGGTCTGATCCACGTGATGGAGAACCTCTCCGACCCCTCAAAGCTCGGCGCAGGGATTGCCGTGGCTTTTGTGGCTACGATCTACGGCGTGGGTTCGGCCAATCTGATCTTCCTGCCGGTCGCCAAGAAGTTGCAGGCCACGGTGGCCGATCTGGTGGCTGTGCGCGAGATGATCATCGATGGCCTGATCGGCATTGCCCACGGTGATAACCCCCGTCTGATCGAGTCGCGCTTGCAGGGATACATCGTCTGAGGCAGGCCTACAGGGCCCAGAACACGAATACGCCGAGGGTTTCCTGGCTGTCGTTTTCCAATCCGTGGCTCTGGCCGATTTTGGTCAGGATTACGTCTCCAGCCTTCACGCGGCGCGTTTCACCATCGATGCGCAAGAGGCCTTCACCGTACTGGATTGCATACACTTCCTCGCGTGCATCCTGGTGATCGTGTTCGCCGATGGAACTGCCGGGCGGCAATTCAGTAAATGCGATGTAGCGCAGGCCCGAGGCGAGATCCTCTGCCCCGAAGAGCTTGCGGCTGAGCGCCTTGCCCTTGCCGTCATGGATGGGCTTTTCGATGGCGGGTGTGCTGTGAAGGTTGCGGATCTGCATGGTGCTTGGGCGTGAAACTGAAATTTATTGTGAAGGAGAAGGGCAATGAAAGCCGTGCTGGCCCTTGTGCTGACTTCAATGATGATAGTGGCTTTGCCGGCTGCGGCCAAAAAGGAAGGTCATGGCAATCCTCATGCGCAGGATGATGCTTACAGCCAGGGCGGAAAACCAGCCAAGGCGGGCAAATCCAAGGATGGCGGTGGTGATGCTGTCTCCATCAGCATCTCGGCTGGCATCTCGGTGGGCGGAGCAGGTGATATCGCCCGCGATGTCGGCATCCGACCGGGTACCTATCAGTCGCTGCCCCCGGGCATGCACAACCGGCTCGCCAAGGGCAAACCCTTGCCGCCCGGGATTGCCAAGAAACAGGTCAGTCCGCAGATGCTGGCGCGCCTGCCGGCGCACCCCGGCCATGAATGGCTGGTGATCGGTATCGATCTGGTGCTGGTGAATATCCAGACAAAGATTCCGGTGGATAGCCTGCCCGGCGTGTTCTGAGCGTATCTGGCATACCCCTTGGTACGGCTGCGTTGGAGCAGGTCGCTGTTTAGACTCGAGCCGGCGTGCACAAGGTGCATATCAATAAGGGGAAATGCATGAAACAGGTCATGGCTGCCGTACTGCTGACTATGCTGGCGCTGCCGGCTTTTGCAGCGAAAGATTGTGCAGAACTCAAGGGCGAGATCGAAGCCAGGATTCAGAGCCACGGTGTGAAGAGCTTCACGCTGGAGATCGTGGAAAAGGGCAAGGGTGGCGAGGCCAAGGTAGTAGGCGCTTGCGAGGGCGGCACGAAGGAAATCACCTACGTGCGTCAGTGAGGCAGCAGCGTCTGGACAAAGAAAAAGGGCCGTAAGGCCCTTTTTCTTTGTCCGTTATCCGGCTGCTATTTGTAGCCGCGAAAGCCTTCGAGCAGCAGCACGCTGGCTTCGCGTTTGAGTCCTGGCTCTACTTCCACCACGATGCGCGCAATCTGTTCGCTGCGCGCAAAGCGGCTGGCCACCGAAGAGTTGTCGTTGCGCGTGACCAGCAGCATAGGGCGGCTGCTCGGCTCGTCGCGTAGCGGCACGCTGAGCTGGTAGTGATCTGCCGGATGCGGTAGTGGCGCCCAGGCAGCATGCTCGGGTTTCAGGTCGCGCAACTCATAAAGCAGGTGCGCCATCATTGTGCGGTCTTCAGCCAGCAGCAGTGCCCCCGGATGCGCGGCGAGCAGCGGGCGGACCTGTGTGGCCAGGGTGTCCCAGCCCTTCGCACGCTTGATCGGATCGAGCTTTGCGGGCTGCGGTTGGCCACGCAGGGCGAAGTAATCGCTCAGGTGATAAGCGCCCAGCATCAGGATGATGTTGAGCGCCATAGCCCCTACCCACCAGCGGTTCTTGAGGCGCGCGAGCCACTTCACGCTGAGCAGAAGTGCCGTCAGCAGGGCCGGAGCCGCCCAGTTGCCATTCGCTTCGGAGCGTAGTGCCTGCAGGAATACGAGGCCCAGCAGCGGCAGCGAGAAAGCCAGCACGAACTGATAACGTGGATCGCGCCACTTGCGCAGGGCCAGCAGCAGGCCACCGATGAAGGCGAAGGCGAAGCCAGGGCCCAGCGAGCCGATCTGGGCGAGCAGGAACTCCCCCAGGTTGCCACTCTTGTCATTTGCGCTGACGTGGGTGATGTCGGCCGTGTGGCGCAGGGTGGGGAAATCATTGGCCCAGTTCCACACGATGTTTGGCAGTACGATCAGGCTGGCCAGTACGATCGCGGCCCACAGGCCGGGATGAGCGAACACGCGGCGGCGTTTGGCGTCGCCCAGGAGATACAGCGTGGCCGAGGCTGCAAAGGCTGCCATGGTGTATTTGGCCATCATTCCCAGGCCAACCACGGCGCCCAGCAGCAGCCAGTCGCGCAGGCGGTCGCGTTCGATGGCATGCAGCAGGCACAGCATCGCAGCGGCCCAGCAGAACAGCAGCGGCGCATCGGTGGATACGGCCAGCCCCAGCGCCGAGACGATCGGGATCAGTGCAAAGGCGAGACCGGTACGGAAGCCGATGCGTGCGTCGAAGAGCTTTTCACCGAGGCGGAACATCAGCCAAGCAGTGGCTGGATAGAGCAGTAGCGAGGGCAGTTTCACCGCCAGCAGGCCATCGCCGAACACGGCGGTGCTGGCCGCGATCAGCCAGGCCACCAACGGTGGCTTGGAGAAATAGCCCCAGTCCAGATGTTGGGCCCAGGTCCAGTACTGCGCTTCGTCGATGTAGAGCGTCACGCCCAGGCGCGGGATGATCCACAAGCGGTAGGCGGTCAGCAGCGCCAGCAGGAGCAACAGCAACCATGCCTGGGCCAGACGTGTGCTGGGGCGAGCTTCCTCGCTGGCGAAGCGGATGCGGGTCCAGTCTTCCATTACTTCACCCGCACCAGCACTACGCCGCCTTCGCGATACAGCTCCTCGACCTTTGCGTCGGCCGGCAAGCGGTCCGTGCGGGTCAGTGCGATCTGGCCTGGCTGGGCTTGTACCGTAGGTGTTACGCGCTGGCTGTAGACCGAGAAGCTTGGCGCATGGAAATTCCACAGCACGGTTGGTTCGTCGTACTGGCGCGCGACGAAGCCGGCCCGCTTTACCGGCCCCTGCAGCACGTCACCCATGAAGGGCGCGATGGCCAGTGCCAGCAGCAGGGTGTTGAGGCAAGCGATGACCAGCACACGGCGGGCCGGGTCGAAGGGCAGGCGCAAGGCGGCGGCACTGCCGAGCAGAGCCAGTGCGGCGAGTGGGTAGTAGGCCGCAGGGATCGCCTCGGCGAAGCGTGAGACCTGTGCGAGGTAATAGCTATCCTTGACCCAGCCAGCATTGGCGCTCAGTGCGAGCAGGCTCGGCATGGCAATGAAGAACAGCATCAGCAGCAACAAGGGCAGGGCGCCGAGGAAGACCGACTTTACGCGCTCGCGATGCAGGGCCAGCAGCACGAAGAGCGGCGTGCAGCCGTACAGCGCGTAGTGCGGCAGCTTGGTGCCGGAGAGCGAGAAGAAGGCGGTGACGAAGATGAACCAGATCCACAGGAAGCGTGGCAACGGCTCTTTCCAGTCGCCCGGAATGCGGCGCACCGACGCAATCAGCCAGCTGAGCCAAGGCAGCAGCAGTACCGGGATCATTAGCACGTAATAGAACAGGCTGCCGGAGTGCCCTTCCATCGAGCCGGAGAAGCGCTCCACGTTGTGCTTGAGGATGAAGCCGTTGATGAAATCCTGACCATGGATGGCGAGCGCGGCGGCATACCAGGGCACCGTCACGGCGAGCAGAATTGCCCAGCCGGCCGGATTGAACACGCTGCGCAGCCAGTCGCGGAAGCGCCCGGCGGTGAGGCAGTAGATCAACGTGGTGGCGCCCGGCACGAGCAGGGCGATCGGGCCTTTGGTGAGTACGCCGAGGCCGATCCACAGATAGCTGCGCAAGAGCGGTGTGCGCTGGCCGGATTCGAGGTGACGCCAGCCATCCAGCAAGGCCAGCGCAAGCAGCATGTTCAGCAGCGCATCCGCCGTGGCGGCACGGCCGATCACATGCACGCCCAGGCTGGTCGCGGCGATGCCGCAGGCCAGCACGCCGGCGGCACGGCCAAAGCGCTGCCAGGCAAAGAGGCCCACCGCATAGCACCAGGCCGAAGCAGCCAGCGCTGAGGGCAGGCGGAAGCTCCACTCGTTCGGGCCGAACAGCCATACGAAGACGGCCTGACACCAGTAGATCAGGATCGGCTTGTCAAAGCGTGGCGCGCCATTGAGCCAGGTCGACAGGAAATCGTGGCGCACGAACATCTCGCGCGTGGCTTCCGAGAAGGCGCCTTCGTCCACGTCGAAGAGCGGCGCGCCGCCCAGGTTCATCAGGAACAGGACGGCGGGCAGCAGGAACAGAAGCCAGCGTGCCGAGCCCGAAGGGGTATTGCCGGAAACTTGCATCGCGTGGTTCAGCCCTTGTGCCAGGCTTCGTCGGCCGTCAGATTGTCCGGGTTGCGCACCTGATAGAGCTTGCCGGCACCGGACTCGAAGTAGATGCGCGCGAGCGTTTCACCGAGGATGCCGGAGAGGATGAACTGCACGGCCATGATGATCGAGAAGAAGCCGACCATCAGCAGCGGGCGGGTGCCGATGTTTTCATGGCCGACGAACTTGAGGAAGGCCATGTAGGTGAGGATCAGGCTGCCGATGCCGCCGAGGATCAGGCCGGCGCCGCCGAAGAAGTGACCGGGGCGGGCACGGAAGCGCATGAAGAAATACACCGAGATCAGATCGAGGATCACGCGGAAGGTACGCGAGATGCCGTACTTGGATTCGCCGTGGATGCGGGCGTGGTGATTGACGACTTCTTCGGCGATGCGGCGCGGCGTGGTGACGGTGGCCAGCCAGGCCGGGATGAAACGGTGCATCTCGCCGTAGAGGCGCACATGCTTGAGCACGTCGGCGCGGAAGGCTTTGAGGCTGCAGCCGTAGTCATTCAGGGTGACGCCGGTGATGCGAGCGATCAGCCGATTGGCGATGCGCGAGGGGATCTTGCGCAGGAAGAGGCCGTCCTTGCGGTTCTTGCGCCAGCCGGCAACCATGTCCAGATCTTCGTTCAGGAGGCGGCCGACCATGCGCGGGATATCCGCCGGATCGTTCTGCAGGTCGCCATCGAGGGTGACGATCACCGAGCCGCGCGCGGCGTCGATGCCAGCCTGCATGGCGGCGGTCTGGCGGAAATTGCGCATCAGCTCGACAGTGCGCACATGCGGGCCGAACTTGGCGCCGACTCGGCGCAGTTCGGCAGGCGTGGCGTCCGAGCTGCCGTCATCAACGAGGATCAGTTCCCAGGGATGGGCATAGCCCGCGAGGCCTTCATGCACGCGGGTGATCATCGGCTCGACGTTGTCGGCCTCGTTGTACATCGGGATCACGATGGACAGGGTGTGGGCCGGAATCTGGATTTCGCTCATGGTGCGGAGGTCTCGGGTTTTGAATCGGTTTGAGGATCGGCGGCGGCTGTTGAAGCGGGCAGGAGGGCCAGGGCCAAGGCGCCGGCTGCCAGCGAGCAGGCGATCACGAAAAGGTGCAGAACCAGCGCGGCATTCAGGCCGGCGGCGAAGGGAATGCCGTGCGGGGCGAGCAGGGCTGCGCCACCGGCTTCGTAGGTGCCGAAGCCTGCCACGCCTTGGATCGGCAAGATGGCGGCGAGCTCCACGCCCAGCGCGCCGGCCAGCCCGGTGAGCAGGCCGGCCTGTACCAGCGCGGCGAGCAGCCAGGCTTGCGCGGCCAGCTTTACGGACCAGTTGGCCAGGGTCCACAGCCAGCCGCGGCCGTGATGGCGGGTGGACTCGGCCAGTGCTGTGCGTACTCGATGCACGGTGCTGGCGAGCTTCCCGGCCTTGGCTTCGATTTCGGGGTGGCGTGCAGCCCAGGCCGGGATCAGCCAAGCGGCGAAGACCACGGCGGCGATCCACAGCGCGCGTAGCGCCGGGTGCAGGTCTGGCCAGATGAAGGCCGCCAGCGCCAGCACCACGAAGGCATCCTGGATGCGCAGCCACAGCAGCGCGACGATGGCGCGGGTGGTCGGTACGCCGAACCAGCGGGAAAGCAGGATCGGGAAGGTGGCCTCTCCACTGCGGAAGGGCAGGATGTTGATGGAGGCGTTATGCAGGAGTGTGAGGCGCAGAATTGCTGCGAAACGTGCGCCGGTTTCTTCCGCAAACTCGTCATGCACGCGGGCTGCGCGTAATAGATAGCTGGCTGCGAAAGCGGCAACGGCCAAAGCAATATCCAGCCCCCTGATCTGCGCCAGGGCGGTGCCCAGATCCTGCCAGCGCGCACCCGCCAGCACCCAAGCCAGCAAGGCGAGGCTAATGGTCAGACCCAGTATGCGTTTGATCCAGGTCTTCAAGAGCGTGGCTCCGCGTGCCGATTGATATAAAACACGGGTAGCATCGGGCCGCGACTGGCTGGGTGGCGCATCTGGAGTCAGGCTTGCGGCCCGGAGATTGCTTGAAGGAGTGCGGATTTTAGCATCGGGCCGCGTTGGCCGCCCCATTTCCATCCGCCAGCTTCTTTCTGCGTGAAGTACCCCCAAAAACATCGAAAACAATGAGCGACTCTTTCATTACCCCTGCTTCTGACGCAGAGGCCAAACCTGGCCTGGAATCGGACGAACTGCGCTTCATCCAGCGTGTGGCGCGTCTGCTGCTGCAATACAACATGCGCACTGCCTCCCTGCGTGAGCGTATCGAGGAAATCGGCATGGCCCTGTGGCTGCCGCTGCAAGTGCATATTGGCTACCGCACGGTAACGGTGTTTGCGCCTGATGGGGTAACCGTACATGCTCAGGCACCGGAGTTCCGCATCAACGTAGCGGTGAGTGCCCAGGTGAATCTCACCATCGATAAAGTGTGTGCCGGCAAGCTGAGTCTGCCCGAAGCGATCCGCATTCTTGATGAGGTGGAGAAGACCGCCGGGCGGCATGATCGCTGGACTCTGTCCGTGATGTTCGGCCTTGCCGCCGGTGCGCTGGCCTGGCTGCTGTCGGCGGACTGGGGCGGAATGGCGGTGATTGCACTGTCTTCTGCAGTGGGCATGCTGGTGCGCCAGGAAATGCATAAGCACCATCCGGTGCTCTTCGCGTTGCCGTTCGTGGCGGCGCTGATCGGCTCCTTGATGGGAGGGCTGGTGATCCAGTTGGGCTGGACCGAAACCCCCGGCATCTGCCTGATCGTGCCGGCGCTGATGCTGGTGCCGGGGCCGCATCTGATCAATGGTCTCTACGACATGATCGAGAACAATATGCAGACCGGCATTCCGCGCCTGGGCCTGGCGGCTGGCATTCTGGTGGCTGCGGCGATGGGCATTTTCCTTGGCGGCTGGATCACCCTGGGGATGACCACCGTGCCAATCTATAAAGGCATCGTGCTAGCGCCCATTCCGTTGTGGCAGGACGTGCTGCTTGCCGGTGTGGCCGCGTGCGGCTTCGGTGCTTTCTACAATGCACCCTGGCGCGTCTTGTGGACTTCCATCCTGTGCGGCATGGTGGGGCATGGGGTGCGCTTCCTGTGCCTGAAGCAGGGCATGCAAATCGAGATTGCGACCCTGTTTGCCTGCCTGGCCATTGGCTTCATGGCGATCCGCTGGGTGTCGTCGATGCGTATTCCGTTTGCGGCCGTGGCCTTTGCCGGTGCTGTGCCGATGATGCCAGGGGTGCTGATGTTCCAGACCATCGGTGGGGCGATGGATATTTCATTTGCCGGTGCGAATGCGCCGGTGACACTGGTATCGACGACGTTGGCCAGCGGTTTCAAGGCAGCTTTCGTGGTGGGGGGCATGGGCATGGGCTTGCTGGCGGGAGCCTGGATCGGTGCGCACTGTTTCCGTTTGCTGGAGGGCTTGCGCAAATGACGCAGAGCATAGTCCTGATCGGTGCGCCGACCGATATCGGTGCGGGAGCCCGTGGTGCCTCGATGGGGCCAGAAGCCCTGCGTGTGGCGGACATCAAGCCGATCCTGGAAAGCCATGGATTGAGCGTTGAAGATCACGGCAATCTAGCCGGGCCGACCAATCCTTGGTTACCGCCGGTGGCGGGCTACCGGCATCTGGCTGAGGTGATCGAGTGGAATCGTGCAGTACACGACGCGATGCTGGCTGCGCTGCAGGCTGGGCAATTGCCTATCCTGCTGGGCGGTGACCATTCGCTGGCGGTCGGCTCGATTAGCGCCGTGGCGCGCCACTGCCGGGCTGTGGGCAAGAAGCTGCGGGTGCTGTGGCTGGATGCGCATGCTGATTTCAACACCTCCACCATCACGCCGAGCGGCAATCTGCACGGCATGCCGGTGGCCTGCCTGTGCGGCCACGGCCCGGCTGAACTGGTTTCGATGTCGGATCAGGTGCCGGCCATCGAGCCCTGGAATATCTACCAGATCGGTATCCGTTCGGTGGATCAGGGGGAGAAGCGCTTCGTGCACGAGATGGGGCTGGATGTGTTCGACATGCGCTTCATTGACGAGAACGGCATGCGCCACACCATGGAGCAGGCGCTGCTGGGCTTGGACGACAACACCCATCTGCATGTGAGTTTCGATGTGGACTTCCTTGACCCGGAGATTGCGCCGGGTGTGGGGACTTTGGTGCCGGGCGGGCCGACTTACCGCGAAGCTCAGTTGTGCATGGAAATGATCGCAGATACCGGGCGGCTCGCTTCACTGGACGTGGTGGAGCTGAACCCGGCGCTGGATGTGCGCAACAAGACGGCGGATCTGGCGGTGGATCTGATCGAAAGCCTGTTCGGCAAATCCACCTTGATGCGCAGGAGCTGAGATAGCGCCAGCCGGAGCCGCGTCTCAGTGATGCGCGGCTGCGTCCTGTGCCTGGTCGCCTCGCTCATGGGCAGAAAGCGCCCACATGATTTCCAGATCAAATTGGCGTAGCGGGCGTTGCTCCTGCGTGACCACGGCGTGCCAAGCGCGCGCAAGTTCTGAAGCCTCTTCGACTTGATGAACCTCTTCAAGCAGAAGGGGGGTGTCAGCGTTGATACTGCGCAGGAAAAAACCACGTGAATCGGCGATGGCAATGCCGACCCCAGCCAGCAGCATGGCACCAGCGGTGAATTCCCAGAGGGTTTCAACCAGGGCCGAGTTGGTCTGGATCAGCGAGCCAGTGATCACTGCCAGCAGCAGGATCGGTGCGATGGCGGCGAGCGTGGTGGAGATGCGACGCCAGCGCAGGGCCTGGGTATCAATGCTGGCGGCTTTGCCAAGATACTGGCGGGCAAGGCGAACCGAGCGGGCTGCATGAGGCGCAGCAAGATCGAGAAGTTGTTGAGCGGTGTGAGACATTGCAGATGAAGCAGAAAGAAAAATCGGTCAGCTCGGACAGTTGAGTCCGTAGGCGCGGAAGACGGCCTTGACGGCTTCGGTCTCTTCGGGCTTGGGCGTCGGCGTGTCGGTCAGCTCGTACTTCATGCCGAGCTGTTCCCACTTGAAGCGGCCCAACTGATGGAAGGGCAGCACGTCCACGCGCTCCACATTGCCCAGTGACGCGGCAAATGCGGCCACGCCCTTGATGTTGTCCGGCGCATCGGTGTGGCCCGGCACGAGGACGAAGCGCACCCACATCGGGCGGCCGCGTGCGGCGAGGCGGCGGGCAAAATTGAGCACCGGTTCGACTTGCTTGGCGGTGACCTTGAGGTGGGTCTCCGGATCCCAGCTCTTGAGGTCCAGCAGGAACAGATCAATCTGGGAAAGGTCGGCATCGCTGAGGCGATCACCGAGGTAGCCGTTGGTATCGAGACAGGTGTGGATGCCCATCTCGCGAGCACCGCGGATGATGTTCATCACGAAGGGCGCTTGGACCAGGGGCTCGCCGCCGGAGATGGTGAGGCCGCCGCCCGAGAAGCGCAGGTAGTCCTTGTACTTCTTCAACTCGTCGAGAATGTCATCCGCGCAGACGACCTGGCCGTGCTTCAGTTTCCAGGTGTCCGGGTTGTGGCAGTAGGTGCATCGAAATTCGCAGCCAGTGGTCCAGAACACTACGCGCATGCCAGGGCCGTCCACGGCCGAACCGGTTTCTTCTGAATGCAGGAAGCCCCAGCGCCCCTCCTGGGCAAGGCGCTCGGCATCGGCGTCGTCCATGTTGCTGTCGAGGGCGCGCAACTCGAAACGGCTGCCTTTGAGCGGGCGTTCGATCTTGTGTTCAGTACTCATCAGTCGGGAGTCCGGAAAAAAAAGTCCCGACACCGCTTCCGCAGTGCCGAGACTTGATTGTGACGGAAGTTTGATACTCCGCCTACGGGGTTCGATCAAACCCCGCTGTCATGTGCAGATCAAACTTCGCCGTGGAAAGTACGGTTGATCACATCGAGCTGCTGTTCCTTGGTGAGCTTGATGAAGTTCACCGCGTAACCCGAAACCCGGATGGTCAGCTGCGGATACTGTTCCGGATGCTCCATGGCGTCGACCAGCATGTCGCGGTTGAGCACGTTGATATTGACGTGGAAACCGGTGACGCCGAAGAAGCCATCCAGCGAACGGGCTAGGTTGGCAACCTGATCGGCACGGGTGGAACCCAGACCGCTCGGCACGATCGAGGAGGTCATCGAGATGCCGTCCTGACAGTGTTCGTACGGAATCTTGGCAACCGACATGGCTGAGGCCACGAAGCCCAGCTTGTCGCGGCCATGCATCGGGTTTGCGCCCGGTGCGAACGGTTCGCCCAGACGGCGGCCGTCCGGCGTGTTGCCCGTGCTCTTGCCATACACCACGTTGGAGGTGATGGTCAGGACCGACTGGGTGTGCAGCGCATCACGGTAGGTGCTGTGCTTGCGCAGCTTGTTCATGAAGGTCTCGGCCAGCCAGGTTGCGTACTGGTCGACGGCGTCGTCGTTGTTGCCGAACTTCGGGAAGTCGCCTTCGGTGATGTAGTCGGTCACCAGACCGGTTTCATCACGCACCACCTTGACCTTGGCGTTCTTGATGGCCGACAGCGAGTCAGCTACTACGGACAGACCGGCGATACCGAACGCCATGGTGCGCAGCGGGTTGTAATCATGCAGTGCCATCTCGATACGCTCGTAGGCGTACTTGTCGTGCATGTAGTGGATGCAGTTCATCGCATTCACATAGGTTTTGGCCAGCCATTCCATCGCGATGTCGTAGTTCTTCATCACGGCGTCGAAGTCCAGCACATCGCCCTTGACCGGTTCGAAAGCCGGCATGACCTGATCACCGGTCATTTCATCACGGCCACCGTTGATGGCGTAGAGCATGCACTTGGCGAGGTTCACACGAGCGCCGAAGAGTTGCATCTGCTTGCCCACGCGCATGGCGGACACACAGCAGGCGATGGCGGTGTCGTCACCCCAGGCCGGACGCATCAGCTCGTCCGATTCGTACTGGATCGAGGAGGTGTCGATCGAAACCTTGGCACAGAACTTCTTGAAGCCTTCCGGCAGCTTCGGCGTCCAGAACACGGTCATGTTGGGTTCCGGTGCCGGGCCCAGGGTGTAGAGCGTGTTCAGGTAGCGGAAGGAGGTCTTGGTGACCAGCGGACGGCCATCTTCGGAGACGCCGCCGAGGGATTCGGTCACCCAGGTCGGGTCGCCGGAGAACAGAGCGTCGTATTCCGGGGTGCGCAGGAAGCGGACGATACGCAGCTTGATGACGAAGTCGTCGATGATTTCCTGCGACTGGGATTCGGTCAGGGTGCCTTCGGCCAGATCACGCTCGAAGTAGGCGTCCAGGAAGGTGGAGGTGCGGCCCAGCGACATGGCGGCACCGTTCTGTTCCTTCACCGCAGCGAGGTAACCGAAGTACAGCCACTGAACGGCTTCCTTGGCGGTTGCGGCGGGCTTGGATAGATCGAAACCGTACTTGGCAGCCATCACCTTCAGTTCGGTCAGGGCCTTGAGTTGTTCGGAGAGTTCTTCACGGTCGCGGATGATCGCGTCGGTGGAGTGGGCGCCGTCGATGGAACGCTTTTCGGCCTTCTTGGCTTCGATCAGCTTGTCCACACCATACAGGGCCACGCGGCGATAGTCGCCGATGATGCGGCCACGGCCATAAGCGTCAGGCAGACCGGTCACGATGTGCGAGCGACGGGCCTTCAGCACGTCAGCCGGGTAGGCATCGAACACGCCTTCGTTGTGGGTCTTGCGGTACTTGGTGAAGATCTCGGCAACTTTCGGGTCGACCGGGAAGTTGTAGGCCTTCAGGCTGTTCTCAACCATGCGCCAGCCGCCATTCGGGAAAATGGCGCGCTTGAGCGGGGCTTCGGTTTGCAGACCAACGATGACTTCGTTGTCTTTGTCGATGTAGCCAGCGTCGTGAGCGGTGATCGAGGACGGGATCTGGGAGACATCCAGCACGCCCTTTTCACGTTCCTGCACGAAGAGTTCGGAAAGTTTGGCCCAGATCGCGGTGGTACGCGGGGTGGCGCCGGCCAGGAAGCTGTCATCACCTTCATAGGATTTGACGTTCTTCTGGATGAAGTCGCGGACTTCGATTTGTTTTTGCCATTCGCCGCCCTTGAAACCGCGCCAGGCGTGCGCTACTGCTGAGTCGAGATTGATAGTGTCGCGTTCAGACATGATGCCTCCGAGTTGAATTGAAACTGTTGAGGCCCTTTTCAGGGCTTGGCGTACGTATCCGCTCTCAGAGGATTCGCTCGCCGCAATTCTTTGCTGTCGGGAATGGGCTTTTTGTTCTGTTTGACTTCTTTGACCGTAATGCTAGTGGGTGTTCTGTCATAAGCCGAATCGAATGTTCGGATTCCGGCATAAAGGATTATGAAGGTGCGCTGCAACAATAATTATGAGCTCGCAATTCATTGATTTATAGGGTGAAAATACCCTATCAAAGCCCTCGGGAATTAAGCCGTCAAGTCGATTCATGGAAGGAATCCGACAAATTAGGGGTATACCCAGAACGGATTCCGCCTGTCAGACTCGCGGGCTTGCTCTATGCCGGATGCCAGCCCGCGTTTGCAGGAGGGGGCGATTACATCGCGACGAGGCTCTGGCGACCCCACCAGCCTTCTCCAGCGGGCAGTTCGACCGGGCTTTCGATGGCACCGGCTTCCACGCACAGGAAGCGCCGGAAAGCGCTGGGTGGCAGGTCTGCGATTGTGGCGCAGGTGGCTTCCCAGGGGTTCCACACGACGGTGTCGGGCATGTTTTCGGCATTGATGCCGAGTGCGCGGCGATCGTCGCGCAGCAGCAGCGGATTTTCGGTGGCGAGGTATTGGCGCGTGGTTTCGCGATCAATGGCCACGAAGGTGCCGCTGTCAGAATGCATCTGGCCGGTCAGCAGATCACGGTATTGCTGGCCGCGCAGCCCTTCGAGGTGAGCCTCTTCGGCTTCTTTCACGCGGATGTAGGTGTGCAGCGCGGTGGTAAAGCGTAGCGGTGCCTCGCCGGTATTTTCGACTTCAAGCTCCATGTCGAGCCGGCTGGCCGTGATTGCCACGCTGAATTCGATCTTGAAGGCGTGCGGCCACAGAGCGCGGGTGGCTTCCGAATCTGTGAGGCGCAGCACGGCCATGGCGAAGTCGTCGCCGGCGCGGGCGGAAACCTTTTCCCAGGAGCGATCACGCACGAAGCCGTGCTGGGGCAGGGGGCCGGTTTTGCCGAACTGCGGAAAACAGATTGGCACGCCACCGCGTACCGGCTTGCCATCTTCGAAGAGGGCTTTTTCCGACATGTACAGGCGCTCTTCGCCGCCGGCCGGTTTCCACGATACGAGATGTGCACCGTGCAGCAGGATGATGGCTTCGGCGCCATCGGGCGCGCGTAGGTGGATGGCGGGCAGGCCGTGGTAATCGATGTCCTGGGCAAGAGGTGCGGGCATGGGCAGGTCTTTCGTAAGGGAAACAGGTCAGCCAGGACGAGCCTGGTCGGGATGGCAGAAGCAGGTCGTGGTGTGGTCATTGACCATGCCGGTGGCCTGCATGAAGGCGTAGCAGATGGTGCTGCCAACGAATTTGAAACCAGCTTTGAGCAGCGCTTTTGACAAAGCATCGGATTCAGGCGTGCGCGCTGGAATTTCGCTCATGCCTGACCAGTGATTGACGCGCGGCTGATTACCGACAAAGCGCCACAGCCAGGCTACGACATCGCCTTCGCGCTCGCGCAGCGCCAGCCAGGCGCGCGCATTGCCGATGGTGGCGGTGATCTTGGCGCGGTTGCGGACGATGCGGGCGTTCTGCATCAGGGCTTCGATGTCGGCCTCGGTCATGGCAGCAATCCGAGCGATGTCGAAGCCGTGAAAGGCGTTGCGGTAGCCCTCGCGTTTTTTGAGGATGGTGATCCAGGCGAGGCCTGCCTGGGCGCCTTCGAGGCAGAGCATTTCGAAGAGATGGCGCTCGTCGCGGCAGGGGATGCCCCATTCCTGATCGTGGTAGTCACGATAGAGCGGATCGGCTGCGCCAGCCCAGGTGCCAAGCCAGGCGCAGCGGGTGCGGCCATCCTGCCAGTCGGCAGCGCTCACTCGTCCAGCTCGCTGATGGCGCGAAGCACGCGGATGTCGGGTAGGCCGCGCATCTTGCCAAGCAGGCTCAGGACGCCACGCGCAACATGGGCTGAGTCCAGATGGCGCTGGTGCGCATCGCGGCTCTCCCAGGTTTCGATGGTGTTGAGGGCAAACGGACGCTTGCTGTCGGCATATACGTCAAAGCGCAGGCAGCCTTCTTCCTGACGGCACAGATCCGCCATTCCCGAGAGGGTGCGGGCAACTTCCGGGAAATGCTCGGGCAGGGCTTCGGCGAGGGTGATGACGTGAATGGCGCTGGCAGGCATGAGGCTTTAGTCCATAAAACTGGGGTGATTGTCAGGCGGCCTGATTGGCTTTGGCAAGGTCCAGCGTGCCGTGCTTGATGGTTTTGTCTTCAGGGTCGTTGCGTAGCACGAAACCGATGCGTTCCACAAAGCGCAGCATGCGTTCATTGCTGGCAAGGAATTCGCCCTTCATGGTTTGCAGGCCGCGCTGCCAGGCTGTGGTGACGAGCACCTCCATGAGCTTGCGGCCCAGGCCGCTGTGCTGGTAGGTGTCGTCCACCACGATGGCGAATTCGCAGCTGAAGCCATCCGGGTTGGTGGTGTAGCGGCATACGCCGATCTGGATTTCGCTGCCCTCTGTGATGTGGGTGGCGATGAAGGCCAGTTCGCGGTCGTAATCGATCTGGGTGAGCTTGGCGAGCAGCGAGGGTGAAAGCTCGCGCAGGGCGCTCATGAAGCGGAAATATTTGGTCTCTGGCGAGAGCTTGCGCACGAAGGCCTGGTTCATCTCCGCGTCTTCCGGTTTGATCGGGCGGATGGTGATTAGTGCGCCGTCCTTGAGCTGCCATGGATAGATCAGATTGCTCGGGTAGGGGTGAATCGCCATGTGGTCGTAACGGCCGGCGCTGCGCGGGAGCTCGCCGATCTCGATGCGCGCGTCGGCAACCTGCAGGCCACGATCGTCCACGCACAGCGGGTTGATTTCCA
The DNA here is from genome assembly GCF_002855595.1 of Uliginosibacterium sp. TH139. Lineage (NCBI taxonomy): Bacteria > Pseudomonadati > Pseudomonadota > Betaproteobacteria > Rhodocyclales > Zoogloeaceae > Uliginosibacterium > Uliginosibacterium sp. TH139. The sequence continues at coordinate 97,165 of NZ_PKRR01000005.1, read as the reverse complement.
GCGAACGGATCCAGGGCATTTCGCAGATGATGTCGGAGACTCTCAGCAGGGTGTGTTCGAGCGCATCGAGATCGGCTGCAGGCATGCCGTCGAGTGCGCCGAGCATGCGTTCGGCGTGGGTACTGTGCAGGAGATCGCGCACGAGGAAGGCGTTCAGCGGCGGCAGGCCAACCGCACGGTCCGGCCAGTAGTTCGGATCCAGGCTGCGCTCGCCAATCCCGATGACGGGCCCGAAGACCGGATCGCGCCACACGCGCAGCATCAGTTCGCGGGTGTAAGGGCTCTGCCAGCTTGGCTCAATGCACATGCCGGCGGCGAGTTCTGCGGGGAGTTGCTGCTTGAGTTGGCTGGTGAGTTCTTCGTAGGCCAAATGCAGGGCGACGGTACTGGCTAGGTTATGGCGTCCGGCCAGGTGCTGCAGGCGGGTGCCCGCGAGCGCTGCATCCGGTTTGATATCCACCGGGAAGCCGAAATGCATGGCCGCTTCGATGCCTTCGGCGGGGCTGTGCACCACGCGTAACTCGGTAACGGGGATGTGGAAGGCGGCCAGCAAGGCGATGGCTTCGTGGCGGCGCAGTACGGTGCGGTGAGCCTTGAGTGCGCTCTCGATCATGCTGCGGGCGAGTTCGCGCAGCGGGGCTTTTTCGTATTCGAGGGGGGCCGGCACCTGGGTCAGCAATTGCTGGTTGCGGTAGTAGGAACTGATGTGGGAGAACAGGTCGACCGCACTTTCCGGTGTGCGCAGCGAAGGGATGCGTGCCTGACGGAAGATCTCGCGGGCTTCAAGGCAGGCATCGTCTCCAAGCCAGCAAGTGAGGATAGGCTTGTCCGAGCCCTTGGCGAGTTCCACCACGCGGCGCGCCACTTCACTGGGCTGACTCATGGCGAGTGGTGAGAGCAGGCACAGCACACCGTCGACATGCTCGTCCTGCAGCAATGTCTGGAGTGCGCTGGCATAGCGCTCGGGGCTGGAGTCACCGATCAGGTCGATCGGGTTGTCGACGCGCGAATGCGAAGGTAGCAGCTCTTCCAGATGGGCGATGGTATCGGGTGCCAGGCGCGCCAGTTCGATGCCGAGGTCACCGGCGCGGTCGGCGGCCATCACGCCCGGGCCGCCACCATTGGTAATGATGGCGAGGCGGTTGCCGCGCGGCCGGAAGTGCACGAAGAGCCCTTTGAGGCCGGAAAAAAGCTGGGTCAGGGTGTTCAGGCGGATCACCCCGGAGCGGCGCAGGGCGGCGTCGAATACGGCATCGTCGCCCGTGACCGCGCCGGTGTGCGCCTGAGCTGCGCGTGAGCCGACCGGATGGCGACCCACTTTGAGGACCATCACCGGTTTGGCCCGGGCGGCGGCGCGGATCGCGCTAAGAAAGCGGCGTGCATCGCGAATGCCTTCGATGTAGACAAGGATGGCTTCGGTGCGGAAATCCCACACCAGATAATCGAGGATCTCGCCGAAATCCAGTTCGGCCGAAACCCCTAGTGAAATTACATTCGAGAAGCCAACCTGGTTCGGCCGGGCGTAATCGAGCACTGCCGCGCACAGGGCGCCGGATTGAGAAACGAAGCCGATCGAGCCGGCAATCGGCTGGCTGCCGGCGAAGGTGGCGTTGAGCCCCAGCAGCGGGCGGGCGACGCCGAGGCTGTTCGGCCCCAGCACACGCATGCCGTACTGACGGGCGATGTGTACCGTGTCTTCCTCCAGCTGAGCGCCCAGCGTACCGCTCTCGCCGAAGCCCGCGGAGAGTACGGCGGCGACTTTGACGCCGGCACGCCCGCATTCATCGATCAGTCCCGGTACGCTGCCGGCCGGAGTCGCGATGACGGCCAGGTCCACCTTGCCCGGTACGTCGCCGATATGCGCGAAGCAGGGCACGCCCTGAACGCTGTCGTATTTCGGGTTGACCGCATGCAGGGCGCCCTTGAAGCCCGCCCCTAGCATGTTGCGCACGAGAATCGCACCGAGTGCGTTGTCGCGCTCGGTGGCGCCGATGATGGCCACACTGCGCGGCTCGAACAGCGGCGAGAGGTAGTGTTTTTCGTCCACGGGGCTTCCTGCGTGCAGGCTCCGGCGATGGCCGGGCAGTGACTTGAGTATGCCGCATGGACAGGGCGCCTGACGCCCGGGATAACCCTTTCGGGAGTGCTACATCTCCATCTCGGTGACGGGTTCGTTCGTCAGTACGTCGATGTAGCCCTCATTGACGAGGGTTTCGATGGCGGCGTGTGCTTCATTGCCCAGCATCAGGCGCTGCTGCAGCTCAATCCAAGGGGTGTGGCCATCAATGAGGATCAGGGTGCTGCGCAGACGCGCGGGCAGGTGGTGGCTGCGGTGGGCGATTTCTTCAATGCCCTTGCGGGTCTTGCAGTAAATGGCGGTGGCGGGCATGGCACATCTCCGGCTGTAGATGCCTTGACGCTAGCTGCAGGCGCCGGATGCCGCAATGCGGGATCTTCCGCAGAAGGGTGAAAACAAATGTTACAGACGTGCGTTGCAGGCGTGAAAAAGGCGCCGCTGCACGGGGCAGGGGCGCCTTCTTGCGGGAGCAGAGTCGCTCAGGCCGCTTTCTTCAGCGCTACGGCCTTGGCCTTGGGCTTGCCCATCGGCAGCACGTCGCGGCCGTAGATTTCGTTAATGATCTGGGCGGCCGCGTCGTAGATCGCGAAGGCGCCGCAAAGGATGCCTTCCCAGCCGGCCAGATGCTTGATGGCTTCGTTGCCGGTGGCGTCACCGATGGCGAGGAGAGCGAAGAGCACAACCAGCGAGCCGAACACCAGCTGGGTGATGCGTGAGAGCTTCAGGGTGCCGACGAACAGGACCGCGGTAAAGATGCCCCACATCACGAGGAAGGCCACCAGACCGCCGGTGGAGGTGGCGTCCATCAGGCCGGTCTTCGGGAAGGTGACCAGACCGACCAGGGTCAGCCAGAAGAAGCCATAGGAGGTGAAGGCCACGGTACCGAAGGTGTTGCCCTTCTTCCATTCCATCAGGCCGGCAATGACCTGGGCGATACCGCCGTAGAAGATACCCATGGCGAGGATCATTGAGTTCATCTCGAAGAGACCGGCGTTGTGCAGGTTCAGCAGCACAGTCGTCATGCCGAAGCCGAGCAGGCCCAGCGGGGCGGGATTGGCGGTGGTGTCGTGAAGCTTGGCGTCGGCCATGAGGGAGGCTCCGGAGTAATCAGGGAATGAAAGACGGCGCATCTTGCCAGCGAAGCTGGTCAAAACATTTCGTCTGGATCAAAAGTGTTAGGGGTTTGTCCTTATCGGGCGCGCAGATTACCGGGCTGGGACAGGCTTCGGGAAGCTTTTTGAGTGGCCGGGCCAAAAACGCAAACAAATGTAAAAGCCTATAAAGAAAGCAGGGTTTTTGGTCTGGGAGGCAGGATGACACAGCAAGCGCCGCGCGCTGAAGCGTGGCATGCCCGAGCGGCAAGCGAGGTGCTGGCCGTCCTGAATACCGATGAGGCGGGCTTGTCGGCTAGCGAAGCCGAGCTCCGTTTGCAGCGTTATGGCCCCAATCTTCTGCCTGTGGCTCGGGTGCGGCCGGCCTGGCTGCGTTTTCTGGATCAGTTCAATAACCTTCTGGTGCTGGTTCTACTGGCTGCCGGCGTGCTCACTTTGTTGTTGGGACATGTGCTGGATGCCGCTGTGATTATCGGCGTGACGATCGTCAATGCCCTGATCGGCTTTGTTCAGGAGGGGCGAGCCGAAGCGGCATTGGCCGCAATCGGCAAGATGCTGACTCCTACGGCGAGCGTGCTGAGAGGCGGCCAGCAACTCCCCATGGACGCTGCCCGACTGGTGCCGGGAGATATCGTGCTGCTAGCGGAAGGCGACAAAGTGCCGGCGGATCTGCGCCTTTTTGAGGTCAAAGCCTTACGCGTCGAGGAGGCTGCGTTGACAGGGGAGGCTGTGCCGGTAGAGAAGAGCGTGGCACCGGTTGGCCGAGAGGCTGTGCCCGGTGACCGGCTATGCATGGCCTTTTCCGGCACGCTGGTGGTGCACGGCCAAGGGCGTGGGGTGGTTGTGGCGACGGGCGCGGCAAGCGAGATCGGCCAAATCAGCGCCATGCTGGCAGCCGTGGAACGTATCGATACGCCTTTGCTGACGCGTATGGCGAGTTTTAGCCGGCAACTTACCCTGGCAATCGGCGTGCTGGCGGTGATGGTGTTTGCGCTGGGGGTGTGGGGCGCGGGCTATGCGTGGAGCGAGATGTTCATGGTGGCTGTGGGGATTGCAGTGGCGGCGATCCCGGAGGGCCTGCCGGCCATCGTGACGATCACTCTGGCCATTGGCGTGCAGCGCATGGCCAAGCGTAATGCCATTGTGAGGCGCTTGCCTGCAGTGGAAACGCTCGGTTCGGTCAGTGTGATCTGTACCGACAAAACCGGCACCCTGACCCGCAACGAGATGACGGTGCTGCGCGTGGCGACCGGCGAGCAGGTGTTTGAACTGGGCGGCACCGGTTATGGCCCGGAGGGGGGCATCCATGTGGGTGGTCGGCGTATCGAGCCACGTGACTATGTCGTGCTGGGGGAATTGGCACTGGCAGGCTTGCTATGTAATGACGCGCAGGTTCGTCAGGGCGCGCATGGCTGGCAGCTACAGGGCGATCCGACCGAAGGCGCACTGTGTACTCTGGCGCTCAAGCTCGGGCTGGAACATGCTGAGGAGGCCGCACGGGCGCCGCGTCACGATGTGATTCCGTTTGCAGCCGAGCATCGTTACATGGCTACTCTGCATGATGCAGCCATTTACCTTAAGGGCGCGCCGGAGGCCGTGCTGGCGCGCTGTGACCGACAGCGGGGCGATTCTGGTGATATGCCGCTTGACCAGGCTTACTGGCTGGCGCAGGAAACAGCCCTTGCTGCCGAGGGCTTGAGGGTGCTGGCTCTCGCGCGGCGGGTGCCGGATGCCGGGCAGGCCGAGCTGAGCCTCGACGCGCTCGGAGGTCACTTCGTGCTGCTCGGGTTGGTGGGCATTATCGATCCGCCGCGCGAGGAGGTGCGTGCCTCGCTGGCACGCTGCCATGGCGCAGGCATTCGCGTGAAGATGATTACCGGGGATCACGCCATCACGGCGCGGGCCATTGCCAGCCAGCTCGGAATTGGCGGTGACGCGGGGCGCACGCTCACCGGCAGCCAGATCGAGGCCATGAGCGATGCCGATCTCCGGGCGATGGTGCATGAGGTGGATGTCTTCGCGCGGGCCAGCCCCGCGCACAAGCTGCGCCTGGTCGAAGCTTTGCAGGCGGGCGGTGCAGTGGTGGCGATGACGGGAGATGGCGTGAATGATGCGCCGGCCCTCAAGCGTGCCAGCGTGGGGGTGGCGATGGGGCAGAAGGGCACCGAGGTGGCGCGCGAAGCTGCGGGCATGGTGCTTACCGATGACAACTTCGCTTCGATCGGTCATGCCGTGGAGGAGGGCCGCACGGTCTATGAAAACATCCGCAAGGCTATCCTCTACATCCTGCCTACCAACGGCGGCGAGGTCGGTGGCATCGTGCTGGCGATGCTGCTGGGCTGGCAAATGCCGATCACGCCGGTGCAGATTCTGTGGGTGAACATGTTCACCGAGATCACCCTGTCGATCTCACTGGCCTTTCTGCCCGCCGCTGCGGCCTGCATGCAGCGCCCGCCACGTGATCCGGCCGAGTCCCTGATCTCGGGCTTCCTGCTTTGGCGCCTCCTGCTGGTCTCCCTTCTGATGGCCGGTGCAAGCCTGCTGGTGTTCCAGCTTGAACTCGCCACAGGGGCGAGTATTGCCCAGGCACGCACGGCGGCCGTGAACATGATCGTGGTGGGTGAGGCGGCCTATCTTCTCAATTGTGGCGATCTGGAGCATTGCGTGCTGGGCAGTCTGTTGCGCAATCGTCCGGCGTGGCTCGCAATTGCGGTCGTGATGAGCCTGCAACTGGCCGTCACCTATCTGCCCATGTTGCAGCTGCTGTTTGGCACGGCAGCCCTGCCAGTGGCCAGTTGGGGCTGCATCCTGCTGCTTGGCTTGATGCTCCTGTTGCTGGTGGAGGGTGAGAAAGGGCTCCGGATGTGGCTGGAACGGCGTACGTGAAAGCCCCTACTGGATACCTTCGGGCATCAGGGCTTTTGATAATTATCAATTGCTTGACATGGTCATAGCATGTTGGCTCCCACCGCAGGAGAGAGACAAAAATGAGCACAATCAATTCAGTCATGCAGGAAACCCGGGTTTTTCCGCCTTCTGCCGAGACAGTGGCGTGCGCCACGATCTCCGGCATGGCCGCCTATGAGGCTTTGTGCAAGGAAGCCGAAGCTGATTACAGCGGCTACTGGGCGCGTCTGGCGCGCGAGCACGTCAGCTGGAAAAAGCCCTTCACGCAGAGCCTGGATGAGTCTGAAGCGCCGTTCTATCACTGGTTTGCGGATGGCACGCTGAACGTCTCCTACAACTGCCTGGACCGTAACCTCGAGAACGGCAATGCCGACAAGGTGGCGATCATCTTTGAAGCAGATGACGGCAAGGCCAGCAAGGTCACCTATCGTGAGCTGCATGCCCTGGTCTGTAAGTTTGCAAATGGCCTCAAGGCACGCGGCATTGGCAAGGGTGACCGGGTGGTGATCTACATGCCGATGTCGGTTGAAGGGGTGGCCGCCATGCAGGCCTGCGCGCGCATCGGGGCGACCCACTCGGTGGTGTTCGGCGGCTTCTCGGCCAAGAGCCTGCAGGAGCGTATCTCGGATGCCGGCGCGGTGGCAGTGATCACGGCTGACGAACAGTGCCGTGGCGGCAAGAGTCTGGGCCTCAAGAGCGTGGTGGATGAGGCGCTGGGCATGGGGGGCTGCGAGAGCATCCACACCATGATCGTGTATCGCCGCACCGGTGCCGCGATTGCCATGCAAGAGGGGCGTGACATCTATCTGGATGAGCTGATCGCCAAGCAGCCTGCTGAATGCGAGCCGGAGTGGGTGGGCGCCGAGCATCCGCTGTTCCTGCTCTACACCTCAGGCTCCACCGGCAAGCCGAAAGGCGTGCAGCACTCCAGTGGCGGCTATCTGCTGCATGCCATTCTGACCATGAAGTGGACCTTCGACATCCAGCCGCAGGACACCTTCTGGTGTACCGCCGACATCGGCTGGGTGACAGGCCACACCTACATCGCCTACGGCCCGCTGGCCTGCGGTGCGACGCAGATCGTGTTCGAAGGCGTGCCGACTTATCCGGATGCCGGGCGTTTCTGGCAGACCATCGAGGCGCACAAGGTCAGCGTTTTCTACACTGCGCCGACGGCGATCCGGGCGCTGATCAAGGCCTCCGAAGTCGATCCGAAGGTCGCGCCGCGCAATTACAAGCTCGATTCGCTGCGCCTCCTGGGCTCGGTCGGCGAGCCGATCAATCCGGAAGCCTGGATGTGGTACTACGAACAGATCGGCGGCGGCCGCTGCCCGATCATGGACACCTTCTGGCAGACAGAAACCGGCGGCCACATGATCACGCCGCTGCCGGGTGTCACGCCGCTGGTGCCGGGCTCCTGCACCCTGCCGTTCCCGGGTATCCAGGCTGCCATCGTGGATGAGACCGGGCATGACGTGGAGTGGGGCAAGGGCGGCTTCTTGGTCGTCAAGAAACCCTGGCCGTCGATGATCCGCAACATTTACGGCGATCCGGAGCGTTTCAAGAAGAGCTACTACCCGGATGACCTGGGCGGGCGCCTGTATCTGGCCGGCGACGGTGCGATGCGCGACGCCAAGACCGGCAATTTCACCATCATGGGCCGCATCGACGATGTGCTGAATGTGTCCGGCCACCGCATGGGCACCATGGAAATCGAGTCGGCGCTGGTGGCCAACCCGCTGGTGGCCGAAGCTGCTGTGGTCGGGCGGCCGGATGAGCTCACTGGCGAAGCCATCTGTGCTTTCGTGGTGCTCAAGCAGGCGCGGCCCAGTGGCGATGCGGCGAAGGCCATGACCAAGGCTCTGCAGGACTGGGTGGCCAAGGAAATCGGCCCGATTGCCAAGCCGAAAGACATCCGTTTCGGTGACAACCTGCCCAAGACTCGCTCCGGCAAGATCATGCGGCGTCTGCTCAGGGCTCTCGCCAAGGGTGAGGAAATTACCCAGGATGTGTCGACTCTGGAAAACCCCGCCATTTTGGAACAACTCAGGCACTCGGCCTGAGCCGTTTCTGCAGCAGACCTGAGGGGCTGTGGCTTCAGACGCCACAGCCCTTTTTCTTGCGCGGGCGCCGGAGGGCTGGGGCGTGGTTCAGTCGGCAGTGAGGGTCAGCAGGATATCGGCGTACCAGGCGCAGTTAAGACCCAGCGCTTCATCCAGCTTCAGATCACGGCCGCCCACATCGAGGCGGGCCGAATGGATGCCCAGCAGGACCCACGGCAGCTGCCCCTGCGTGCAAAGCGTTGCGGCCCGGCGTTTGACGACCGGTGCGCCGCTGCCGCCGCGATGGGTGCGGGCATCCGTGAGAAAGTAGCCCTCGCCCTGAAAGCGCATGCCGAAAGAAGAGGCAATGCCCGCCTGGCGCACGACCGGCAGGTGATGGAAGTCGTCGTGAAAGCCCAGCGGAAAACCCAGGATCAGAATCGATTCACCTGCTTCGATCTGGTCTGCTGGCGTGACCAGACTCTCTGGCCCGAAGGTGGCAATGACGCTGCCCGCAGGCAAGGCGGTGCGTTCGATTTCGATAATGGCGACATCGATTTCACCGGAGCCGTCGCTGCCCTGGCGCCACAGACTCTTCCCGTGACGATAGAGCGGAATCGAGAAACCTGTGGAACTGGCCATGTTGTGCGGATCGGTATGCAGCTCGATGACCAGCCGATCCGGGTTGTGCTTGCTGGGTTCGTCGAACATCACATGGCGGCTGGTGACCAGGAACAGGCGTTCGCCGCGAGCGAAGAAGAAGCCGCTGGCGTTGGTCAGGGATTGCGCGCCGTAGTAGGTGACGATGCGGGTGGTTGTGAGCAGGAGGGCTTCGATCATGGCAGGAGTGACTTGCACTCGCGGCTTCGGAGGAGGGATGAGCAGCATACGCCGGCTCGCGCCGCTTGCCAGAACGAATCGTCGCTATGAACGCCTTGCAGATACGGGAAACTCAGAAAGGCAGGCGCCGACGGCCTTTGGCGGGAGAGATGGGGGCATTGGGAGCAGGGCCGAGCTCGGCGCGTTGTGGCTTGCGTGGGGCATTCAGCTCCGGATTGGCGAAGCGTACCTTGCCTTCGAGTTCGCAGCCGCGCATGCCTGGCGAACAGACGGCGCCCTGAACGCGCTGACAGACGCCGTTCACGTCGTGCGGGCAGCCCCACGCGCTGCTCATGGCGTGATTTCCTTGTGTGCGTGCGCTTCGGAGGCCTGCGCAAGGCGTGCATCGCGTCGCATGCGCCAGATCGTGTGGCTGTTCACCGCCAGGATCACTATTTCCAGCGCAGTGCCGCCAATCGAACCGGAGATGATGTTGTTGGCCACCCATAGCAGCGTGCCCAGCAGCATCACTACGCGCATGCGCACGCCGTGAAGCAGGAACAGGGCAAGTGTGCCGACGCAGGATGCGATCAGCGGAAACCAATTCCACCAGTGCTGGACCAGGGTGATGCCCAGTGCCAGATTCACGATTACCACTGTGATCGCTACCCAGATCGAACGGGTGTAGAGCGAGAGCGCTGAACGGATCGCCGAGATGCTTGAGCTGGCCATGGCGGTGGGATTGCCGAGCAGCCAGAAGTGGATCACGTAGGCGATGCACTCACCGAACATGTAGAGCTTGAAGTGGCGATCACTCTTCTGCAGGAAGGATGCAACGCCGAGGATGAAAGCCACATAGCCGACTAGCTGGGCGGGGGAAAGGACTTCGGTAAGCATGGAGGCGGACTGTGCTGCGCGGGTGGTTACTTTACGCCGGCACGGGCGGGCTGGTCGAGGCGCTGCCGGGTTATCTTGCAGTCAACTGGTTGACTGGAATACTGCAGATATCCATCCTGAATTGGATTTTCTGATGAGCTTGATCAGAATTCTGAATCTTGATCTTGATTCATGCGGCTGAGCTTGAGAAAAATCATCGCAGCGAGCACCGCATCGTTGAGTGGATCGTGGCGTGGCAGATCCGGCAGATCCAGATCCTGCAGGATGCTGGAGAGACGCAGGTCCACTTCAGGGCGGTAAGCGGTGACCTTGCGGTCGTAATAAAGGCCGGAGACTTCGATGGCCGGGTTGGGCAAGTGGATGCCCAGGCGCGGCTGGATCTGACGGTTGAGCACGGCCAGATCGAATTCAAGGTAATACCCCAGCAGGGGGCGGGCACCGATGAATTCGAGTAGTAGGGGTAATGCCTGGTCCACGCTGAGGCCATCTGCCAGATCCTGCGCGCGCAACTGGTGGATCGGAATGCTGCCTGGCGCGATGCTGCCCTCCGGTTTGAGCATCAGACGCAGCGCTTCAGAGCGGTAGATGCGGTTGGCACGCACCGGCACCGCGGCAATGCTCAGGATCTCGGCCTGCTGCGGATCGAGGCTGCTGGTCTCGCAGTCGATGCTGATCCATTCATTGGCTGGCGGCCTGGTGAAGAGGAAGGCGTAAGCCGGATCGCGCAGAGCGCGGCGGGCGCGCCAGCGGCTGAGGCGATTGAGCAGGTTCATCCGAGGCGGGCCAACTGGAAGTGATGCTCGATAAGCTGGCGGAAACGCTTGACTACCCCCAGCGCGTCCTTGAGCAGATCGCGTTCCAGGGTGGAGAGCGCTGCGGGCTCGATCAGATTGTCCGGCGCGCGGCCCTGGGCGATGGAGTTGAGACCGTGCTGCAAGCGTAGTCCATGCAGAAAGCTGAGCGTTTCGCGCAGATCCTGCGCCAGCTCGGTGGGCAACTGACCGCAGGCCAGCAAGGCATCGATGCGCAGATGGCTGTTGGATGCTTCGATGCTGGCTTCGAGGGCGAGGCTGCGCAGGCCGTGCACCAGAGGAAAAATGCCGCCCTTCTTGATGTCCAGACGGTCGCGTTCACTGCCAGCATCGAGTACTAGGCGTGAGAAGAGGGACAGCGGTACGTTGAACTGCAACACCGGCAGGGCGAAGCGGGCGAGGAAAGGGGCGTCAAGCTCCGGCAGCGCCTGTAGGCGTACCGGCCCCAGCAGGCTGGCCTTGCCGGCGATCGGACGGGCATCGGCCCAGATGGCCAGACGCATCACGTTCTCGGCGCTGGCGCTGCGAATCCAGCCGAGCAGGCGGCTGCGCATCTCGCTGACCCCGCAGCACCAGTCCGGCTGGTTCAGCATGATGCCGCCAGGGCAAGGTGGGTAGCCGAAGGCCAGCAGGGTCTGGGTGAAGCGCTCGCAGATGGCGGCAAGATCGGGGTGCTCGAAGCCGTCCTCGATGAGCAGTGCGTTGTCCTGATCGGTCTTGAGTATCTGCTCGCCGCGCCCTTCCGAGCCCAGTACCAGCAGACAGGTGTGTGCCAGCATTTCAGGCGGCGCCAGCAGCGTGAATACACGGCCGAGCAGGTGGCGGCGCAACTCGCTCAGAAGATCGGCGATCTGGCTGACTTTCACGCCGTTGCGATGAAGCAGCGCAACCAGCTCTTCCATGCCGCGATTAGCCGCCATCAGCTCGACGATGGATTCGGCGCGCTCGATCTGGGCCAGCACGATGTGGGACTGGTTGGAGAGGAAGGAAAGCAACTCGACCTGCTCAAGGATGCCGATGATCTCGCCCTTGCGGGTGACGACCAGGCGCTGGATGGTGTGCGTAGCCATCAGCAACTGAGCGTGATACAGATAGGCCTCAGCTTCGATGGTGAGCAGCGGGCTGCGCGCCAGCGGGCCGACCGGGGTACTGGCAGCAGGGGCTTCGCTGATCACGAAATCACGCAGATCCGAGCGTGTGAAGATGCCCGCCTCTTTTTCGCCCTGAACCAGTACGCAGGTGGCGTGGTGCTTCTGCATTAGTTTGGCTGCGGCCAGCACCGGCTCTTGAGCCTCTACCCACAGGGCTTTGGAGAGGTAGGCTGCGTCCACCTTGCTCATCAGCATGGACTGTAGTTGTCCCTGTAGCGGGCGATTGGCCAATACTGCGAAGCGTGCCGCCACGTCCTGGTAGAAGAAGGCTCCAAAAACCGGGTTGCGCTGAGTGAGATCGAGCACCTGCTCGCGTGGCAAGCAGAACACCAAGGTGTCTTCCACCGCCAGCAAGCGGTGCTGGGCGCGGCCGCTGAGCATGGCGCGGGCATCGAAGATGTCCTGCGGACCGTAGTAGCCGAGGATCTCACCCTCGCCGTGTTCGGAAATCAGGCCCTTGATTACCACATAGAGTGTGTCGACTAGGCTGTTGGCTTCGTGCAGACAGGCATTTTTCGGGAAATAGGCGACATCGACACACTCGGCGAGGCGCTGGCGCTCAGCGGGGCTGAGGCAGTCAAACGGAGCGTGGTTGAAGTCGAATGGGGTGGTCACTCAGGTTCGCCTTCGGATGTTGTCCGGCACAATGAAAAACCCCGGGCCGAGGCCCGGGGCAAGTTGCTGCGGGAGGAAATCAGTGCTTGCTGGTCGCGCCTTCGGCACCCACGCCGGTCATTGAACGGATGAACTGGGGCAGGAAGGCTGCGCGTTCCTTGTTGGCCGATTCGCTGTTGTCCATCACCGAGAACAGCCAGGTGAAGAAGAAGGCTGCGGTCATCGAGAACAGGGCGGGGTTCTTGTAGGCAAAGATGGCTTCCTTGTTTTTCAGCACATCCACCCACACCGTCGGCCCCAGCACGATCAGCGCGACGGCCGAGATCAGGCCGATCAGGCCGCCAAGCACTGCTCCGCGGGTGGTCAGGCCTTTCCAGAACATGGACAGGAACAGTACCGGGAAGTTGGCCGAAGCGGCAATCGAGAAAGCCAGACCGACCATGTAGGCGATGTTCTGTTTCTCGAAGGCAATGCCCAGGAAGATCGCGACGATACCCAATGCGACGGTGGCCATCTTGGAGACGCGGATTTCCTGTGCTTCAGTGCTGCGACCATGGCGCCACACGCTGGCATACAGATCGTGCGATACCGCCGAGGCGCCGGAGAGCGTCAGACCCGATACCACCGCGAGGATGGTGGCGAAAGCCACGGCCGAGATGAAGCCCAGGAACAAGTCACCGCCCACCGCGTTGGCCAGATGGATGGCCGCCATGTTGTTGCCACCGATCAGGCCCTTGGCGTCGGTGTATTGCGGCTGGTTCAGCACCAGCATGATGGCGCCGAAGCCGATGATGAAGGTCAGGATGTAGAAGTAGCCGATGAAGCCGGTGGCAAAGAACACGGATTTGCGGGCTTCCTTGGCGTCTGCCACGGTGAAGAAGCGCATCAGGATGTGTGGCAGGCCGGCGGTGCCGAACATGAGGCCGATGCCCAGCGAGATGGCATCGATCGGGTTGGAGACCAGCCCGCCCGGCGACATGATGGCCGTGTGCTTGGGATGCGCGTCGATCGCTGTCTTGAACATGGTTTCAAGGCTGAAGCCTGAGAGCTTGAGCACCATGAAGGCCATGAAGGTGGCGCCGGAGAGCAGCAACACCGCCTTGATGATCTGCACCCAGGTGGTGGCCAGCATGCCGCCGAACATCACGTAGAGCACCATCAGGATGCCGACCATGACCACGGCCGAGGCGTAATCCATGCCGAAGAGCAGCTGGATCAGCTTGCCGGCACCGACCATCTGGGCGATCAGGTAGAGCGCCACCGTAACCAGGGTGCCCACTGCCGAGAAGGAGCGCACAGGGCCTTGCTGCAGGCGATAGGAGGCTACGTCGGCAAAGGTGTATTTGCCCAGGTTGCGCAGGCGCTCGGCCACCAGAAAGGTGATCAGTGGCCAGCCCACCAGAAAGCCGATCGAGTAGATCAGGCCGTCATAGCCGGAGCCGTACACCAGCGCCGAGATGCCAAGGAAGGATGCGGCGGACATGTAGTCGCCCGCAATGGCCAGCCCGTTCTGAAAGCCGGTGATGCCACCGCCGGCAGCATAGAAATCTTTCGCTGAGCGGGTGCGCTTGGCGGCCCAGTATGTGATGTAGAGCGTGGCGCCAACGAAGATGAAGAACATCACGATGGCGTGCATGTTCAGGGAGCGCTGCTCAACCGCGCCACCAATGGCATCTGCAGCCCACACTGGCAGGCTTGCCAGCAGGCTCATGAGGAAAATGGAAAGACGCTTCATTGCTGTGCCTCCTCGACCACTTCGCGGGTCAGCTGGTCAAACTCGGTATTGGCTCGGCGCACGTAGATGCCGGTCAGTACGAAGGCCGACAGGATCACGCCGACGCCGACCGGGATGCCCCAGGTGATGACGGTGTCCGGGCCGAGCGGCGTGCCGAAGAGCTCCTTTTTGAAACCGATGATCAGGATGAAGGCGCAGTAGATGGCCAGCATGATGATGGACAGGGACCACGAGAACACACGTTTGGTGTGAACCATGGCAATGAACTTCGGATTATTTTGTATCCGTTCGATCGTGGGTGAAGTCATGTCTCTCCTCCGATGATGGGCCCGGCTAACAGTCGGGTTGCGCAGACTCTATTCAAGTCATGGTCTTTGTGGCTAATGACTATTCCTGATAGGCGATATCATTCACAGCGATGCACAATCTGAAAAGCTTGCAGAGCAAGGGTTTTCAGGGTGCTCCGACCATTCGGGCAAAAGTCCCGGCTAGGTGTTAACCATTATCGGAATGTCATGGAACTTTATCAGCTGCGCAGCTTCCAGGTCGTTGCCCGTCAGGGGCATCTGACCCAGGCTGCCGAACTGCTGCATCTCTCGCAGCCAGCCGTTACCGCACAGATCAAGGCCCTGGAGGAAGAGCTTGGGGTAAGTCTGTTCGATCGGGTAGCCGGCGGCGTGCAGCTCACCGATGCCGGCAGCCGCTTGCTGGTCGATGCCGAGCGTGTGTTGAGCGATGCGCGCGCCCTGATTGACCACGCGAAAAGCATGGAAGGCGAGCTGCGCGGAAGGGTCCGAATCGGTACCCTGATCGTGCCGGCGCGCCTGCGTCTTGGCCAGTGGCTACGAGATGTACAGCGGCGCCATCCTTTGCTGGAAGTGCATACGCGCCTTGGGCTGTCGCGCGATCTGCTGGGCGAGATCCGCCGCAATAACTTTGATTGCGGATTCTTTCTGGGCCGGGACAGTTTTTCCGGCATGTCTGCGATCACCCTGGCCGAACTGGGCTTCTGCGTGGCGATTCCCTCTGAGTTGGCCGATGCCCTGGCTCATGCTGACTGGCAGCAAATGAACAATACGCCCTGGTTGGGCGTGTCGCCACGCTCGACGATCGCCACCATGACCGCCGAACTCTGGCGTCAGCACAACATCCATCCAAGGGTGGTGGGGGAGTTCGATGATGAGGCGACGCTCGCCGAACTCATCAAGAACGGGCTGGGCCTCGCATTGCTGGCCGAGCGCACCGCCAGGCGCTTTGCGGCGGATGGTGCGTTTGTATTGTGGCGTGGCGGTGAAGTCGTCAGCCGCGCGCCTTTGCAGTTCATCTACCCCTCCGAGCGCGAGGGGGATCCACTGCTGATGGGCTTGCGTGATTCGCTCAAGACGATCTGGGATTTGCCATGAGTGCGGGCATAAGCGAAACCGGCAAGACCCGGCCGCGCCTGTGGGTGGATGCCGATGCTTGCCCGGTGGTGATCAAGGAGATCATCTTCCGCGCCGCCACCCGCAAACAGCTCGAAACCATTCTGGTCGCCAACCAGATGTTGCGCACGCCGCCCTCACTGCATATCCGTGCTGTGCAGGTGCCTTCAGGCTTTGATGTTGCCGACAACTACATCGCCGCCCAGGTGCTGCCGGGCGATCTGGTGGTGACGGCGGATATCCCGCTGGCGGCGCAGGTGATCGAGCGTGGCGCGAGTGCCATCAACCCGCGTGGCGAGCTATACACCGCCGCCAATATTCGCGAGAGCCTGTCGATGCGCGATTTCATGGAAAGCCTGCGCAGCAGTGGCGTGCAGACTGGCGGCCCGGCCGCCTTCAGCCAGGCCGATCGGCAGGCCTTTGCCAATCAGCTGGATCGCTTGCTGGCCAAGTTTGCGTAGCCTGGATGGAATGAAATGGAATCCGGGACGGGCTCCCGGATTTCACAGAGCTGCATCCTGGCTACACCGAGCTTTCGGCCAGAAGCCGCTTTGACAGCCCCCTTCAAGCGTGCTTGCGCTGGTGGTTCTGAACCACTTCCAGAAACTGCATGCCGTAGGCATCCAGCTTGCGGTCGCCCACGCCCGAAAGCTCGTACATGGCTTCCAGGCTCATCGGGCGGTGCTCCAGCATTTGCTTGAGCGTGGCGTCGCCGAAGATCATGTAGGCGGGTACGTTCTGCTCTTCGGCGAGATCGCGTCGGCACTGTCTCAATGCGGCCCACAGGGTGCGTGCTTCGTCCGATTCGAACTCCATCTCGCGGCGTACGCTGGTGGCGGCCTTGGGGGCAGCGGCACGCACGCGTTTGGCCATAAAGCTTGCTTCGCCGCGCAATACGGGCCGGCAGGCGTCCAGCAGCATCAGGCCGCCGAACTCGTTCACGCCGAGCAGACCCTGAGCGACAAACTGGCGCAGCAGCGAGTTCCACTGCGCTTCGGGCAGTGCCTTGCCGATGCCGAAGGTGCTGAGCTTGTCGTGACCACGCTCGGTGATCTTGGCGACGGACTTGCCCATCAGGATGTCGATGATGTGCGCCGCCCCGTAGCGCTGGCCGCTGCGGTAGATGGTGGATAGGGCTTGCTGCGCCGGCAACGAGGCATCAAAGGTCTCCGGCGGCGTGATGCACATGTCGCAGTTGCCGCAGGGCGTGGATTCTTCGCCGAAGTAACGCAGCAGCACTTCGCGGCGGCAGGCCGGGGCTTCCGAGTAGCCCAGTAGCGCTTCGAGTTTTCTCCGCTCGACGCGTTTGACTTCATCCGGCGCTTGCGACTGCTCGATCATTTCGCGCTGCAGCACCATGTCCTGCAGGCCGTAGGCCATCCAGGCGTTCGACGGCAGGCCATCACGGCCCGCACGGCCGGTTTCCTGATAGTAGGCTTCGAGTGACTTGGGCAGGTCGAGGTGGGCCACGAAGCGCACATCTGGCTTGTCGATACCCATGCCGAAGGCCACGGTGGCGCACATCACGATGCCATCGCCGCGCACGAAGCGGGTCTGGTGATCGGCACGCACGGCCGCGTCCAGGCCGGCGTGATAGGGCAGGGCAGAGATGCCCTCGGTGCGCAGCCAGGCGGCGGTTTCCTCCACTTTCTTGCGCGACAGGCAATACACGATGCCGGCATCCCCCTCGTGGTGGGTGCGGATGAATTTCAGCAGCTGTTTGCGCGGATTGTCCTTCTCCACCACGGTGTAGCGGATGTTGGGGCGGTCGAAGCTGGAGACGAAGACGCGCGCTTCTTCCAGCGCCAGGCGTTCGATGATCTCGGCGCGGGTGGCCGCGTCCGCCGTGGCGGTCAGCGCAATGCGCGGGATGTCTGGGAAGCGCTCGTGCAGGATGGTGAGCTGGCGATACTCGGGGCGGAAGTCGTGGCCCCATTGCGAGACGCAGTGCGCCTCGTCAATCGCAAACAAGGCGATGCGCGAGGATTCGATGAGTCCCTGGCAGCGCGGATTGAGCAGGCGTTCAGGGGCAACGTAGAGCAGATCCAGTTCTCCAGCCAGTAAACGGCGCTCGATGGCGCTGGCTTCGCCAGCTTCCAGCGTGGAGTTCAGGAAGGCGGCGCGCACACCCAGCTGGCACAAGGCCTGAACCTGATCTTGCATCAGGGCGATCAGGGGCGAGACGACGATGCCGCAGCCCTCACGCAGCAGCGAGGGAATCTGGTAGCACAGCGACTTGCCGCCGCCGGTGGGCATCAACACCAGTGCGTCGCCACCGCCTTGCACATGCCCGACGATGGCCGCCTGCTCGCCGCGGAAAGCCGGGTAGCCGAAGGTGTGGCGCAGGGTGTGGAGCGCGGGATCGAGAATTTCAGGCGAATTCATGATGCATTGGCGAGACGCCAGAGAGAGGTGACTTCACGTGAGCGGGCTGCATGCAACGGGTCGTTCGCGTCCATCGCCTTGGGGTGCTGCGGGCGGGTGTCGAGGCGATTGACCACGCGCAGGCCGGCGTCCTGTATCCAGCCGAGCAGTTCGTCGCGAGTCCGCAGGCCGAGCAACTCGGCAATGTCCGAAATGATCAGCCAGGCTTCGCCGCCGGGTGCGAGATGCGCGGGCAGGCCGGCGAGAAAACCGCGCAGCATGCGGCTATCGGGGTCGTACACGGCAGCTTCAACCGGCGAGGTCGGCGTTTCCGGCAGCCAGGGCGGGTTGCATACGATCAGCTTGGCCTGGCCGGGTGGGAAGAGGTCGGCCTGCAGCAGTTCCACCTGATTTGTCAGTCCGAGGCGTTGCAGGTTGTCGGCCGCGCAGGCCAGCGCGCGCGGCGCCATGTCGGTGGCGATGATCTGGGCTATGCCGCGTTTGGCGAGCAGGGCGGCGATCACACCTGAGCCGGTGCCGATATCGAATGCGGTGCTTTTGCCCGGCAGGGGTGCTTTGGCGATCAGGTCCAGATACTCCCCGCGCAAGGGGGAGAACACGCCGTAGTGGGCGTGGATTATTTCGCCAAGCGCTGCGACCTGCACACCCTTTTTGCGCCATTCGTGCGCGCTGACCACGCCCAGCAATTCGCGAAGCGATACCACGTAGCCGGCTTCGACCGGGCCGTAGGCCTCCAGGCAGGCTTGCTTCACATCCTGCGCACGGCGGGCCTGAATAGCGTGAGTCGCGTCGACTTCGATCAAGAGGCGCGCCAAGGTCTGAGCGCGCGTCGCTTGAGTAGCGCGATGCTGACGGAAGGCTTCGAGGGCCGTTGCGGGGGCTTTGCCGGGGCGGCTTTGCTGCTTGTCCGCACGGCGGCTCATGGCCTGCAGCAAGTGGCGGGCGTTCTGCCAGTCGCCACGCCACAACAGGCTAATACCGGCCTGCGCGAGGCGCCAGGCTTCGGCGGCGGGCAGGGTGTCGTCAATCAGGCGCAGTTCGGTAGGAAGCGGGGCTGCGGCTTCGGATTGCCAGCGCGCCGTGCGTTCGCTGTCCGCTTCTTGCCATGTCAGGTTGGCGTTCATGCCTGCTGCGCCAGAATATCCAGCGCCACAGCTTCGGCCAGCTCGATGCCATCCACGGCGGCCGACATGATGCCACCGGCGTAACCGGCGCCTTCGCCGCCAGGATAGAGGCCGCGGGTGTTGATGCTCTGGTAGTCCGGCCCGCGCTTGATGCGGATTGGCGAGGAGGTGCGCGTTTCCACGCCGGTGAGGACCGCGTCGGGCAGGTCGTAGCCACGGATCTGGCGGGCCATGGCCGGGATGGCTTCGCGCATGGCTTCGATCACGTAGTCCGGCAGGGCGGTGGCAAGATCAGTCGGCGTAACCCCGGGTTTGTAGGAGGGCTCGACGCTGCCAAGTTGTGTGGATGGGCGGCGGGCCAGAAAATCACCGACCAATTGCGCTGGCGCGAAGTAGTTGCGCCCGCCCAGCTCGAAGGCGCGCGATTCCCAGTGGCGCTGGAAGTCCATGCCGGCCAGCGGGTTCTTAGGCGTGGCGCCAAAGTCTTCGGGATTTACATTCACGACGAGGCCGGCATTGGCATTGCGCTCGTTGCGTGAGTATTGGCTCATGCCGTTGGTGACTACGCGGCCTTCTTCGGAAGTGGCGGCCACCACCGTGCCGCCCGGGCACATGCAGAAGGAATACACGGCGCGGCCGTTCTTGGCGTGATGCACCAGTTTGTAGTCTGCCGCGCCAAGCAGTTCGTGACCGGCAAAACTGCCGAAGCGGCATTCGTCGATCAGGCTCTGCGGATGTTCGATACGAAAACCGATGGCGAAGGGCTTGGCTTCAACGTAGATGCCACGCTGATGCACCATCTGGAAGGTGTCACGGGCGCTGTGGCCGACCGCCAGCACCACATGACGCGAGGGGATGAACTTGCCATTCACGGTCACGCCTGTGACCTGTCCATTTTCGACGGCGATGTCTTCCACCTTGGCTTCGAAGCGGATTTCGCCGCCCAGTGCGATGATCTCGGCGCGCATCTTTTCGACCATGCCCACCAGGCGGAAGGTGCCGATGTGTGGGCGGTTGATCCACTGGATCTCTTCCGGCGCGCCGGCTTTCACGAATTCGTCCAGCACCTTGCGAGTGAGGAAGCGCGGGTCTTTGATCTGGCTGTAGAGCTTGCCGTCCGAAAAAGTGCCGGCACCGCCTTCGCCGAACTGCACGTTGGATTCGGGGTTGAGCTTCTGTTTGCGCCATAGGCCCCAGGTGTCTTGCGTGCGCTCGCGCACCGCTTTGCCGCGTTCCAGCACGATGGGGCGAAAACCCATCTGTGCCAGCACGAGCGCGGCGAGGATGCCGCAGGGGCCAAAACCGATGATCACCGGGCGCTCGGCAAGGCCGGTGGGGGCTTGCCCGACGAACTTGTAGGCCATGTCGGGCGTCGGCCCGATGTGGGATTTGCCGGCGAAACGCGCGAGGACGGCGGCTTCGTTGGCGAGAGCGACGTCCACCGAGTAGCTCAGCAGGATGGCGCTCTTCTTGCGCGCATCCGGGCTGCGTTTGTAGACCTTGAAGCTCAGCAGCTCGCTGGCAGGAATGCCCAGGCGCTCAAGAATGGCGGCGGGCAGGGCGGCCTCATCGTGGTCGATGGGCAGGCGGATTTCGTGGAGACGGAGCATGGCAGGGGCCTGATGACTATTCAGGAGGGTAAAACGGAGAGCGCCATTTTACCTGCTCGCGCAGCTCTCTCCCCACATGTTTGCCGACACGGCGGCCAGTTCCGGCAGCAGATGGCTGACCAGAGCCAGCTGGCGGATGATGCGACGCTCCTGTGGCGGGGTGTCTGACGGGATTTCGTCCAGTTCCGTCAGGGACGGGAGTGGCAGCGCTTCTGCCGTCACGACCTGGCGTTGCTCAAAGGCTGTCGCCAGGCGCGCTAAGCAATCGCAAGCCTGACGACCCGCTTCGGCCACCAGTTGGCCGTGCTGCCATTGGCTGATCTTCTCGCGGTGAGCCCCAAGCGCCGAGATGTAAGCGAGCAGGGTGTGGCTGGAGGTGAGGAAATGGAAAGCCTGCTCCGGCGTGAGGCGGTGCTGGTCGGGCTCGCCGAGCATCGCTGAGAGGGTCAGCGAGAGTTCGGCGTCGGCGTTGTGGGCATCGCGCCGGGCGATGCGGTAGCCGAGGTGATCGTCCTTGCCGCTGTTGTACTGGGCGAGGACTTCATTCAGATAAGTACTGGAGCGTGCGAGGGTCTTGCTCATCGCCAGATGCAGGCGCCGGCCTTGCCAGTCCGGCAGGATCAGGGCGACTGCACCACCGGCCAGTAGCGCGCCGAGCACGGTGTCGAGCAGGCGCGGCCAGATCAGCGCATAGCTGCTGCCGAGCTGGTTAAAGCACAGTAGCACCAGTACCGTGATGCTGGCGGTGGCCAGCATGTAGCGGTCTGCACGCCAGAAGAAGAAGGCCACGCCGGAGACGACGGCCAGCCCGAGCTGGGCCTCGTCCTGTGGGAAAATGTGCAGAAAGGCCCAGCCGCCGACCAGCCCCAGCATGGTGCCGCTCACACGCTGGCCGAGGCGCTTCCAGGTGTCGCTGTAAGTGGGTTGCAGCACGAATACGGTCGTCAGCATCACCCAGTAACCCTGCGGCAGGTTCAAGAGATGCAGCAGGCCGTAACCGGCGGCCAGCGCCAGGCTCAGGCGCAAGCCATGGCGGAAACGGCCGGACTTCGGGGTGAACTGCATGCGGATGCGCTGTAGCGCTTCGCGCAGGCTGGCCGGATTGCTGTCGCGCAGGGTGGTGTCGTCCGTCTGCAGCAAAGCGTCGGGATTGCCGGCGTTGGAGAGCTGGCGGTCGATGGTGGTCAGATTTCGGGTGAGATCGGCCACCGGATCGGCGTTGCGGCGCCAGTCGGTCTCGGTGCTGGCTTGTACATGGCGCAGGGCGGCGCCGAGCTCATCGAGGGCTGGCAGGCTGTCGCGGCCGTAG
Organism: Uliginosibacterium sp. TH139; assembly: GCF_002855595.1. Classification (NCBI taxonomy): domain Bacteria; kingdom Pseudomonadati; phylum Pseudomonadota; class Betaproteobacteria; order Rhodocyclales; family Zoogloeaceae; genus Uliginosibacterium; species Uliginosibacterium sp. TH139. The sequence continues at coordinate 75,149 of NZ_PKRR01000005.1, read as the reverse complement.
TTGAAGTACTTGTCCAGCGCGATGGCGCGGGCCAGCTTGGCGCAGGCCTCGCCCTGCAGGCTCATCAGGTGGGCACAGCGGAAGAGGATGTCGCTGCGTGCAAATACCCGGGAAAGCTCGGTGTAGCTCTGGTGAGAGGAACTGGCGCGCTCGTGGATGTCTTGCGCCAGGAAATACCATTTCAGAAAGCGCGCACTGCGCGGACGCGGCTGGCCATCCTTCATCCAGCCCAGTAGCACCTGACGGGCCCGGTTCATGCGCTGCACCAGCAGGCTGTTGTGTTCGGCCAGTGCCAGGCGCAGGGCGTCCGGGTGACGGCCGGGAATCGGCTCCAGCAGTTTGGCTTTCAAGGCCAGGTAACTGGCCAGCCCTAGATAGACTGAGGCGAGGATCTGGCGGGCTGGGCGCGCCGCGAAAGCCAGCACCCATACCAGAGAAATCCCTTCGTACCAGGCTGCGCCGGCAAGCAGTTGCAGCGGCTCATGCCAGATCGGCGCCAGCTCCTGTCCGGGCCGGCTGGCGCTGAGCATGGCGTAAATGCCCAGAATCAGTGAAGCGCTGGCGACCCGCGCGTAGCGTTCGCTGATCGCGCCCAGCATCACAAAGCCGAATGTAGAGAGCAGCAACCCGCATACGAAAAGCCAGGGCCAGGCAAACAGCAGGCGAACCGAAAAGGCTGTGGCGGCAAAGCAGGAGAGGGTGACGAGTACCGCCAGCAGGCGGCCCAGCGGGCGATCTTCGGTTTCGGCCAAGGCGGCGGCGATCACTCCGAGGATGGGGCCGATCAGCCATTCCGGCCGGTCGAGTGCCAGGCATAGCCAGACCACGCCGCCCAGGGCGAGCGCCACCTTTACGCTGTCGCTGGTCTTGTCATGCGCCCAGAACTGGCGCCAGAGTTCGAAAAATGAGGTTTGCATGGAGGGCAGCAAAAAAGGTGGCTTCCTGTTTCTACGCGACAGCCTAAGGGCAGGCGTGGGACAATTCCACCCTTTGCATCAAATAAGCGGCATATGGCTATCCAGTGGTTTCCCGGACACATGACCTCGGCGCGTAAGAAGGCGGCCGACGCCATGGAGAACATCGATGTGATCATCGAGGTGCTCGACGCACGCCTGCCGCAGGCCAGTTGCAACCCCATGATCACGCAGTTGCGCCAGCATCGTCAGCGCCCCTGCCTGAAGATCCTGAATAAGGCCGATCTGGCGGACCCTGTTGTGACGGCGGCCTGGCTGGAGTATTTCAACCAGCAAGCGGGCGTCAAGGCGGTCGCTTTGTCCTGCAAGAAGGCCTCCGACGTGGCGCGTGTGCCCGGCCTGTGCCGGCCGCTGGCACCACACCGCAACGACAACGTAAAGCCGCTGCGCATGATGATCATGGGGATTCCGAACGTCGGCAAATCCACCCTGATGAATGCGCTGCTCGGGCGCAAGCTTTCGGCCGTGGGCGACGAGCCGGCGGTGACCAAGAATCAGGTACGTGCCGATATCGATATCCGTCACACCCTGGTTGATACGCCCGGCATGATGTGGCCCAAGATTGAGTTCGACAGCGACGGCTACATGCTTGCTGCCAGCCACGCGATTGGCCGCAATGCGGTGATCGATGAGGAGGTGGCGGGGTTCCTGGCGGACGTGCTGCTGGCGCGCTATTCACAGAACCTTGTCGAGCGCTATGGTTTTGACGTGAAGGGCATGGATGGCGTGGCGGTGGTGGAAGCCATCGGCAAGCGGCGTGGTTTTCGCATCAAGGGCGGTGGGCTGGATCTGGAAAAAGCCGCGCTTACCCTGCTACAGGATTACCGCGACGGGCGTCTCGGACGTATCACGCTGGAAACGCCGGAAACCCGGTTGGCGATGATCGCCGAGCATCAGCGTCTCAAAGCGTTGGCGCTGCCAGATGACCGGGCCAAGCCGGATGCGGCTGAGGAAGAGCTCGAGGATTGAGTCGTTTGGCCGACTTCAGTCGGCCAAACAGGTCTGCTTTGCGACTGAAGTCGATCCTATGGTTGAGCTGCAGCTCCTACAGCAATGAACTTGTCCGCGAAGCCTTGAGCAGCACGATCAGGGCGCCGGCGCCGCCATCCGGCAGGCGTGCCTGGCAGTAAGCCATCACGTCTGCGTAGTTCATTAGCCAGCCCGCCACGAGTTTCTTCAGAACCGGTTCGCGACCGGGGGAGCCGCGCCCCTTGCCGTGCACCACGCGCACGCAGCGGATGCCTTCCTTCTTCCAGCGCCCCATGCAGGCAGCCAGCAGATCGCGTGCTTCATCGCGGTTGCAGCCATGCAGGTCGACCTGATCGTGAACCACCCAGCGGCCTCGGCGCAGGTCGCGGATGATCGCGCGCGGCACGCCGTTGGCGAGATAAAACAACTCGTCGCCGCCTTCCAGGTGCAGATCCAGCGAGGTGGGTGCGTAGATGGATTCGGCCAGTGCTGCCGCCTCATCGCGTTCCAGTTGGAGCGGTAGCGGCTTGGGTTTGGGCGCTTCGATCTCCACGCGTGTGTTCTGGATGGGTTTTACCCCGCGCAGAGCAGCAGCCAGATCGCCGGTTTCGCCCGCCAGCGGTTTGGCATCTTCGGCTAGCCAGGCAGCGGGAATCCACTCGTCCTGATTCGTCTGTACGACGGTAGTTGGCGCCAGTTCTTCGGCACTGCGCGTGCGCGGAATGGGCGCTGGCTTGGGGCGCTCGATCTCGGCATGGTTACCGGGCGGCAAGGCCTTTACACCGGACAAGGCCTCGCGCAGCAGGCTGGCTTCATCTGGCGCGTTAACGGCAACAACCCGCCGTGGGGCGGGTTGTTCTTTGAGCTTGCGCTTGAGTTCAGCTAACGCAGGCAGGCGGGTCTTGCTCATGCAGTTTAGAGCCCGCCGAGGTAGCGCTCTGCATCCAGTGCGGCCATGCAGCCAGTGGCTGCCGAGGTGATAGCCTGACGGTAGTTGTGGTCGGCCACATCTCCAGCAGCAAACACGCCCTTGATGGTGGTCTGGGTGGCGTTGCCGTGCTGGCCAGTCTGCACTGTCAGGTAGCCAGCTTCGTTCATGTCCAGTTGGCCCTTGAAGATATCGGTGTTTGGTGCGTGCCCGATGGCAATGAACACACCTTGCAGCGCGATGTCCTTGGCGGCACCGGTCTTGAGGTTCTTGATGCGCATGCCGTTCACGCCCTTGGCGTCGCCGATGACTTCGTCCAGCGTTGAATCCAGCTCCAGTACGATCTTGCCTTCTTGAACACGCTCCATGAGCTTGTCGACCATGATGGCTTCAGCGCGGAACTTGTCGCGGCGATGCACCAGCGTCACCTTACTGGCGATGTTGGCCAGATACAGGGCCTCTTCCACAGCGGTGTTGCCGCCGCCGATCACGGCGACTTCCTGATTCTTGTAGAAAAAACCGTCACAGGTTGCGCAAGCCGACACGCCGCGACCGGAGAACTTCTCTTCCGAGGGCAGGCCCAGGTACTTAGCCGTAGCGCCGGTGGCGATGATTAGCGCGTCACAGGTGTAAGTGCCGGCGTCCCCCACCAGCGTGAAGGGGCGCTCGGTCAGCTTCGTCGTGTGGATGTGATCAAAAATGATCTCAGTGTTGAAGCGGCGTGCGTGTTTTTCGAAGCGGGCCATCAGATCGGGGCCTTGCACACCGTCGGCGTCAGCCGGCCAGTTATCGACTTCGGTCGTCGTCATCAGCTGGCCGCCCTGGGCCATGCCGGTGATCAGCACCGGCTTGAGATTGGCACGCGCAGCGTAAACGGCCGCGGTATAGCCGGCAGGGCCGGAGCCAAGGATGATCAGGGGATGATGCTGGGTCGTTCCACTCATGATGGGCTCCTTCAGGAAAATTTCTTGTGCCGGATTATAGCCGAGCCCTTGGCAGCCTCCCTGATTGTCCCTGCCAATCGGAGGCATTGGCGGGCACTACTTGTCTGCTATCGGTGATTGTGAATGCGGGATGTTTCCAAGCGTGAAGCTTGTCACATATACTCGTGGCACAAGTTGGCATTTCAATCAGAATTTCCCGCGCATAGGCTGCGGCCGGCACGGAGGGTTAATGGCAATCAAGCACACGATTTCTGCAACTGCGCTGCGAACGGTGCCGATCTTTCAGGGACTGGACGCCGAGCGTCTCGAAGAAGTAGCCCGCTGCGCCACCCTGCGCCGGGTGGCCCGTGGTACTACGGTGGTTCAGGCCGGAGAGCTGACCGATAACGTCTATTTCGTACTGAATGGCAGTCTCAAAGTACTTGTCAGCGATGAAGATGGCCGTGAGGTGATCCTGACGATCATCGGTCAGGGTGATGTTTTTGGCGAAATGGGGGTGCTGGATGAGGAGCCCCGTTCTGCTACGGTGACCGCAGTGGCGGCTTCCGATCTGATCGTGATCCCGCAAGCCGATTTCCGCCAGATCATGGCGCACAACTTCGAGGTTTGCCTGCGCGTGATGTGCAACATGGCGCGTCGGCTGCGTGCAGCTGATCGCAAGATCGAAAGTCTTGCCTTGATGGATGTGTATGGGCGCGTGGCCCGTCTTTTGCTGGATATGGCCGAGACGGTCGACGGTCGCAGCGTCGTGCGCAAGAAAATTTCCAAGCAGGACATTGCCCGCATGATTGGCGCTTCGCGTGAGATGGTTTCGCGCGTGATGAAGGATCTGCAAGCACGCGGCTTGCTCGAAGAAACGCCGGATGGTCTGGTGATCATCGAACAGGTGGCCGACGCCTGATGCGGGCGGCCGCGAGAGCAGCCAGCCCGCGCGGTATAATCGGCCGCATCCTGTCTGCCCCCGGCAACCTCATGTTGTTCAGAGCCTCTTCGCGTCCCGCAAGTCAGCCCCTGCCAGAAAAGATCGGCCTCCTGTTGCGCGAGGCCGGCTGGTTGCTGCTGGGGGCTGCGGGCGCTTATCTGACGATGATCCTCGCGGGCTACAGTAAGGCCGACCCGAGCTGGTCCCATGCCGTTGAGGTTGGCCAGATTGCCAATCCTGGAGGGCGTTTCGGAGCTTGGTTTGCCGATATGCTGCTGCAGCTCTTCGGTAGCTCGGCCTGGTTGCTGGTGGTGCTGATGTTCTGGGGCCTCTTCCTCGGCGGGCGTCGTTTCCGCAACGAGCTTGAATCCGACCGCCGCTCGCTGTTCATCGTGCTGGCAGGTTTTGTGATCCTGCTGCTGACCAGTTGCGGCATCGAAGCGGTGCGCTTTCATACCAGCCATGCCCTGTTGCCGGGCCAGCCCGGTGGCGTGATCGGTACCGAATTTGGCCGACTGGTAGTGCGCTACCTCGGTTTTACTGGTGGCACGCTTCTCATGCTGGCCGCTTGGGCAGGTGGCTTGAGCCTGTTTGGCGGTTTCTCGCTGGTCGAAGCAGTGGAGAAGCTCGGGCTGGGCTTGGAGCTCTCGTGGGCCTTCATCCTGCGCAAGTTGCATTCCTGGCGTGATCGTCAGGCAGGCAAGGAAATTGCCGTCAAACGCGAAGAAAAGGTCAAGCGCGAGCGCAAGAAGCGTGAGGATGCGCCACCGGTGGCGATCCATATCGAACCGGTCATGAAGGCCGAGCCGCTCAAGATCGTTGAGGCCCCGAAAGCGGACAAGGAACGCCAGGTTGGCCTGTTTGGCGAAACGCCTGCGGGTGCCGGTCTGCCCGGTTTGACCCTGCTGGATGCGCCGAGCAACGACGTAGAGCCGCCGTCTGTCGAAACCCTTGAATACACTTCACGCCTGATTGAACGGAAGCTCGCGGACTTCGGCGTCGAGGTGAAGGTGCTGGCGGCTTATCCCGGCCCGGTGATCACGCGCTACGAAATCGAGCCAGCCATCGGTGTGAAGGGTGCCCAGATCATGAATCTGGTCAAGGATCTGGCGCGCGCCCTGTCGGTGATGAGCATCCGGGTGGTCGAAACGATCCCAGGCAAGGCCTGCATGGGCCTCGAAATTCCGAACGTGAAGCGCCAGACCGTACGTCTCTCGGAAATCATCGGCTCCAAGGTCTATCACGACATGCATTCGCCGCTGACCGTGGCGCTGGGCAAGGATATCGGCGGCAATCCGGTGGTGGCGGATCTCGCGAAGATGCCGCACCTGCTGGTGGCGGGTACGACTGGTTCGGGCAAGTCGGTTGGCATCAACGCGATGATCCTGTCGCTGCTCTACAAGGCCGAAGCGGATAAGGTGCGCCTGATCCTGGTGGATCCGAAAATGCTCGAACTGTCTGTTTACGAAGGCATTCCGCATCTGCTGGCGCCGGTTGTGACCGACATGAAGCACGCCGCGCATGCGCTCAACTGGTGTGTGGGCGAGATGGAGCGCCGCTACAAACTGATGTCCGCTATGGGCGTGCGTAACCTGGCTGGCTTCAACAAGCAGATCGCTGATGGGGTGAAGGCCGGCTCACCGATCAAGAATCCTTTCTCGCTGACTCCCGAAAATCCCGAGCCACTGGAACACATGCCGTTGATTGTGGTGGTGATCGACGAGCTGGCTGACTTGATGATGGTGGTTGGCAAGAAGATCGAGGAACTGATTGCGCGTCTGGCGCAGAAAGCGCGTGCGGCGGGTATTCACCTTGTGCTCGCCACCCAGCGCCCATCAGTGGATGTGATTACTGGCCTGATCAAGGCCAATATCCCGACGCGCATGGCCTTCCAGGTCTCCAGCAAGATTGATTCGCGCACCATCCTCGATCAGATGGGGGCTGAGTCCCTGCTGGGCATGGGAGATATGCTCTATCTTGCCCCGGGTACCGGTTTTCCGACGCGGGTGCACGGCGCTTTCGTGGACGACAAGGAAGTCCACAAGGTGGTCGAGTATCTCAAGAGCACTGGCCAGCCCAATTACATCGAAGGCATGCTGTCGGGCGCCACGGAAGAGGGCGGCGAGCTCAGCTCTGACATCTTCGGCGAATCCGGCAACGGCGGTGGCGAAGCCGATGAGCTTTACGACAAGGCCGTGGCGGTGGTGCTGCAGACCCGTCGCCCGTCGATTTCGCTGGTGCAACGCCATCTGCGCATTGGCTACAACCGCGCGGCACGCCTCATCGAACAGATGGAGCAGGCTGGCTTGGTGTCGTCGGCCAATGCCACGGGTAATCGCGAAGTGTTGGCACCTGCCCGCGAGCAATAACTCTTTCCCGGAATTTCCTGTATGAAAAAAATGCTTCTTTCGCTGCTGTGTCTGGCAGCGCCGACACTTGCTTTTGCCGCCGCTATCGAGCAGTTGCAGCAGTTTCTGGACGGTAGCAAGACGGCGCGTGCCAGCTTCACCCAGAAAGTCATCTCAAAAACTGGCCGAGCCGGGCAGAACGCCTCCGGCACGATGAGCTTCCTGCGCCCCGGCAAGTTCCGCTGGGAGTACACCAAGCCTTACAACCAGCTGATCGTTGCTGACGGCAGCAAGCTGTGGAGTTACGACAAAGAGCTCAATCAGGTCGTGATCAAGCCGATGAGCCAGGCGCTCGGCGCCACTCCGGCAGCCTTGCTGGCCGGAAGCAATGATTTCCAGAAAAACTTCTCCCTGCGCGAGGATGGTGCTGCTGACGGACTGGAGTGGGTGGAAGCCACGCCGCGCAGCAACGAAGCCGGCTTCGAACGGGTGCGTATCGGCATGAAAGGCAATCTGCCGCAGGCCATGGAAGTGCGTGACAACTTCGGCCAGCTCACCGTGCTGCAGTTTTCCGCTTTTGAACGCAATCCGGTGCTGCCGGCCGATGCTTTTCGCTTCACGCCGCCCAAGGGGGCGGATGTGGTAGGCGAGTAGGCCAGACTGAATGGCCGATCTTTTCTCAAGCCCGCCAGCACCTGACAAGGTTCCACTTGCTGAACGTCTTCGGCCGCAAACGCTTGACGATGTGGTTGGCCAGATCCATCTGCTCGGGCCGGGCAAACCCTTGAGGTTGGCGGTGGAGTCTGGCAAGCCACACTCGATGATCCTGTGGGGGCCGCCGGGGGTGGGCAAGACGACGCTGGCACGCCTGATGGCACGACATTTCGATGCCGAGTTCATGGCCTTGTCAGCGGTATTCGCGGGCGTCAAGGATATTCGCGAGGCGGTGGCTCAGGCCGAAATGCTGCAGGGCACCACGGGCCGCCGCACCATCCTGTTCGTGGATGAAGTGCACCGCTTCAACAAGAGTCAGCAGGACGCGTTCCTGCCTTACGTTGAATCCGGTTTGCTGACGTTCATTGGCGCGACCACTGAAAACCCGTCGTTTGAAGTCAATTCGGCGCTGCTTTCACGCGCCGCCGTGTATGTGCTGGACAGCCTCAAACCAGAGGAAATGCAGCAGCTTTTTGCCCGCGCCAGCCGTGAAGCCCTGCCGACACTCCGATTTACCGACGAAGCGCGCGATCGCCTGATCGGCTGGGCCGATGGGGATGCACGGCGTTTTCTGAACGTGCTGGAAACCCTGGAAACTGCATCCAGTGCTGCCGGGGTGAAGGAAATCACCGGGGAGTTCGCCGAGTCGACGCTGGCCCAGAATCTGCGCCGCTTCGACAAGGGCGGCGAAGCTTTTTACGACCAGATTTCTGCGCTGCATAAATCGGTGCGTGGCTCGAACCCTGATGCAGCACTCTACTGGTTCGTGCGGATGCTTGATGGTGGTGCGGATCCGCTGTATCTGGGACGGCGCATCGTGCGTATGGCTGTAGAGGATATCGGTTTGGCCGATCCACGTGCGCTGACGATGTCGCTTGAGGCCTGCCAGACTTACGAGCGCCTCGGCTCACCCGAGGGCGAACTGGCACTGGCTCAGGCAGTGCTGTATCTGGCGGTGGCCGCCAAATCGAATGCGGCCTACATGGCCTACAACGAGGCACGCCGTTTCGTGAAACAGGACGTTAGCCGTCCGGTACCGATTCATTTGCGTAATGCGCCGACCAAGCTCATGAAGGAGTTGGGCTACGGCAAGGAATACCGATACGCACACGATGAACCTGGCGCTTATGCTGCGGGTGAGGATTATCTGCCAGAGGGGATGCCGGCGATCAGCTGGTATGAGCCAACCGATCGCGGCCTGGAGGGCAAGATCGCCCAGAAGCTCGCCTACCTTAAGGGCCTGGATCGCGCGGCGCGAGACGCTGAGGATCGCTAGACCGGATGTGCCGAACGGAATTCGGCATACACGTGAAGCACGTGTTCGGCTTTGTCGATAGCACCTTGCGTCATGGCGTCCGATACAAGGTCTGAAAGGCAACTGCAGATTATCTCCACGCCTTCGTCGGTCTGCACCAGACTGCAGGCCATCGGGCCGGCGATTTCCTGCGGGATGTGTTCGTGTTCGGCAAACAGTTCAACTTCTTCATCGGTCAGGTCACAGTAGTCTAGGCAGTCTTGCATCGTTAACATCTTGGGCTCCTCTGCAGCTTGTTCGCCTCGCAAAGCGTGGCTTTTTGACTTCACTACACACTCCAAGCTAGAGCACAGTGATTTGATCGCCAGTTGCAATTGGCTATGCGGCTCCCTGTGTGCAATTGCATTTTCTAATGTCAGCCCGAAAGCCTTGCTGGAAGGGCGCAATACGGGCGGGTATGCGACAAAACTTTGCGCTGCACAAAGGGCTGAACGGGTGCCTCGTGTAAACTGCGCGCTTCTAAGAAATCCGCCATCCAGATCACCATGCTTGATATCCAGCTTCTCCGCACCCAGCTCGACGCCGTTGCCCTGCGCCTGGCCAAGCGCAATTTCGTGCTCGACGTAGCCGTCTTCCAATTCATGGAAGACGAGCGCAAGACTCTGCAGACCCGCACTCAGGAATTGCAGTCAAGGCGCAACAGCCTTTCCAAGCAAATCGGCATGTTGAAGGGCAAGGGCGAAGATGCTTCGGCTGTGATGGCGGAAGTGGGTGGTCTGGGTGATGAGCTGAAAGCCTGCGAAGAGCAGCTGGGTGCTTTGCAGACCCGCCTGAACGATTTTCTTGCGCGCATCCCGAACCTGCCGAATGAAGACGTGCCGGTCGGCAAGGATGAGTCGGGCAACGTAGAGGTGCGCCGTTGGGGCAGCCCGCGCGCTTTTGATTTCGAGGTCAAGGACCACGCTGACCTCGGCGAGCCGCTGGGGCTGGACTTCGACACTGGCGCCAAGCTTTCAGGCGCGCGTTTTTCCTTCCTCAAGGGCGGCATGGCGCGCCTGCACCGTGCGATTGCTCAGCTGATGCTGGATACCCAGACTGGCGAACACGGCTACACCGAGTGCTACACGCCGTACATCGTGAATCCGGACGTGCTGTTCGGCACCGGTCAGCTGCCCAAGTTTGCCGATGACATGTTCCGGGTGGAGCGTGGTGGTGAAGATGGTCAGACCCAGTACCTGATCTCGACTTCCGAAATTTCGCTGACCAATATCGTCAAGGACACAATCCTCAAGGCTGAAGATCTGCCACTCAAGCTCACCGCGCATACGCCGTGCTTCCGTTCGGAGGCTGGCAGCTATGGTCGTGACACCAAGGGCATGATCCGCCAGCACCAGTTCGACAAGGTCGAGATGGTTCGCATCACCCGTCCGGAAGAGAGTGCAGCGGCGCTGGAGGAAATGGTGGGCAATGCTGAGGCGGTGCTGCAGAAGCTGAAGCTGCCGTATCGGGTGGTGGCTTTGTGTACCGGTGATATGGGCTTCTCGGCTGCGCGTACTTACGATCTTGAAGTGTGGTTGCCGGCGCAAGGCACTTATCGCGAGATTTCTTCGGTGTCCAACTGCGAAGCCTTCCAGGCCCGCCGCATGCAAGCTCGCTACAAGGCTGAAACCGGCAAAAACGAGCTGGTGCACACCTTGAACGGTTCCGGCCTGGCAGTGGGGCGTACGCTGGTGGCTGTTCTGGAAAACTACCAGCAGGCCGATGGCTCGGTTGTGATTCCGGAGGCGCTCAAGCCGTACATGGGTGGGCTGGAAGTGCTCGCACCGCAGGCCTGATCCTTCGCTTCTTTAACAACAAAGGCTCCTTCGTGGAGCCTTTGTTGTTTCTGCTTAAAGCAGCGTTGCCAGCCAGGGCGCCAGCAATACCATCAGGATGCCGGCAATGATCATGGTCAGGCTCGAAATCACGCCTTCCTCTGTATCTCGTTTGTGGGCTGTGACTGTGCCAACAGCGTGGGCGCCGGCGCCGAACAGCGCGCCCTTGGCCAGCGCCGAGCGTACCGGTAGCCAGCTCAACAACCATTCGCCCAGCACCATGCCGACCAGCCCGGTGATCACCACAAATACTGCCGCGAGTTCTGCCTGACCTCCTAGCTGGGGGGCGGCGGCCAGCGCGAACGGGGTGCTGATCGAGCGCACCGCGAGGCTGCGGGCCAGAAGATCCGGTAGGCCCATCAGATGGCTGAACCAGGCGGTGCTCAGTACCGCGACCGTCATGCCGACCACTACGCCAACGATCAGGGGAAGCCAGTGGCGACGAATGACTGACCGGTATTCGAAGATCGGGATTGCAAAGGCGACTGTCGCCGGCCCCAGCATGGCAGAGAGCCAGTGGCTCTGTGCGTTGTATGCGGCGTAAGGCACGCGGGCCAGGAGCAGGATGGCGATCAGGATGGCTGGTACCACAATCAGGGGTGAGAGCAGCGGGTGGGCTATGCGGCGATGCAGGCCGCGCGCTGCGGTGTATAGCAGAACGGTTAGTGCGAGCCAGAAGAGACCATGCAGTAGCGTCATGCGTCTTCTCCATGTTTGCGCCAGCGCGCTTCAAGCTTCCAGACGAGATCGACGGCCAATGCCGTGGAGAGCATGACGCAGGCTGTGCTGCCGACGATGACCAGACCGATCGCAACGAAGCGCCCCTGTAGCACTTCGCCGTATTGCAGCACGGCGATTACCACCGGGATGAAAAACAGCAGCATTTCCCGCAGCAGCCAGCCTGCACCGTCTGCCAACCATTCGCGACGCAAGAGGCCCAGTCCAAGCAGGACCAGGGCCAGTGCGATGCCGGTAACGGTAGGTGGCAGGCCGTGCAGCCAGGTGCTTGAGAGTTCGACGGCGGCGAGCCAGATCAGGATCAGCAGGCCGATCTGCAGCAGGGTGCGGCAGAACTGGTGGAGGCGTGGGGGCAGGGCAGGCATTTGTGCGGCAATGAAACGAAGCCTTGTAATGATACGGCGCTGCACAAGAAAAAACCCGCCGGAGCGGGTTCTTTCTGAGTTTGCAGCCTTCTTCAGTCGGCAAAGAAGTCCTTGACCTTGTCCATCCAGGATTTGGCACGCGGATTGTGGCTGTCTCCGCCATCTTTGCAGATGGACTCGAACTCGCGCAGCAGTTCTTTTTGACGTTCGTTGAGCTTGACCGGCGTCTCGATCACCACATGGCAGTGCAAGTCGCCATGGTAGCCGCTGCGCACATTCTTGATGCCCTTGCCGCGCAGGCGAAAGACTTTTCCGGTCTGGGTCTCGGCCGGGATCTTGATCGCGGCTGCGCCATCGAGGGTCGGGATTTCTATTTCGCCACCAATCGCAGCGGTCACGAAGCTGATCGGCATCTCGCAATGCAGATCATCCCCGTCACGCTCGAAAACTGCGTGCTGCTTGATATGGATCTCGACGAACAGATCGCCCGGAGGCCCCCCATTTACGCCGGGTTCGCCGAAGCCGGCGTGGCGCAGACGCATGCCGGAGTCGATGCCGGCCGGGATCTTCACTTCCAAGGTCTTCTGTTTCTTTACGCGACCCGCGCCGTGGCAGTCACCACACGGATCGGTGATGACGCGGCCAGAGCCGTGACACTTCGGACAGGTCTGTTGGATCGAGAAGAAGCCTTGCTGCATGCGGACCTGGCCTGCGCCGCCACAGGTGCCGCAGGTCTTGGGCTGGGTGCCGGGCTTAGCGCCGGAGCCCTTGCAGGTGCCACATTCTTCCTGAACCGGAATGCGGATCGTCTTTTCGACACCGCGTGCAGCTTCTTCGAGCGATACCTCAAGGTTGTAGCGTAGGTCACCGCCGCGATAGACGCGTGCGCCACCGCCACCACCACCGCGGCCACCCCCGAAAATCTCGTCGAAGATGCCACCGAAGGCATCGCCGAAGTCCTGCCCGCCGCCGCCGAAGCCGCCATGGCCGGCGGACTGATCCACGCCGGCATGGCCGTAACGATCGTAAGCGCCGCGTTTCTGGCTGTCCGAGAGCATCTCGTAGGCTTCTTTGGCCTCCTTGAATTTCTCTTCCGCGCCCTTGTCATCCGGATTGCGGTCCGGATGGTGTTTCATGGCCAGCTTGCGATAGGCCTTCTTGATGTCGTCGTCCGAAGCGTCGCGGGCAACGCCCAACACTTCGTAATAATCTCTTTTTGCCATGGGTCTTCCTCAAGGCAAGAGCGCAAAGAGCGTCTGCACTGCGGCGTGGCTCTTTGCGCTCCAGGCGCCTCTGCGGTGAGTGGAATTACTTCTTGTCTTTGACTTCAGTGAATTCCGCATCCACTACGTTGTCGTCTGCCGGTTTGGCTTCAGCCTGAGCGCCGCCTGCGGCCGCGCCTTCAGCGGCTTGCTGCTGGGCGTACATAGCTTCGCCGAGCTTCTGGCTGACCGTTGCCAGGGCTTGTGCCTTGGCTTCGATTTCTGCCTTGTCGTCGCTCTTGATGGCGTCTTCCGCTTCCTTTAGAGCCGCTTCGATCTTGCCCTTCTCTTCAGCAGAAACCTTGTCGCCGTGCTCGCTGAGCGCCTTCTTGGTGGTGTGGATCAGGCCGTCGCACTGGTTGCGGGCTTCCACCAGTTCATGCTGACGTTTGTCTTCTTCAGCGTGGGCGGCGGCATCGTTCACCATCTTCTGGATTTCGTCTTCCGACAGGCCAGAGTTGGCCTTGATGGTGATCTTGTTTTCCTTACCGGTGGCCTTGTCGGCGGCCTTCACGTGCAGGATGCCGTTGGCGTCGATGTCGAAGGTCACTTCGATCTGCGGCATGCCGCGCGGGGCGGGCGCTATTCCTTCCAAATTGAATTCGCCGAGCAGCTTGTTGCCGGCGGCCATTTCGCGCTCACCTTGATAGACCTTGATGGTCACGGCGGGCTGGTTGTCGTCAGCGGTCGAGAAGACCTGTGCGTGCTTGGTCGGAATGGTGGTGTTGCGCTTGATCATGGCGGTCATCACGCCACCCAGGGTTTCGATACCCAGGGACAGCGGGGAGACGTCCAGCAGCAGCACGTCCTTCACGTCACCCTTGAGCACGCCACCCTGAATTGCGGCGCCGACGGCCACGGCTTCGTCCGGGTTCACGTCCTTGCGGGCTTCCTTGCCGAAGAACTCTTTGACCTTTTCCTGCACCTTGGGCATGCGGGTTTGGCCGCCGACGAGGATCACGTCGTCGATGTCAGTGATGGACAGGCCGGCGTCCTTCAGCGCCTTGCGGCAAGGCTCGATGGTGTTGTTCACCAGCTCTTCGACCAGCGACTCGAACTTGGCGCGGGTGATTTTCATGGTCAAGTGGGCGGGCGCGCCGTTGGCCATGGTGATGTAGGGCTCGTTGATTTCGGTCTGCTGGCTGGACGACAGCTCGATCTTGGCGCGCTCGGCAGCTGCCTTGATGCGTTGCAGGGCGATAGCGTCCTTCGAGAGGTCGATGCCGTTGATGGTCTTGAACTCGGCCACGATGAAATCGATCAGGCGCTGGTCGAAGTCTTCGCCACCAAGGAAGGTGTCGCCATTGGTAGCGAGCACTTCGAATTGCTTGTCGCCATCCACGTCGGCGATTTCGATGATCGAGATATCGAAGGTGCCGCCGCCCAAATCGAACACGGCGATCTTCTGGTCTTTCTTGCCTACCTTGTCCAGACCGAAAGCCAGCGCAGCAGCGGTCGGCTCGTTGATGATGCGCTTTACATCCAGACCGGCGATGCGGCCGGCATCCTTGGTGGCTTGGCGCTGGCTGTCGTTGAAGTAGGCCGGCACGGTGATCACGGCTTCGGTGACTTCTTCGCCGAGGTAGTCTTCAGCGGTCTTCTTCATCTTGCGCAGCACGTCAGCGGAGATTTGCGGCGGGGCCATCTTCTTGCCGCGCACTTCCACCCAGGCGTCGCCGTTGTCTGCCTTGACGATGGCGTAGGGCATCATGTGGATGTCCTTCTGCACTTCCTTCTCTTCGAAGCGGCGGCCGATCAGGCGCTTGACGGCATAGAGCGTGTTCTTGGCGTTGGTCACGGCCTGACGCTTGGCGGGTGCGCCGCACAGAACTTCGCCTTCTTCCATGTAAGCCACGATGGACGGCGTGGTGCGCGCACCTTCCGAGTTTTCGATCACCTTGGGCTGGCCGCCTTCCATGATGGCCACGCAGCTGTTGGTGGTGCCGAGGTCAATACCAATGATTTTTGCCATGTTCAAAGCTCCTTGATGTCTTTCCGGGAAGCGCGGGTGCGCGCTTCGCATTCATTCCTGTTACTGAAGTGGGGGCATGCCCCTGAATTTCAAGCCGATTGGGCGACAGCGACCAGCGCCGGGCGCAGCACACGGCCTTCCAGTGCGTACCCCTTTTGGAACACTTGCACGACGGTGTTCGCCGGCTGATCCGAGGGGACGGCGGAGATGGCCTGATGCTTGTGCGGGTCGAACTTCTCGCCGAGCGGATTGATGTCCTGCAGGCCGCTCTTCTCGAAGGCCTTGGCGAGGTTCTTGAGGGTCAGATCAGCACCTTCGCGGATAGACTCCAGACTGGCACCCTCGACAGCAAGGGTCTGCTCCAGGCTGTCTTTCACCACCAGCAGTTCATTGGCGAACTTCTCGATGGCGAACTTTGCGGCTTTGCTGATGTCTTCCTGAGCACGGCGGCGCACGTTTTCGGTTTCGGCCTTGGCGCGCAGCCAGGCATCATGGTGTTCAGCAGCCAGCAATTCGGTCTGGCGCAACTGCTCTTCGATGCTCGGCAAGGTGTCAATGTTTGCCTGGGCCTGACCGTCGTCAGCGTTTTGGGGGTCTTGCGGGCTGCTTGCCGGTTCCAGCCCCTGCTCGAGACTATCCTGATTTTGCGACATCAAACGTGCTCCTGAATTGAATCCAGAGGCTCAGATGGGGTATTGACGCTGTTTTTCAAGCGCTTTCCTTCTTTTTTTTTATAATCTTTGTCACACTCCCATCTGAGCCGGAGTGTGACCGGCAGGGGGCAGGGTAAGTCATGGCGGATATGCCGGAACGCGTCGGGAAATACAAGATCATCCGCGAGATCGGGCGGGGGGCGACGGCCGTCGTTTATCTCGCCGAGAATCCGTATTACCCGGAGCCCGTGGCCCTCAAATACATCTCCTTCCGCGACAAGGCCAAGGATGAGGCCAAGTGGAACCGACGCCTGCTCAAGCTCTTGCGTGCCGAGGGCTCGGTGGCGCGGCGTCTGGATCATCCGAACATCATCAAGATCTACGAGGCGGTGATCGAGAAGGATGAAGCCTACGTTGTGATGGAGTATTTTCCCGGCGGTTCGCTGGAAGATTTCTGCAGCTACGAAAAGATGCTGCCGGTGCATCGCACCACCAGCATCATTTTTAAGGTTGCCATGGCGCTCGATTACGCCTACCGCCAGGGCATCGTGCACCGCGACATCAAGCCGGCAAACATCCTGGTCGACAGCACGGATAACGTGAAGATCACCGACTTCGGTCTGGCGATGAACGTGAACAAGAAGAGTGCCGAGGATTCGACCTTCATCATGGGGGTGGGGTCGCCGGCCTACATGTCACCCGAGCAGATCAAGAACTACCCCCTCAATCAGAAGACCGACCTTTACTCTCTGGGCGTGGTGCTCTTCCACATGCTCACCGGGCGCTTGCCATTCCGGGCCAAGAACCCGGCACAGCTGGTCTACAAGATCATCAATACTGATCCTCCCTCGGCCAGCGCGCTGAACCCGGATGTGCCGGAAGCCATGGATACGGTGATCCGCAAGTCACTGGAGAAGGATCTGTACTCGCGCTACAAGAATGGTGCGGAGTTCGCCAAAGATCTCTCCGGGATTCAGTTTAAAATTTACGATGAAAGCGATGTCGTTCCGGATGGCTCGCGTTTCGCCCAGATTCGTCGGCTGGCGTTCTTTACCGAGTTTGACGACATAGAGATTTGGGAAATCGTGCGGTTTTCGGCTTGGCGTCTGGCGGAGCCGATGACCCAGATTGTGCGCGAAGGCACTACGGATCAGCGTTTTGGCATCCTGCTCGAGGGTGAGGTGGAGCTTTCGATCAATGGCAAGGCGGTGTCCGTTATTGGCCCGGGCGATTGCTTTGGTGAAACGGCGTATCTGGACAGTATCAACCACCGCCAGGTGTGCTCCGTGGTGAGCAAGAATTTCGTGCGCTATCTCGAAATCACTCCGGCCGCACTGGCCTTGACCTCCGAGGAGTGTCTCGAGCACTTCCGTGAGCGTCTCATGACCACTGTTGTGCAGCGTATGGCACGGGCCGATACGCGCTTGGCAGAGCAGGGCGCTCCGGCCCTGCGTGCTGTTAATGTCACCAGTTCCAGCATGGAGCTGACACTGGTGGATGACTGATCCCGCAGTGGATCTGCATCCGGTTCAGTAGCTGCCTCGAGAGTCGTTCAGCGCTTGCTGAGCTGCCTCGCGAGGGCCAATTGCCCTCTCAGACCACCAGATCTACTTGCTGGATCCCGCGCGCTTCACCTGCTTCGGTGAGGAAGATGCCGCTGCTACGCACCATTCCCAGTGTTTCTCCCTGATCCTTGATACTGAAGGGCGTTTGGCGGTGTTCCAGTGCTATAGCGCCGACGCCAGCTTTTGCCAGACTTTGTGAGCCGGTATCGGGGCGCCACACGCTGAGGGCTGCGAAGCTTGAGTCTGCTTCGTCGATCCAGCCATTGCCATCCTCATCCAGTTCGGCCAGTTCGCTGAAGCCATTGCCTGAACTTGGGCCGAAGAGCTCGCTGCCGTCGTCGATCTTCCCGTTGCCGTTGCGGTCCAGCGCGAGCCAGGCGCTCCCAGCACCGAGCCCGGCCAGCTTTTCCTTTTCCCCATCCATATTGAGATCGAAGGACCAGGCACCAGCTTGCAGGCGTACCTGGTCTGTAGCCAGATTCAGGACCAGCGGATCGGTCGCTTTGGGCGTGTTGCCGGCTTCGATCAGCAGGGAGCTTTCCTGCCGCTCATAGCGCTGCATCGCGAGGTCGAGCGAAAAGTTGATGCGGCGGCCGTCCGCCGTGCTCACTTCTCCGCTGGCGCTGAAGGCCGCGAATTCAAACTCTTCATGGACCTGACGGGCTTCGATGCGTACAGACCACTGTGGTTCTGTTGCTGATGTTGCAGCGGGGGCTGGCGTGCCTGGCGAGCTCGAGGTATCGCTGCTTGTGGCGTCCAGGCTGCCCGGGTCGAAGAGTTCGATCTTGCGTCCGGTGATGGCTTCAATGACCGCGATGAGCAGTTTGAGGCGGCTGTCCATGGACGGCTCGCCCTCCTCGGAAGCCGCTTCGGCTTGTTGCACTGCCAGACCTTGCGACGACAGCTCTGCCTGGGTCTGAGGTGGGCGGCTAGAGAGGTTCTCGAGCTTGAATGTGAAGCTGCTCTCCTGGCGGGTGCGCTGCCAGGCGAGTGCTGTTCCTTCCGTCTGGAAGTCGCTGTGTGTGATTTTCATGCGTTTCTCCTGTGGCCCTTGTTGATGCGGCCATCTGTAGGAGGATTACCGGCGTAGCAGGGAGGAGCTTGAATTCCTGATGGGGGGACGCCCCCTTCAAGGGCAGGTAGCGATGTCATTGTGGCAGCGCGTTATGATGGCCACTTCATCGTGGGTAGGAGCTGAGCA
Organism: Uliginosibacterium sp. TH139; assembly: GCF_002855595.1. NCBI lineage: Bacteria > Pseudomonadati > Pseudomonadota > Betaproteobacteria > Rhodocyclales > Zoogloeaceae > Uliginosibacterium > Uliginosibacterium sp. TH139. The sequence goes on along the minus strand of NZ_PKRR01000005.1, from coordinate 56,465 downwards.
TGGAAGGCTTGTTTGTTGTTGTAGCCCTGCTGGTGTTCGTGATTGTGACGATCGCCAAGGGCGTGCGCATCGTGCCGCAAGGCGATGAATGGATCGTCGAGCGCTTGGGCAAGTATCTGACCACCATCAAGCCTGGCCTTAGCATCCTGATTCCTTATCTGGATGCGGTGGCCTACAAGGTCACTACCAAGGACATCATTCTCGATGTGCAGGAGCAGGAGGTGATCACGCGTGACAATGCGGTGATCCTTACCAATGCGATTGCTTTCATCAAGGTCACCGATCCGGTGCGTGCTGTGTATGGAGTGTCGAACTTTTCGGAAGCGATCCGCAATCTGGTGATGACGACCCTGCGCTCTATCATCGGCGAGATGGAGCTGGATGAGGCGCTGTCCTCCCGCGACAAGATCAAGGCCCGTCTGCGCGAGAGCATCGCGGATGAGGCCCTTGACTGGGGGATCAGCATCAAGACGGTGGAGATTCAGGACATCAAACCCTCTGAGTCCATGCAGCGTGCGATGGAGTTGCAGGCTGCCGCCGAGCGTGAGCGCAAGGCGGTGGTGACGCGTGCCGAGGGGAGCAAGCAGGCCGCGATCCTGGAAGCTGAGGCGCGCCTCGAGTCGTCCAAGCGCGATGCCAATGCGCAGGTGGCGCTGGCGACCTCCTCGGCCGAGGCCATTCGCCGGGTGACCGAGGCTATTGGCACGCACAGTACACCGATGATGTTTATCCTCGGCGAGAAGTACATCAGCGCCATCGAAAAGCTGGCTGCGTCCGACAACGCCAAGATGGTCGTGTTGCCGGCCGATCTGCAGGAAGTTGTGAAGCGCTTCGTGTCGCCGCGCAGTTAGTGGTGTTTTGGACTGTGTGGTGGAGCAATGAAAACGCCCCGGATAGGGGCGTTTTCATGGGGAGCGCTGACTGCGGGTCATCAGGTGCGGAGTTTTCGCACGCGCTCCGAGGGTGTGATGATGTCGGTGAGACGAATGCCGAACTTGTCATTCACGACTACCACTTCGCCTTGGGCGATGAGGGTGCCATTGACCAGCACATCCATTGGCTCGCCGGCCAGCGCATCCAGCTCTACCACCGAGCCGTGGGCCAGTTGGAGGAGATTGCGGATCGAGATGCGGGTACGGCCGAGTTCGACGGTAAGCTGCACCGGAATGTCCAGGATCAGCTCGTAGTCGTTCATGCTGCCGGGCTTGGCGCCGCCATCGAAGTTCTGAAAGGCGACCGGCTGAGCCAGCGCTGCGGCCTCCTTGGAGGCGGCTACGGCGTCGACATCGGCCTGCTCCTGCATGGCCGCAGCCCAGTCGTCTTCACTGATCTGCTCTTCGGCGGTGTTGCTGTCTTCTTCAGCCATGGCTGTCTTCTCCTTGCACGCCCAGCTTTGTGGCGATCAGGTTGATTTCGGTGTCTTCCGGGCGGATGAATTTCTCCACCCGCAGGGCGTAGTGGCCACCCTGCACGCCGTATTTGCATTCGAGTACCTTGACGCCATCGACATGGGCCTCGATGTTTTCCGGGATCTCCAGCGGAACGATATCGCCCACCTTGAAATTGACGAGATCGCGCAGGCTCACCTTGGTGGTGCCCAGATCGGCGACGAGCTTCACATCCACGCCATTGATCTGCTTGGACATGAGGCTGACCCAGCGCTTGTCCTGGGTGATGTGATCGGACTGCATCGAGCTGTAGAGGATGTCGCGGATCGGCTCGATCATTGAATACGGGAAGCAGATGTGCATGTCGGCTTGAGCACCGCCGAACTCCAGCGTGAACGTGGTGGCAACGACGATTTCGCTGGGCGTGGCGATGTTGGCGAACTGCGAATTCATTTCGCTGCGAATGTATTCGAACTGGATTTGGAATACCGGTGACCAAGCGCGTTCGTACTCGGCAAATACGACGCGCAGTAATCCCTGGATGATGCGCTGTTCGGTGGCGGTGAAATCACGCCCTTCGACCCGGGAGTGAAAGCGGCCGTCGCCGCCGAACATGTTGTCGACGACGAGGAACACCAGGTTCGGATCGAAAACCACCAGGCCGGTGCCGCGTAGCGGCTTGGCCATCACCAGGTTCAGATTGGTGGGGACGACAAGGTTGCGGACGAACTCGCTGTACTTCTGCACCCGGATCGGCCCTACCGAGACTTCCGCGTTGCGGTGCATGTAGTTGAATATGCCGATGCGCAGGTAGCGCGCGTAGCGTTCATGGATCAGCTCGAGCGTGGGCATGCGCCCGCGCACGATGCGCTCCTGGGTGGCGAGGTTGTACGAGCGTATGCCAGCGCCGTCTTCGCCGCCGTGCTCCGGCTCGTCGACTTCACCGGTGACGCCCTTGAGTAGCGCGTCTACCTCTTCCTGAGAGAGAAAGTCCTGGCCCATCTGGCGCCTCTATGCTTTCTGCGGGATCTTTACTGCACGATGAACTGGGTGAAGAACACGGATACGACCGGGCCGACCTCTTCCTCCTCGGCCCCCTTCTTCTTTTTGCCCTTCTTTTTCGGCGGCGGCTCCCAGCCGAGCACTTCGTTCATGATGTCCTTCATCTCCAGTGCCAGCTCTTCGCGTCCATCCGGAGTGGTAATTTCGGAGGCTTTCTTGCCCGAAAGCAGCGAGAGGATTTCGTGGCGGATCTGCGGCATGAAGGATTTGACCGTATCACCCACATGCGCATCGATGACTCGCACAGAGGCAACGACCTGCAGGAACTGCTCGCCGTTCTCGGGCTGCAGATTCACCGTAAAGGGCTCCAGCGGCATGAAGACCGGAGGCTTCTTGGGGTCGTAAGCGGGCCACTGGTGTTCGGCATGAGAGCTCTCTGCGGCGGCTTCTTCCTCGCCGTCAGCCGCCGCCTTTTTCTTGCCCAGCAACATGAATGCGCCACCACCAATCAACCCGAGTACCAGTACGGCCACCACGATCAGGATGAGCAGTTTCTTGCTCTTCTTGGGGGGCGCAGCCTCACCGTCTGTTGCATCGTCTTTCTTCGGGGCTTCCTTGCTGGTTGCCATGATTGCTTGTCCTCGTCCAGTTCTGAGATTGTGCTGCCTGGTGTCAGGCCCTCAAGCCTTGAATAACGGACGTTGGCGGCCCTTTATGAAGGGTATTGCCAGAAAACTCATGATTCCCTCAGGCGAAGGTGTCGATCATTCCGCTACCACTGCGGGCCCAGCTCGCGTGGCTGGCCGCCACCAGCGGCTCCAGACTGGTGGTATCGCGCTGGCCGTAGCTTCCGCCAGTGCTGCGCTGGCTGGGTGTGTCGCCCTGAGTCTGCTGGCCGCTGTTGCCGGCATTCACGTTGGCCTGGCCGAGCTGGATACCGGCATCGGCGAGCACTTCGCGCAGGCGGGGCAGGGCGTCCTGAAGGGCTTCGCGGGCGATCGGGCTAGCGGCCACGAAGCTGGCGCTGGCCTGATCGCCATTGAGATTGATCGAAACCTCGATACGCCCCATCTGCGGCGGGTTCAGCACGAGCTCAGCGCGGCCCTTGTCCTGGGTGGCGACCCAGCTGATCTTCTGGCCCACTTCATCAGCCCAGCCGCGCGTCGCGACCGGGGTGCTGACTTCGTGGCGCGGCACTACCTCGTTCGAGCGTGCTGGTTGCAGGCCCGGATGGGTCTGGCTTGACTGGCTGGCTTGAGTGGCCTGGTTCTGAGCCAGCGTCAGCTCGCTGGCGAAGCTGTTGCTACGGTCGCTGCCCTGGTCGGAAGCGCGGGCAGCTGTTGCCGCAGGATTGAACTCCACATTATTTGCGGTGGCTCGTTCGCTGATGCCGGCGCCTGCGGGCAGGTCCTTACCTTCCGCACCCCGCCGCGTGTCGGTAACACCAGTAGTGTCTGCGAGCCCTTTTCTGCTCTCTTCTGAGCCGAGCGTCGAGCCATTCGGGCCGCTTTGGGCGGCGCCTTGGCCGGCAAGGTTTGCCGCTGCCGCAGCAAGGGCTGCCGCTGCGCTTGCCGGATCCTGCAGGGGGATGGCCGCAGCGGGCTGATCGCTGAGCAGGGCCAGGGACGGATCGGTGGCCAGGGGTTCGTCCTCCGTACCGATCTCGTCCGAGTCGGACTCGGCCTGCGTTGCATGAGCGTCTCCTAGCAGCAGCGCCAGCTTGGCTGCATCGCCGGGCAGGGGGCTGGTGCTGTCTTCGGCCGTCTCCTCCGGCTTGCCCGAAGCCTGGGTGGAAGCCTTGTCCGGCAAGCCTTCTGCTTTGCTGGAGGGTTTGCTTTCGGTGGGCTTTGAGGCCTTCTCGGCGGCCTGGGTGCGTGACTTGAGAACCTGGGAGAAGCTCGGCTGGTCCGGCTGCCCGGTTTGTGCCGAACTGCCCTGTGGGGCGCCATTGCGCGGGGCGACCGGGGCGATTGCGGCAAGTGCGGAAACGGTGTTGGCGGCCATGGCCTGTTACCTCGATGTGCGGTGCTGTGTGCTCATCTCTGCAAGGGCTGTGCCAAGTGTCGATTAAGGACCCCGGCGGCAGGCATGAGGTTCTTCAGCTACCGCCTTCATCCTGTTGGCGGCGGTAGTGCTTGATCGCATGCTCGTCGCTGAGGCGTTGTTCCTGCTTGTTCTGGCGCTGCATTTCCTGCAGGTGCTGGCGCTGGCTGAGGGTGTCGAAAGCTTTCGCGCGGGAGTGTTCGGAGGCCCACTTTTCCTGACCTTTAACGGTGGCATCGCGGGAGTTGTCGACCATCGCCTGCTGAGCGCGGATGGCGTCGTCGAGTTTTCCAAGGAAGGCGCTGAAATTGCGCAGGGCGGAGAGGTCCAGGCCGTTACGCGACATCTGGGCGAACTTTGCGTAGTACTCGCTGCGGTACTGCAGCAACATGCCCAGCTTGGATTCACAGGCCTGCTCGCTGGAAATCAGCTCGCCGAGCCGGCGGGTGGCTTCGTCAACCCGGGTGTGGGCCAGATCCTGCAAGGTCTTGAGCGGACTTTTGTGCGTCATGGGTACAGCCTTACATCGTCAAACCAAAGAGCCTGTGCAGTTGCTCAAGGCTCTGCTCGTAATCGGCACGTTCTTCAATGGCCTGCTGCAGAAAGCGCTCGAGTTCCGGATATATGCGTACGGCCTCGTCGAGCAGCGGGTCGCCGCCGGGCTGGTAGGCGCCCACCGCGATCAGGTCGCGCGAGCGCTGGTATCTTGAGAATAGCTGCTTGAAACGCCGCACGAGATCGAAGTGGCTGGGCCGGATCAGGCCGTGCATGGCGCGTGAGATGGATTGCTCGATATCTAGTGCCGGGTAGTGGCCCTGATCGGCGAGGTTGCGCGAGAGCACAAAGTGGCCGTCCAGAATCGCGCGTGCCGAGTCGGCGATCGGATCTTGCTGGTCGTCGCCTTCGGCCAACACGGTGTAGAAGGCAGTGATCGAGCCGCCGCCATCCGGCCCGTTGCCGGCACGCTCCACCAGTGCCGGCAGGCGTGCGAAGACCGAGGGTGGATAGCCACGCGTAACCGGCGGTTCGCCGATGGCCAGGGCAATTTCGCGCTGGGCCATGGCATACCGGGTGAGTGAATCCATGATCAGCAGCACTTGCTTGCCCTGATCGCGGAAGTGCTCGGCAATGGTGGTGGCGTAGGCGGCGCCCTGCAGGCGCATCAGCGGGCTGGTGTCGGCGGGGGCCGCTACGACCACCGAACGCGCCAGGCCGTAGGCGCCGAGGTTCTGCTCGATGAACTCTTTTACCTCGCGGCCGCGCTCGCCGATCAGGCCGACCACGACTACGTCGGCCGAGGTGTAGCGCGCCATCATCCCGATCAGCACCGACTTGCCTACGCCCGAGCCGGCGAAGAGCCCCACGCGCTGGCCGCGGCCGACCGTCATGAGCGCATTGATGGCGCGAATGCCGACATCCAGGCTGTTGGTGATGGAGGCGCGCGCCAGCGGGTTGATCGGGCGGCTTTGCAGCGAGCGGGTCTGGGTGGTCAGCAAGGGGCCCAATGAATCGAGTGGCCGGCCGGCGCCATCCACCACCCGGCCGAGCATCTCGTCTCCCACCGGCAGGTGTTTGGCGCGGTCTGAGGCACGGCGGCGCGGCTCTACCCGCTCGCTGGCCGTCGGCGTGGGCTGCACGGGCTCGTTGGGCATGACTGGTGCGCCAGGCGCGAGGCCGATCACGTCGTCGGTGGGCATCATGTAGAGCTTGTCACCGTTGAAGCCGACGACCTCGGCCTCTACCGTGCCACCACCCGGCACCATCACGCGGCAGCCCGAACCCAGGGGCAGTTTGAGGCCAGCGGCTTCCATCACCATGCCGTTGATGCGGGTGAGCCGCCCGAGGACCTGGAAGGGCGGGGTGGCGCGGGTGAGCTTGCGGCAATCGCCGAGAAAGCCTTTCCAGACCGGAGCGAAATGTTCGCGCGAGCTCATGCGGCCTTACTCCTCGTCCAAGGCTGCGGCATTGCGACTGAAGTTCTCGACGATGCGGCGCCAGCGGGTCTGCAACTGGGCATCGATCTGGCCACCGGAGGATTCGATGATGCAGCCGCCGCGTGCGACCGAATCGTCCTCGGCGACGCGGTGGGCCAAGTCTTCGTAATGCTCGCCGACGTAGCGGCGCATCAGTTGCACGTCTTCCGGATTGACGCGGATCGTGGCGCTTTGCTGGGGCAGGTTCTGCATCGCTTCGCGTACCACTTCGAGCACGCTCTCGGGCTTGGCGGCAATGCTGTCACGCACCACCTGGCGGGCGATCTCGATGGCCAGCGCCTGGAGCTCTTCGGCGACCTCCTGGTCCACCTGGCCCAGCGCTTCGTCGAAAGACTGCACCAGTTGATGCAGTTCGGCCGCCTCCATGCGCCCGCGTGCACTGCCTTCTTCATAACCGGCGGCGTAGCCCTCGCGCTGGGCTTCCTGCACGATGCGTTCGATGTCTTCCAGCGTGGGCAGCTGCACTCCCGGAGCAATTTCCAAGGGGCCGCCGGGCGTGGCTGCTTCCATGACGGGGGGCTGCTCTGGTGCGGGCGGCGGAGCGTCGAACTGATCGAAGGCCAGGCGCTGATAGGCGCTGGAAGCCTGGCTGCGTGGGATGACTTCGGCCATCTATCGCGTCCCCTGTGGGAGCCATTTGCTTGAGGGCTCAGACGAAGGCATCGTCGCCTCCCTTGCCGCCGAGCATGATCTGGCCTTCTTCGGACAGGCGTCTGGCGGTCTTGAGGATTTCCTTCTGCGCCGTTTCCACTTCCGACAGGCGCACCGGCCCGCGCGATTCCAGATCTTCGCGAAGCATTTCGGCCGCGCGGCTGGACATGTTCTTGAAAATCTTCTCGCGCATTTCGGGGTTGGCGCCCTTGAGCGCGATGACCAGTTGGTCGCCCTGCACTTCGCGCAGGATGGTCTGGATGCCGCGGTCGTCGCAATCCATCAGGTTTTCGAATACGAACATCTCGTCGAGGATGCGCTGGGCGAGATCCGGGTCGTATTCGCGCACGTTGTCGAGAATCGCGGTTTCAGCCGCTGCACCCACGAAGTTGAGAATATCTGCCGCATGGCGGGTGCCGCCCATAGAGGCTTTCTTGAGGCTGGTGCCAGAGCCTGAGAGCACGCGGGTGAGCGCTTCGTTGAGTTCCTTGAGCGCAGCCGGCTGCACGCCATCCAAAGTGGCGATACGCAACAGCACATCGTTGCGCAGGCGTTCGGTGAAGTGGCGCAGGATTTCACCGGCGTGGTCGTACTCCAGGTGCACCAGGATGGTGGCAATGATCTGCGAGTGCTCGTTCTTGATCAGATCGGCGGCGGTGGCGGCATCCATCCACTTGAGGGATTCGATGCCCGCAGTGTCCGAACCTTGCAGCACGCGCGAGATCAAATTGGCGGCGCGTTCGTCACCAAGCGCCTTGGTCAGCATGACGCGGATCACTTCCTCGTCCGGCTCGATGTGCGAGCCGCGTGCTGCATGCAGTTGCAATTCCTCGATCAGCTTCTCAACGCGTTCGCGCGGCTGCGGCGTCATCTTGGCCATGCCGGCGCCGAGCTTCTGCACCTCGCGCGGCGACAGATGCTTGAGAATTTCCGCGGCCTCATCGCCCCCCAGGGTGAGCAGCAGCAGGGCGCTCTTTTCCAGCCCGTCGTTAGCGTCCTTCGCCACTTGCGCCTCCTCCCATCCATTCCTTGATCAACTGGGCGACCATCTTCGGATCCTTGGCCGCCACTTCGCGCGCACGCGCCAGCTTCTTCTCGAAACTCATCTTGGCGAGTTCCAGTTCCAGCACTTCCGGCGGGATGTCATCGTCCGTGCCCAGGGCGCCTTCTTCGCCACCCTCCGCCTGGGCGTTGTAGGCTGCAATCGCGCCTTCCGCCTCGGCGCCAATCGCAGGCTCCGGTTCGGGCGGCGCAAAGGTGCGCATCAGCGGCTGGATGACCTTTTTATAGACCAGCAGGATCACCAGCAGCAGTACCAGCCAGCGCGCCAGTTCCTTGGCAAGGTTGATGGCCTGCGGATCCTGGTAGATCGGCAGTGCGGCGACCTCTTCCCGTGCCGGATCAGTGAACGCGGTGTTGGTGACATTGATCGTGTCACCCCGTTTTTCGACGTAGCCAACGGCTTCGCGCACCAGATCATTGATCTTGCGGACTTCTGCCTCGCTGAGCGGGGCTGTCTTTACATTGCCCTTGGCGTCCTTCTCGGCCTTGTTGTTGACCACCAGTGCCACCGACAGGCGACGAACCTGGCCGACCGCACGTCGCACGTGGGCGACGGTCTTGTCCACTTCGTAATTGATGGTGGCGGTCTTGTTGGTGTTCAGCGGCACCGCCTGCGGGCCGGACTGTACGGCCTGGCCGGGCACGGCCGGCGTGGTGATCGGTGCGGTGGCGGGCACGGGGGGCTGGTTGGAGAGCGCGCCCGGCACGCCGATTGGCCCCGGCTGATTGGAGATGTTTTCGGCCGTCTGCTGGCTGCGTACCGCCGTATCGGGGCTGGGATTGGGCTTGTAGGTTTCAGAGGTCTGCTCGGCGGCGTCGAAATCCACATCGGCCATCACCTGAGCGCGGAAGTTGCCCGCCCCCAGTACCGGATCGAGGATTTTCTGGATGCGCGTGATGTAGCTCTCTTCAACGTTGCGCACGTATTCGAGCTGGGTGTCGTCGAGCGCCACGCCATCCTGCTTGCGTTGGCGGGCCAGCAGGTTGCCGTTCTGGTCGATCACGCTGACCTGATTGGCGGCCAGCTCCGGCACGCTGGAGGACACCAGGTGCACGATACCGGCCACCTGCGCCGCATCCAGGCGGCGACCCGGGCGCAAATTCACCACGATCGAGGCCGTGGGCTTCTGTTCGTTGCGCAGAAAGGCTGTCTGCTTGGGGATTGCCAGATGCACGCGTGCCCCGGCCACTGCGCCGATGGACTGGATGGTGCGGGCGAGCTCACCTTCTAGAGCGCGCTGATAGTTAACCTGTTCGTGAAATTGGGAGAGTCCCAGCTTCTGGGTTTCCAGTAATTCGAAACCGACCGAGCCACCGCGTGGCAAACCCTGGGCGGCGAGCGCGAGGCGCAGCTCGTTGGCGCGGGCCCCCGGCACCATGATCGTGGCACCGCCGTTTTCGACGCGATAGGGCACGTTCTGCTGCTGCAGCGCGGTGATGATGGCGCCGCCATCCTTCTCTTCCACGCCCGAGAACAGCACCGAGTAGGGCGGCTCCTGGCTCCACAGCCAGACCCCCACCAGCAGTGCCACCGCGAACGCAAGTGCCGCCGCACCGGCCATTTTCTGGCGCGGCGTGAGGCGGGCAAAATTGTCCATGATCGCCTGCAGCGGCGTAGTCGGCGGGTTTGGCAATGCTTCTTCGGCCATGTATCGCGCTCCGTTACGGCTACTTTGCAGCAGCCTTATTGACCACTTGTCAGTGGCCTTTTTCACGAGCGCATTCTGCGCCGGGGTCGGCAAGTGGCAGCGGGTAATAAACGGCAGTTTTTGCCGGTTAATCCGGGGCTCTGCGGGGCTGTGCAAGGCCTACAGTGGCGAGCATCCCGCCAAGTGCGTCACCGCTCATGAATCCGACTACGCCACCGATGGACGCTGCCAGTCTTGCCGAAGCCTTTCAGGCCTTCGCACGTGCTTCTGGCGAGCTGACCCAGGCTTACAACGGTCTGCAGGGGCAAGTGAGTGCGCTGACTGAGCGCCTCACCCAGCTGATGGCTGCCCTGCCGGCCGGCGTAGTGCTGCTTGATGCCAAGGCGGAAGTGGAGCAGGTCAACCGTGCGGCTCTGAACATGCTTGGCCAGGTGTTCGCCGGCACCCACTGGAGCATGCTGGCCGCCCGTTTCGAGCCCACCGATACGCCCGGCGAATACTTTCTCAATCATGGCAGCGAAGTCCGGCGCATTGCACTCTCGGAAAGCCCGCTGGACATGCATGGCGGGCGTATCGTGCTGCTACACGATGTGACCGAAGCCTGGCAGATGCGCATGCACAGCGCGCGCAGCGAACGCCTCGCGGCAATGGGCGAGATGGTGGCGAGTTTGGCCCATCAGCTGCGCACGCCGCTGGCCGCTGCTTTGCTCTACACCGGTCATATGGCTAGCACCGAGCTCGATTCTGCTGCGCGGGCCAAGGTGGCTGATCGTGCGCTGGAACGCCTGCGCCATCTCGAAAAACTGATTCACGACATGCTGATCTTCGCGCGTGGCGAAGCGCTTGGCCGCGAATCCTTCACCATCTGCGAGCTGGTGGGCGAACTTGCCGCCACCATCGAACCGGTTGCCGCACGCCGCGGTATAGCCTTCGAGGCCGATTGCCGGGCCGGACGGCAACAGCTCTTTGGCAACCGCAAGGAAATTTCCGGCGCGCTCATCAATCTGCTCGAAAACGCCCTGCAAGCCGTGACGGCAGACGGCAGGGTGAGCTTTACGGCACAAGTCGAAGAGAGCGGAGCGGTGTTCCGCGTGGAAGACAATGGCCGCGGCATCCCGCCGGATCTGCAGGAGCGCCTCTTCGAGCCTTTCTACACCACCCGTGCCGATGGCACCGGCCTCGGGCTGGCCATCGCGCGGGGTGTGGCCCGAGCCCATGGCGGTGAAATCGCTTTGCGCTCAACTTTGGGCGCGGGCAGTGAATTCACCCTGCGCCTGCCGCTGGCCCAGCCTGCCAATCCCTCCAATCCCCCCGAATCCAGCGAATCCGCCCTCACGGGAGCCCAGCCATCATGATCGAAACCCTCTCCATCCTCGTTGTAGATGATGATCCCAGTCTGCGCGATGCGATCAGCCTGATTCTGGAGTCTGCCGGCCACCGCGTGGTGCTGGCAGCCAGCGGACCGGAAGCCCTGGGCGCACTGGAGCGCGAGCGCTTCAATCTGGTTATCTCGGACTTGCGCATGGATCCGATGGATGGCCTTGAGTTGCTGGCCCGCATCCGCGCCGTGAATCCGCAACTGCCGGTGCTGCTGATGACGGCTTTTGGCGATGTGGACAAGGCCGTTTCGGCCATGCGCGGTGGGGCTTGCGAATTCCTAATGAAGCCGTTCGAATCCAGCGTGCTGCTGGAGAACGTGCGCCGCTACGCTACCGTCACGCCGAGCCAGGACGATATGGTGGCTGAAGATCCGCGGACCCGGATGGTGCTGGCCATGGCAGCCCGCGTGGCAGAAACCGACGCCTCGGTACTGCTCACTGGCGAGTCCGGTACCGGCAAGGAAGTCTTTGCGCGTTACCTGCACCAGCATTCGCGGCGCAAGAACGGCCCTTTCGTGGCGATCAACTGCGCAGCGATTCCCGAAAATCTGCTTGAAGCCACTCTCTTTGGCTACGAGAAGGGCAGTTTCACAGGCGCCCAGAGTTCGCAGGCCGGCAAGTTCGAGCAGGCCCAGGCTGGCACCATCCTGCTTGATGAAATTTCCGAAATGCCTATGGGTCTGCAGGCCAAGATGCTGCGTGTACTGCAGGAGCGAGAAGTGGAGCGTGTGGGCGGCAAGAAACCGGTGTCGCTGGATATCAGGGTGTTGTCCACGAGCAACCGCGACATGCTGCGTGAGGTGCAGGCCGGACGCTTCCGCGAGGATCTCTACTACCGCCTGAATGTTTTCCCGTTGGAGATCCCCAGTCTGCGCGATCGCCCGGCCGACATCCTGCCGCTGGCCCGCCATTTCATCACCCGTCATGGCGAACGGATCGGCAAAACGGCAAGAATTGCCGGCAGTGCGGCGGAAATTCTTGCCGCCTGGCGCTGGCCCGGTAACGTGCGCGAGCTCGAAAACACCGTTCAAAGAGCCCTGATTCTTGCCTCCGGTGACACCATCGTGGCTGACGACGTGAAACTGTGTCTGCCGGACTGGGGCAAGGCTTCACCACTGGATGCTCCGCAAGGCTTCAGTGGTTTGCCGTCGTCGCCGGCAGCAGCGCTGGCACCGTACTTTCAGACCCCGGCAATGCAGCAGGCAGGCGCTTCCGAGGCGACCCCGACCAATATGAAAGACCTTGAAAAACAACATATTCTCGATGTGCTGCGGGCGGTTGGCGGCTCACGCAAGAAAGCGGTCGAGAAGTTGGGGATTTCGGAACGGACCTTGCGTTACAAGCTTCAGCAATACCGGGATGAAGGCTGGGTAGAGCAATGAGGCTGGCTGGTTTGACACAGCGAAACATTTGGGCACAAAAACTGCTTAAACAGCTCAACTGAACGGAGCTTCACATGGACACTCGTGCAATCGAACAGATGATCGGCCAGATGCAGGCTGCCAGCGAAGTTGCTGGCGGCAAGGCATCCGCCAGCACGGCTGCCGGTGGTGCGGACTTCAGCGTTGCCCTGCAGAACGCGATGGCCGAAGTCAGCCAGGCCCAGCAATCGGCCCAGCAGATGGCACAGGATTTTTCGGCCGGCAACAGTGAAGTAAATTTGCAGGATGTGATGGTGAATCTGCAGAAAGCCAACCTTTCCTTCCAGCAAATGGTGCAGGTACGGAACAAACTCGTTTCCGCCTATCAGGACATCATGAACATGCAGGTTTAAGGACGTCCAGTGGAGTTCTTCCTGTGTGTTTAAGTTATTGAAAAAATAGTCTTTGTTGCACAAATTGCCTGCCCGCCAGCGTGTGGCCGATAGACTTGCAGGATGAGCAAGCCTTTGATGCCGAAGTACCGGACGAGCAACTGGTCGACCTACAACGATTCCTTGTGTCAGCGTGGCGCGTTGCTGCTGTGGATCAACAAGGACATGGAGTGGGCTGGCGCCCCCAGCGGCCAGCGCGGTCGCTCCCCATCGTTCTCGGATGCTGCCATCCAGTTCTGCCTGATGATCAAGAACCTGTACGGTCTGGCACTTCGGCAGACGACTGGCATGGTCAGAAGCCTGCTGAAGCTGGCCGGACTGAACTGGGATGTGCCGGACTTCAGCACCTTGAGCCGGCGCCATAAACACCTGCAAGTGACGCTGACGCATCAGCGACGAGGCGAGGCGCTACACCTGCTGGTCGACAGCACGGGCATCAAAATGCTGAGCGAAGGCGAGTGGAAGCGGAAGAAGCACGACGCGGACTACCGCCGGCCATGATGCAAGGTGCATCTGGGCATCAATGCACAGACCTTGGAGGTGCGAGCCACCGAGATCACCGCCAACAGCGTGGGGGATGCTCCGATGCTGCCGGCCCTGCTAGAGCAGATTCCGCCAGAAGAATCGTTGGCCAGTGTCGGCGCTGACGGTGCTTATGACACGAAGGCGTGCCACGCAGCCATTGCCAGCCGAGGGGCCAGCGCGCTGATTCCGGTGCGCAAGAATGCGCAACCTTGGAAAGAAGGGAGTGCGGGCGCCCGGGCCAGAAATGAAATTCTGCGAACCACCCAACGTCTGGGACGGACAATCTGGAAGAAGTGGAGCGGTTACCACCGGCGCAGCTTGGTCGAAACCAAGATGCGGTGCTTCAAGTTGTTCGGCGAGCGCGTGATGGCCCGCGACTTTGATCGGCAGGTCGCGGAGCTACAAATTCGCGCGGCACTGCTCAATCGTTTTACCCAACTCGGAACGCCTCAAACCGTGCGCGTGGCATAAATCCGTCTGGGGTCAGGGGAATTGCACCCTCGGGCTGATTTGTGCAACAAAGCCACATCGGGCCACAGTAGGCTGCGGTTTCCTCCCTTGAGGTTTGTCCGACGCCTGCCCGCACAGGCCTCGTCTGGCTTGAACCTTTGCGCGCGCAGGGGCAGACATCAGACAACCCTAAGCCATTGCTGCCGTTCGGCTGTATGACATATTCAGGCTGTTTTGAAGGCAAAGCAGACTTTTCTTTATGGAAAGGAACGAAGTTCGATCCAGCCAGAGGCGCACTGCTTCGTTGCAGGATTGATGATAAATTGGGCTCATGCGATTCCATGCCGACGGCCCTTCGATACCGGACATCCTCTTGGAACGATGTGATGCTGGTCGAGTTGTATTTCTGTGTTGCGCTGGAGTTTTGGTGCCCTCAGGAATGCCCAGGCTTACTTGCCAATGCTCACCATGAACAGCACTTCCGCGCAGTCCTTCCTCGCTCGTGTACGCGAAAGCCTGCCCAGCCTGCACCCTACTGAGCGCAAGCTTGCCGAGTTCATGCTCGATTTTCCCGGCGAGCTAGCCAGCTATTCGGCCTCGGAACTCGCGCGGCTGGCCGGCGTGTCGAATGCCACCGTGACGCGTCTCATCAAGCGCCTCAACTACCAGAAGTACGACGAAGCACGGCGGCAGGTGCGCGAGGAGAAGCAGACCGGCTCGCCACTGTTCCTCGCCGACCGCGCCACGGGCATCGAAAAGTTGTTTGAGGCGCGTGCCGAGCAAGGACAGGACAATCTGCAGCGCACTTTCGCGCGGCTCAGCGAGCCACAGGTGGCCGCCATCACGCAGACTCTGCTGTCGGCGCGCAAGGTGTGGGTGGTCGGCTTTCGCAGCAGCCATGCCGTGGCCAGCTACTTCCGCTGGCAGATCTTCCAGGTCAAGGAAGACATCCACGTCGTACCCCATGCCGGCGACACGCTGGGCGAATACATTGCCAGCATCACGCCACAGGATCTGGTCGTCATCTTCGGCCTGCGCCGCCGCCCGGCACACCTGCGCGACATCATTACGCAGACCGTTGCCACCGGCGCTCCTGTGCTCTACATCACCGACGAGGCGCTGGCCGAGCACAAGGAAGTCACCTGGCACATCCGCTGCGCCTGCACTGCGCCGGGCCCGCTCGACAACCACGCCGCTGTGATCGCCCTGTGCCACCTGCTGGCCAACTGCATCATGGAGACATCCGGCGCCAGCGGCCGCGACCGCCTGACGGCCATCGAGGCAGCGCACGATGCGTTTGGCGAGATGTAGGGCGCCAACGCAAAAGCGCGCACCTCGGTAAAGTGCTCGCTGCACTTAAGCGGGGCGCGGCAGGCCCGACACTACAAATCTCTGCCGCATATCGGCCCAGCTTTCGTGACGATTACCTGATCACCGCCTGAACCAAACGGCGTGTCAAGCCAACAGCCAAGGGCCTTGCGGGCGGAGCAGGGTGGTTTGTGCATGAAAATTATTTTTCATGAATTTTTTGGCATGAAAACAGCTTATCTCTGGCATCCCGGGACGCTCCGGTTTCTTTTCTGCCACGAGGTCTGCCATGCACATTGCTTCATCCGTCACCTCTCTCTTCCGCCAGCGCGCAGCAGCTCCCCGGCTGTTGCGTAGCGTGGCGCTCGCCGCTGCGCTGGCCTGCGCGATGGGCGCTGCCCACGCTGCCGGCACCTTGCGCGTCGCCATGACAACATCCGACATTCCTTTGCCCAACGGCCAGACCGATCAGGGCAGCGAGGGCATGCGCTTCATGGGCTATACCGTGTTCGAAGCACTGATCGGCTTCGATCTGTCGTCCTCGACCAAGCCGGTGACGTTGATTCCGGCGCTGGCTACTGAGTGGGCGGTAGATCCCAAGGACAAGCTGCGCTGGGTGTTCAAGCTGCGCCCCGGCGTCAAATTCCATGACGGCTCGGCCTTCAATGCACAGGCCGTAGTGTGGAACTACGAGAAGATCCTCAATGACAAGGCCGAGCAGTACGACCCCAAGCAAGCCGCACAAGGCCGTGGGCGCATCCCGACAGTCAAGGGTGTGAAGGCGATTGACGACCTGACTGTGGAATTCACGACCACTGAGGTCGATGCACTGCTGCCCTACAAGATTCTGTGGGTCGTGATGTCCAGCCCGGTGCAGTGGAATGCCGTCGGCAAGAGCTGGGACGCCTTCCTGCCCAAGGCCTCGGGCACCGGACCCTGGAAACTGCAAACCTACACCCCGCGCGAGCGCGCCGTGCTGGTGAAGAACACCGGCTACTGGGATGCCAAACGCGTGCCCAAGCTCGATTCAATGGTGCTGCTGCCGGTGCCTGATGCCTCGGCCCGCGTTGCTGCGCTGCGCTCGGGGCAGGTCGACTGGATCGAAACGCCGCCGCCCGATGGCATCGACAGCCTCAAGGCCGCCGGCTTCAATATTGTCAGCAACGTCTATCCGCATGTCTGGCCCTGGCACTTCTCGCGCGTCGAAGGTTCGCCATGGAATGACATCCGCATCCGCAAGGCGGCCAATCTGGCTATCGACCGCGAAGGCATGAAGGCACTGTTGGGCGGCATGATGGCCCCAGCCAAAGGCATGGTGCCGACGACCAGTGCCTGGTTCGGAAAACCGGGCTTCGATGTGAAATACGATGTGGCCGCAGCCAAGGCGCTGATGGCACAGGCCGGTTACTCGAAAGAGAAGCCGCTCAAGATCAAATCCATCATCTCGCCCAACGGCGGTGGCCAGATGCAGCCGATGCTGATGAATGAGCTGATCCAGCAGAACCTGGCCGAGATCGGCATCCAGGTCGAGTTCGATGTGCGTGACTGGAACGCCCTGCTCGCCAACTGGCGCGCTGGAGCCAAGGACCCCGGCACCAAGGGCGCTACGACCACCAACAGCTCCTACTTCAGCCAGGACCCCTTTACCGCGCTGATACGCCATGTGGATAGTGGCCTGATGCCGCCCAAGGGCACCAACTGGGGCTACTACAGCGACCCCGAGCTGGACAAGATCTTCGATGCCATTCGCACCGAATTCAACCCCGCCGCGCAGACCGCCCTGGTGGCCAAGGCACACGAGCGTTTCGTCAATGAGGCTCTGTTCCTGTTCGTTGCACACGATGTGGCACCGCGCGCGATGAGCAAGAAGGTGAAGGGCTTCGTGCCGCCGTTCAACTGGTATGTGGATTTCTCGCCCATCTCGATGGAGTAATGCGCGATAAACGGGCTGCGCACACGCCCAGCGTTGTTGGCTCGCTCGCCGTGCATGAGCACTGCTCTGCGCGAGCCGCCTAGCTGGACGCGCGCTCGATCCGCTTTCTCACACATTACGGGCTTGTCATTGTTCGAAATTGAAAGCCGGTAGGGTGGGCACGGTGTGCCCACGCGGTCTGTGAGTACTTCAACCCGCTACGCGTGGGCTCGCCGAGCCCACCCTACAGTTTCATCCCAGCAGCCAGCGACCTGAACCGGGCCAAGCACCATGCTCACCTACTTCCTCAAACGCCTCGCCTTCGCCCTGCCCATCGCGCTGGCGGTAAGCGCGCTGTGCTTCTCGCTGGTGTACCTCGCGCCGGGCGATCCGCTCTCGGCCGTGCTGCCTTCCGACGCCTCGCAGGAGATGATCGAGAAGGTCAAGGCCAGCTACGGTCTCGACAAGCCTATCGTTGTGCAATATGCGATCTGGCTGGGCCATGCGCTGCAGGGGGATCTGGGCCAATCAATCAGCACTGGTCGTGCTGTCGCGTCAGAGATCGGCGCTGCCATCGGCAATTCGCTGATGCTGGCGCTGCTGGCCTCGGGCATCGGCTTCACGCTGGGTGCCGCGCTGGGCGTGATCGCCGGTTACACCCACGGTTCAAAACTCGACCGCCTGCTCTCCGCCATCGCCATCTCGGGCGTGTCGATTCCGCACTACTGGCTGGGCATCGTGCTGGTCGCCATCTTTTCGGTAAAGCTCAACATGCTGCCCGCCATGGGCGCGGGCGCCAGCGATCTGTGGAACTGGGAACGCCTGAGCTACATGATCCTGCCCGCCATCACGCTGGCGGCGATCCCGACCGGCATTGTCATGCGCTCGGTACGCGCGCTGGTCGCCGACACGCTGGGTCGCGAATTCGTCACTGGCCTCGTCGCCAAGGGCATGGGGCGTGGTGTTGTTTTCCGCCACCTCATCAAGAACATCGCGCCAACCGCGCTGGCGGTCATCGGCGTGCAGCTGGGCTACCTCATGGCGGGCTCGATCCTCGTTGAGACGGTTTTCTCCTGGCCGGGCACCGGGCTGCTGCTCAACAACGCCATCCAGCAGCGCGACATCCCGCTGCTGCAGGGAACCATCCTCGTGCTCGCCATGTTCTTCGTTGGCCTTAACCTGCTGGTCGACATGCTGCAGCCGCTGTTCGACCCGAGGATCAGCCGCTCATGAGCACAACGATACAAACTCAGGGTTATTGGTCACGCGTGCTGCGCAAGCTCGCGCACGATCCGCTGGCGATGATCTGCCTCGCCATCCTCGTGCTGATCCTGCTTGGCGCCATCTTCGCGCCCTGGCTCGCGCCGGGTGATCCGTCCGTAGGTAGCGTCATCAAGCGCCTCAAGCCCGTCGGCACCGCAGGCCATCTGCTGGGCACTGACGAGCTGGGCCGCGACATGCTCACGCGCCTGCTCTACGGTGGCCGTACGACGCTGCTGATGGGCACCGTGCCGGTCGGCCTCGCCCTGCTCATCGGCGGTTCGCTGGGCATGCTGGCGGGCTTTGCCGGTGGGCGCATCAATGCCGTAATCATGCGCTGCACCGACGTGCTGTTCGCCTTCCCCTCGGTGCTGCTGGCAGTGGCGATTGCCGGTGCGCTGGGTGCCGGGCTCGCCAACACCTTGCTGGCGCTGACCATCGTGCTGGTGCCGCCGATTCTGCGGGTGGCCGAGAGCGCCACCACGCAGGTGCGTTCGCTCGACTTCATCGAAGCTGCGCGCGCCAGCGGGGCGGATGACTTCACCATCCTGCGCGTGCATGTGCTCAGCAATGTCATCGGCCCGGTGCTGGTGTATGCGACGAGCCTCTTGTCAGTCTCGATCATCATGGCGGCGGGCCTCTCGTTCATCGGTCTCGGCGCCAAACCGCCCACGCCAGAGTGGGGCCTGATGCTCAACACCCTGCGCAACGCGATCTACTCGCAGCCCCTGCTGGCAGCGCTGCCGGGCGTGCTGATCTTTGCCGTCTCGCTGTGCTTCAACCTGCTGGCCGATGGCCTGCGCAGCGCCATGGAGGTGAAGTGACATGAACGTTGTTGAAGTCAAAGGCCTCGCCAAACAGTTCAAGACACGCCAGAAGCGCTGGGGCGAAAAGCCGCGCGTGGTGCATGCGGTGTCCGACATCTCATTCGAACTCGCTGCCGGGCAGACGCTGGGCATTGTTGGCGAGTCGGGCTGCGGCAAGTCCACGCTGGCCCGCCTCTTGATGGGCTTGATCCCGGCCGACGGCGGCACGGTGCGCATCGCCGGCGTCGAGCTGCAACAGAACGCCTCGCAACTGAAGGCCCTGCGCCGCAAGATGCAGATGGTGTTTCAGGATTCCTACGCCTCGCTCAACCCGCGCATGAGCATTGAAGACGCCATCATGTTCGGCCCGCTGGTGCACGGCACCCCGCGCAGCGAGGCCCGCGAGCGCGCCCACAAGCTGCTGTCGCGCGTCGGCCTCGACCCGGCACGCTTCGCTTCGCGCTATCCGCACGAAGTGTCGGGCGGTCAGCGTCAGCGCGTAAACATTGCGCGAGCCCTCGCCCTGTCGCCCGAAGTGGTGCTGTTCGACGAGTCGGTGTCTGCACTCGACAAGTCCGTCGAGATCCAGGTGCTCAATCTCCTGCGCGATCTCAAGGAAGAATTCGGCCTCAGCTACCTCTTCATCTCGCACGACCTCAACGTCGTGCAATACATCAGCGATGTAGTGCTGGTCATGTACCTCGGCAAGATCGTCGAGATCGGCCCGGCGCAATCGCTCTACGAAAACCCGGCGCATCCTTACACGCGCGCCCTGCTCGCCTCCATGCCCAGCATGGACCCCGCACAGCGCACGACGAGCGCACCGATCACCGGCGACCCGCCCAGCCCCATCGACCCGCCCTCGGGTTGCCGCTTCCGCACGCGCTGCCCACATGCGCAGGCGATCTGTGGCGAGGCCGAACCACAACTCGCAATGCTGTCGGCCAGCGACATCCAGACCAATCCCCACCGCGCGGCCTGCCACATGCTGGTGTCGCAGTCCGGTCACAGCGAAAGTCCCGCCGCATGAGCACGCCGCTCGATCCACTCCACACTACGCTCGCCTCGGTGCGCGATCTCACCGTGCGCTTTCGCAGCGCACAGGGTACGGTCAGCGCCGTCAATGGCGTGAGCTTCGACATCGCGCCCGGCGAGGTGCTGGGCCTGATCGGCGAATCCGGCAGCGGCAAGAGCGTCACCTTGCGTGCGCTGATGAAGCTGCTGCCCGAAGACCGCACAACCATCGACGGCAGCATCATCGTCGGCGGGCGCAACATCATGGCGCTGTCGCGCAGCCTGCTCAGCGACTATCGCGGCGGCACCACAGCGATGATCTTTCAGGACCCCTCGCTCGCCCTCGACCCTGTCTACACCATCGGTCAGCAGATCGAAGAGGCCATCCGCCGCCACACCAAAGCTTCACGCAGCGAGGCCCGCGCACAGGCGCAGGAATATCTTGAGCTGGTGAAGATCCCGTCGGCCGCCGAGCGCCTGAAAAGCTACCCGCACGAGATGTCCGGCGGCATGCGTCAGCGCGCCATGATCGCGCTGGCCCTGTCGTGCAAGCCCAAACTCATCCTCGCCGACGAGCCCACCACGGCGCTGGATGCCACGGTACAGATCCAGGTGCTGCTGCTCCTGCGAGAGCTGCAGCAGAAGATGGGCACCAGCGCGATCTTCGTGACCCACGATCTGGGCGTCGCCGCCGAGATCTGCGACCGCATCGCCGTGATGTACGCCGGCCGCATCGTCGAGATCGGCACGGCCAGCGAAGTGCTGCGAAGCCCGCAACACCCCTACACGCAAGCCCTCATGGCCTCGACCATCCACGGCTCGATGCGCGGCCAGCGCATCACCGGCATCGCCGGCGCGCCGCCCGATCTGGCGCACCTGCCTGCCGGCTGCGCCTTTCGCGAGCGCTGCACGCGCGCTGGTGAGGGCTGCGCGCAATCGGTGCCTGCGCTGCGGGCCCAGGCGGCGCAGGCAGTTGCCTGCTTTTACCCCGGCACGGCACAGGCATGAGTATGTCGATCAAGCGCATCGCTCTGCTCAACCCCAATACCAATGCCAATACCACGCAGATGATGCTGGGCATCGCACAGCAGGCGCTGACGGCGGGTGTGCTGATTGAGGGGCGCACGGCGCCCACCGGCGAACCCCTCATCGTTAACGAAACTGCCCTCGACGCCGCCGCCCTCGTCGTGCAGGAATACGGCGTGCAAGTCGCCGCCGAAGGATTCGACGCCCTCATTATCTCGGGCTTTGGCGACCCCGGCCTGCTGGCCCTGCGCGAGCGTCTTGGCATCCCCGTCACCGGCATCGCCGAGGCCGGCATTGCCGAGGCTGCTGCCGGGGGACGTCGTTATGCCATCGTCACCACTACGCCAGCACTTCTAGATAGCCTGAGGCGTACTGCCGAGCAATACGGCCACGCCGACACGCTGATGTCGGTGCGCATCACCGCAGGCGACATGATGCACACCATGCAAAGCACCACGCGCATGGCCGCAGCTTTGCTAGAAAGCTGTCAACAAGCCATCCGTCTTGACGGTGCAGAAGCAATCGTCATTGGCGGCGGGCCGCTCGCTAGCGCTGCACGAATCATCGCGCCACAGCTGGACGTGCCACTTATCGAGCCTGTTACTGCCGCCGTGCGGCTCGCTGTGCAACGCTGCCGCGCATCAAATTCGTAGCACTGGGCTAGATCGCGCGGCATAGCACTTTTGATTGCCAATGCATTCGCCGGGCTATCGAGACGAGTTCAGCCGAACGACAGGCTCGGCAGCCACTGCGCGATCTACGGAAAGTGGGTCAGGATCGCGATCATCCACACCAAGGTCAGGATGAAGGGAGTCATGCTTTCAAAGACTTCCTTGATCTTGCCTTCGCTACGCGAGCCCTGGATGACGTAGAGCATCATGCCCACGGGTGGGCATGATCAGCGAGATTTCGCATATCAGCACCCTGAGCACGCCGAAGAACACCGGTCGATTCCTGCCGCGACGACCAGCGGGAACACCAGCGGCACAGTACCGACCAGCATGGGCAGGGTTTCGAAGAGCACGCGGTGGTGAACCGCATGGTGGCGTGGAAGGGGTTGTGCAGCATCTCGGGACTTTCCGTTGCTGGTGACGCTGGCGGTGAAGCAGGTCACGGTTTAATCCCAAGCGCTTGCACCAAGGCCTCAGTGCTCCGAAATCCGCGCAAGTCTTCGCCCGAGGCTGGAACTTCTCCGCCTGTCGGCCGTATTGCAGACCGCCGTATCATTCACCGGAGTGTGATCAGGATCTGCCGTGCAGGAATTGATCGTGCTGCTGGATCATCTGATCCGCACTGAAAGCTCAGACGAAAGCCCGCTGTAAACAACGTGATCAAGGTCTGCAGCAGGGGCGGAAATGGGTGCCAGCAATGCTCGGGCCGCCGCCGACACATTGTCTATCACCGGAAAAGGCAAGCGCTCTGCGAGCGCCTCGCCCATGCCCGCCAACGCTGCGCCTCCGATCAATACGATCTCGGCTTGCTGCGTCCGCACGCAATCCTGTGCGGCTGCGGCGAGCAGATCGAGGGCGCGCGCGCGATCTGCCAGCAGCTCGGCACCTGTCTCACGCAGTATATGGATGGCGGCCAATTTTTCGGCCACCCCTGCCGCCGCTGCGCGGCGCTTCAGGATAGGGCGCCAGCGCTCACCTCCGGTGATAATCGCAAAGCGTCCTAAAGTCGCCGCTTCGAGCATGGCGGCTTCGGCCAGGCCGATGACAGGGATGCCGGATATTTCACGCAAAGCTTCAAGGCCAGGATCACCAAAACACCCGATGACG
This sequence comes from Uliginosibacterium sp. TH139, assembly GCF_002855595.1. Taxonomy (NCBI): domain Bacteria; kingdom Pseudomonadati; phylum Pseudomonadota; class Betaproteobacteria; order Rhodocyclales; family Zoogloeaceae; genus Uliginosibacterium; species Uliginosibacterium sp. TH139. Next base: position 33,405 of record NZ_PKRR01000005.1, on the reverse strand, counting down.
ATCCGGTCATACTCATTTGTACTGGTGGCCCAGGCGTCGAGTACTGCATGTGCCGCAATGGCATAGCCTGCCTCGGAGGCTATGTAAGCACCACCAAACCTTGCCGTGACGCTATCCAGCGCAAACGTCTGAGGCAAGTGCTCACGCAAATGGGCGTGCAGCATCTGTGTGACCTGTGTCGAGGTATTGGGGTTGATGACCAGGGCGCGCATGACAAAATTTACCGGAGCAATGTTTCGGGATCAGAATCAGCCGGAAAGAGGGCTACCGATAGCAGGTTTTTGCGTACGGTATTCATTCTTAGTCTTTCGCCGGAAAATTCGATGAGGTCAGTCCCCCTGCGGGGGACTGACTCCGGAAGACAGGGCCGAAAGGGAGGCCTATCTCATCGTCATGATGTTCAACCGTTCACGCCCAGGTTCGGCAGCCAGGTCACCAGCGCCGGGAAGGCGATCAGCAGCAGGGTGAAGAGGATCAGGATGGCGACGTAGGGCAGGGTGCCGCGTATCACGTCGCCGATGCCGCCGCCGTCGGGGCGGATGCCCTGTACGACGAAGAGGTTCATGCCCACGGGCGGCGTGATGAGGGCCAACTCGCACATCAGGATGATGAAGATGCCGAACCAGATCGGGTCTACGCCCAGCGCGGTGACGATGGGGTAGGTGATCGGTACGGTGGCGACCAGCATCGACATCACGTCCATGAACATGCCCAGCACGAGGTAGAACACGATCAGTACGAGCAGCATGGCGGTGGCCGAGAGGCCCAGCGACATGACCGATTGCGTCATCTTGTCGGCGACGCCCGATAGGCTGATCAGCAGGTTCAGCACGAAGGCGGCGGCGAGGATCAGCATGATCATGCCGGTGATGCGCGCGGTTTGCAGGAAGCAGTTTTCCAGCAGCTCCATGTTGAGCCGGCCGCTGCGCCAGGTGAAGAACAGGGCGGCCATGACGCCCAGTGCGGCAGATTCGGTCGCGGTGGCGATGCCGGTGTACAGGCTGCCCATGACGATGCCGAAGATCACGAAGGGCGGCACCAGGTGTACCAGCAGGGCGATGCGTTCTCGCAGCGGTGGCAGCTCTTCACGCGTCGTGTTGCCGCGCAGGATGGCGTTGAGGTAGATGTAGAGCATGAAGCTGCCGGTCAGCAGCAGGCCGGGGATGATGCCGGCCATGAACAGGCGGCCGATGGAGTTCTCGGTCAGCGAGCCATAGACAATCATGTTCACGCTGGGCGGGATGAGGATGCCCAGGGTGCCGCCTGCAGCAAGGCTGCCCAGTGCGTCGGACATGCGGTAGTTGCGTGCCCGCAGGGATGGCAGGGCCACCGTGCCGACGGTGGCGGCGGTGGCGACCGACGAGCCCGAGGTGGCAGCGAAGAGCGCACAACAGCCGATGTTGGTGTGCAAGAGGCCGCCGGGCATGCGCGAGAGCCAGGCCGACATGACCTGGTACATGCGGTCGGCCACGCCGCTACGCAACAACAGTTCGCCGAGCAGGATGAACAGCGGCGCGGCGGTGAGCAGGTTGTCGTTGAGCACGCCCCACAGCATCGAACCGCAGGAAGTGAGGAAGGGTGTGCCAAAGACCACGACGCCAGCACCGGCGCCGACCAGCACCATGGTGACGGCGATGGGGATGCCCAGCAGCATGAGGCCGATCATCAGCAGGAAGCAGAGTGAGAAGGAAAGGGTGCTCATGACTTCAGCTCCGGGCTGGCGGCAGTGCGGTGGGCGAGATCATCGAGTTCTTCCTTGAGTTCGTCTTTGGTGCTCTTGGGCTGGAATTCGTCGAGCAGGGCGTCGATGCGGCCCGTGAAAAGCAGTTGGCTGGCGCGTGCGGCGTAGATCAGTGCAAACAGCGCGAACACGATGAGGCCGGCATACCACAGGCCTTGCGGGTAGATGAGGGGCGTGGCCCAAGGGGTTTGCGAAGTGCTGCCGTACTCCACGGTCTTGACGATCACGCGGTAGCAGACGCCGATCAGCAGCAGCGCCAGTGCGGCGATCAACACGGCCGAGAGCCAGTTCATGAAGGCCTGCATGGCACGCGGAAAGCGTCCATGGAAAACGTCCACACGGATGTGGTTGCGCCCGACGATGGCGAGGCTGAAGCCGATCACGGAGCCGACGGCGAGGGCATAGCCACCGAGTTCGGCCGAGCCCTGGATCGACAGATTGAAGAGCTTGCGGACCACGGTTTCGATGGAAACCAGGACCGACAGCCCGAGAAAGACGAAGCCGAAAAGGTTCGCCATGATGCGTTCAAGCGTGCGCTGCATATCGTGTTCTCCGCGCGGTGCGGCGCGTGTTGGCGCCGCACCGTGTTGCTGCTGTTACTTGATGCCAACGACGGGGCCGACGGTCTTCTTCCAGTCGGCGGTACAGCCGGGGGCGGTCTTCTCGCAGGTTTCGGTCCAGGTGGGCAGAGAGACTTCACGCACGGCGTCACGCACCACGTCGATGTCACCTTCGGTCACCGGCACATTGGTCAGCTTGAACTTCTTGCCGAACTGGCAGGGATCCTTGCCGATGTTGCAGTTCATGGCGTCGGTGGCGAGTTCTTCCGAGTACTTCCAGATGTCGTTTTCGAGCTCGGTCACGGCGGCTTGCAGCTTGGCTTGCTGTGCCGGGGTGAGCTTCTTCCACAGACCCATGCCGACGCCGTAGCCGTTCATGGCGAACTGGATGCCCAGCGGCAGCACATGCGTCGTTACTTCAGGCCAGCCGGCCGAGTTCGATGCGCTCGGGCCGGTGATGGCACAGTCGACCACGCCCAGCGACAGGCTCTGGTGCGTTTCGTTGAAGCTCAGGGGGATCGGCGTGGCGCCGAGCTTCTGGAAGAACTTGGCGGAGTTCTGGTCGAAAACGCGCACCTTGAGGCCCTTGACGTCAGCGAGCTTGGTGATGGGCTTCTTGCAGAACAGCATCTGCGGGCCGGCCGGCCACACACTCAGCAGCTTGGCGCTGTAACGCGCCTGCAGGCGCTTGTCGAGCGTGTCAAAGTAGGCCTTGGTGGTGGCGCGCGCGGTCTTGAAATCGGGGTTGAGGCCCACGAGGTCGAAGCCCATGGTGAGCGGCTCGTCGCGCGAGATCTGCGCCATGCGCAGCGACACGATGTCGAACAGGCCGGAGTCGAGAATGCGCAGTTGTTCGGTGTCCTTGATGCCGGTGGTGTCGAGCGGCTTGTACTCGACTTCGAAGGGCAGGCCAGTCTTGGTGGCGAGCGCTTCGAAGAAGGGCTGTTCGCGGTTCTTCTGGATCATGCCGCCCGAGATGGGCTGGCCCATGACCTTGACCTTGATTTTCTCTTGCGCCATGACGGGGCTGCTGAGCAGCAGGAGCGCACAGAGCGGGGCGCTGAGCGCGGTGGTGAGGCGTGTTTTCATTGACGGACTCCAGTCGGGTGAGGGTGAGGTGAGACATGGCGAGAGAAGCCCACGTCGCGCTGGGCGGCGCGCAGGAACATCTCACGGTAAGCAGGGGCCAGTTGCGCGGCTTCGCTGCTGGCGTGTTGCAGGTTGGCGCTGTAGTCGGCCATCAGTGCGCGCGCCTCGGCGCGCAGGGCCTTGGCGTTCACTTTGCTGGCGATGCCGCCTTCGCAGACCACTTCGCCGTTCACGATGGTGGTGCGCACCGAGCTGCCGTCTTCGCAGAACACCAGTTGGCGACGCAGATCGTTGAGCGGGGTGAAGGCGTGCGTGTCGAGGTCGAGCAGGCTGATGTCGGCCAAGGCGCCTGCGCGCAGTTGCCCGAGTTCGTCGCCATAGCGCATGGCGCGTGCGCCACCGGCGGTCATGGCGTGCAGGATCTCGGGCGCGCGTGGCCAGTCGAGGTAGTCGGGCTCGGCAATGTTCTGCAGCAGGGCGGCGGTCTTGCCAGCCAGCCACAGATTGGTGGTGTCGTCGGTGTTCATCTCGTCGGTGCCGATGCACAGTGGCACGCCTGCATTGCGCAGTTGTCGCCAAGGCATCACACCACTACCAAGTCGCAAGTTGCATACCGGGTTGTGGGCGACCGAGGCGCCTGCTCCGGCGATCAATCTGATGTCCTCAGAATCGATCCAGATGGCGTGGATGATCATCATCCGCGCGTCCAGCAGGCCAAGGTCGTGCACATATCGCACGAGTGATTTTGCGTATTTGTCTTCGCCCAGTACGCGTTGCAGCTTGGTTTCGAGGATGTGAATGTTGAAGGGAAGGTCGTGCTGGCGCGAGAGGGCCGAGAGGCCTTCGAAGTAGTCGACGGTGACGCGTTGCGGGGCCGAGCAGGAGACCGCTGCGCGCAATCTGCCATCCGCTTTGCCATGCCATTTCTCGATCAGGTGCGCGTACAGCGACAGCAGCGCCAGCGAGGACTGGCGCGGCGCGGCGTCCATCGCGGCGCGATGCGCGGGCGTCAGCAGTTCGGCGAGGAAGGGGTACTTTTCATACTCGACGACGTTGGGCTGATCAATCGCGACGGTGGCGCGAATGCCCACATCAGCATAGGCCTGCATGATGGCGTCGATACTGGCTTTGCTCGCCACCGGCACGTGGTAAGCATCGTCATGCACCGCCGTGATGCCGCGCTGGAGCATTTCCAGTGCGCCCAGTGCGGTACGCACATAGACGAGTCTCTCGCTGTCTCCTCCATCTGCCAGAGGGGGCACCTCGTGCAGCATGAAGAGTTCGAGCGGCAGCCCGTCCAGACTGCCTTTCATCAGGTTCCCGGGCGAGTGGAAGTGCGCGTTGATGAGGCCCGGCATGGCCAGCAGACCCTCTGCATCGATCACGCGTGTGGCACCGGCCAGGTGCGGCAGGCCGGCGTCGGGCCCGATGGCGGCGATGCGATGGCCAAGGATCACGATGTCGGCGCGCGGCCATTCGCGATCTGCTGCATCAAGGCACAGTACGCGCGCGTTGCGGATGACGAGGCTGGTGCTCATGCGAAGAGCGATCCCCAGCGTGGCGCCGCAGCGTGCATGTCGGCGCCAATGGCGTGCAGGGCTGCCCAGACGCCCAGTGCAGTGGTGTCAAATACAGGGATGCCCAGTTCGACCTCCATCGGCGCAGCCAGCACGGCGGCCGGGAAGTTGGTGCACAGCGTGACGATGGCCTGCGGCCTGGCGGCGGCGACGCTGCGCATCATGTCGGCGATTTGCGCCAGGGGCACGCTGGCGTAGCTGAGATTGTCGGAGTAGCCAGCGTGCGCTTCGGCGATGCAGTCGTAGCCCTCGGTGTGCAGGCAATCGAGCGCGCCCTGCTGACCGGCGTCGGAATAGGGCGTCACCACCGCGATGCGTGTGATGCCACGCAGCGCAAGTGCCGTTTTGAGACCGAGAATTGAGGTCGTCGCCGGGATGCCGGTTTGCTGCTCGATGGCCGCTGCCAGCGCAGCATCATGCGCAAAGCCGATGCCCGCGCCCTTGCTGCCGTTCCACACCAGCACTTCGGGTTTGGCGTGAGCCAGCAGGGCGGCGGCGGCGAGGAATCCCTCTTGTGCGTAAGCGGTGGGCGACGGGTCGGTGCTGCCGAATACCGGCGTGCGCGAGAAGTGCGGCGACACCTCAGGCACATCACGCAGGATGCCCAGCGTGATCCGCTCGACCACGGTGTTGCCCGAAGGCGTGATGACGCCGATGAAGCGCTGCTGCGCGGTATAAGCCTCGGATGCGGAGGGTGCCATTGTCATCTCAGTACCCCAGCGCACGCGGCAGCGTGAGCACAAGTTGTGGGACGAACATGCACACCAGCAGCAAGGCGTACATGAAGGCGATGAAGGGCCACACATGCTTGGCCAGTTCGCCGAGCTTCAGGCCACTGACGCCGCAGATGACGAACAGCACCACACCCACCGGCGGCGTGAGCATGCCGATGACGAGGTTGAAGACGAACAGGAAACCGAAGTGCAGCGGGTCGATGCCGAACTTGATGGCAATGGGGTGCAGCAGCGGCACGAGCATGATGTAGGCCGCGTTCGACTCCAGAAACATGCCCACAACCAGCAGCACGACGGCGACCAGGATCAGGTACATCGTCGGGTCTGCGGTGAGTGACTGGATCAGCGCCAGCAGCTTGTGCGGCAGCATGTCGATGGTGAGCATGTAGGTCACCACCGAGGCGAAGGCGATCATCGCGCCCACCACAGACGATGTGATGGCGGTGCGGATCAGGGCTTCGGGCAGATCGCTGATTTTGAGTTTCTTCGTGATTAAGAAGCCGATGGCCAGCGCATACACCACAGCAATCGCTGAGCCCTCGGTGGCGGTGAACGCGCCGCCGACGATGCCGCCGATGACCACCACGGGCATCATGAAGATGATGATCGAGCGCTTGAGCTCGCGCAGCACCGCCGCGAGCGCGAACGGCTCGCCGGTGAGCGGAAACTGGCGCTTGTGGGCGATGATCGAACAGATCGCCAGCATGCCGACAACGAGGATCAGCCCCGGCACGATGCCGGCCATGAACAGGCCGCCGACTGATACCGAAGGCCCGGCCATGAAGGCATAGACGATCATCGCGCCCGAGGGCGGAATGATGGGCCCGAGGTTGGCTGCTGCCGCGCAGATGGCGGCCGAGAAGCCCGTGCCGTAGTGTTTTTTCAGCGAGGGCAACATCGTGGAACCCAGCGCGCTGGCATCGGCCACGGCGGCACCCGACACGGTGGATAGCCCCATGCCGGCCAGCACGGTGACGTGGCCCAGGCCGCCGCGCAGGCGACCGACGATGGTGTTCGCCAGATCGATCAGCCGTTCCATCATGCCGGCCTTGAGCATCAGCTCGCCGGCGAGGATGAAGAAGGGGATGGTCATCAGCGGGAAGGCGTTGACCGCACTCATCATGCGCGAGGGCAAGAGGTTGAAATCCACATCGCTGGCGATCAGGCCGCCGATCGCCGCCAGGCCCAGCGACAAGGCCAGGGGCATGCCAAATAGTGCGGCGCCGAAGAAGACGAGGATGATCAGTAGGCTCATCAGGAAAGCTCCGCTTGCAGTTCGGGATCCACATGGTGCGCACCGGTGATGGCTTGCCAGATTAGGTGCAGTGCGCCATGCACACCGCACACGCCCAGCGGCACGATGAACCAGGCGGCGCTGGCGGGCATCGAGGCCATCAGCTCATCCCACTGGTCCCAGGCCATCACGGCCGACTCTTTGGCCACCAGCAGCAGCATGGCCGCACCGAGCAGCGCCACAAGCCGCGCGGTCGCGCTGCGCAGATGGGCTGGGAAGCGCGCCACCAGCATCTCGATGCCGATGTGCGCGCCGCCCTTCAGCCCTAGCGGGATCGCCGTGAAGATGGACCACACGAAGCACAGCCGCGCCAGCTCGTCAGCCCAGTCCAGCGAGCTGTTGAAGAGGTAGCGCAGCACCACCTGGATCGACACGATGGTCACCATGACGACAATCTGTGCCACCAGCGCCCAGCCCACCGCCACATCCAGTGTCGCGATGAGCAGGGCTAGTGGGCGCAGCGGCCCGCTGGCGCGCATGGGAGTGAAACGGGTAGTGCCGTTCATGATGATGTCCTCGTGCGATGCGTCAGCAGATCAGTTGCTGGCCTTCTTTACTTCGGCCAGCACCTGGTCGACAAAGGCTGCACCGAGGCGCTTCTTCACGTCATCCACGACGCCAGCTGTGGCCTTCACCATCGCAGCGCGTTCGCTGGCGGGCATTTCAGAGTAGATCATCCCCTTCTTCTGCAGTTCGACCAGCGCATCGGAGTCAGCCTTCACTGCCACGCTGCGCTGCCACTTGATGGCGTTGCTCATGGCCGTGCGCAGGATCTTCTGGTGCTCGGGCGAGAGCGACTCCATCTTCTTCTTGTTGGCGATGACCGAGATAAAGTCAAAGAAGTGGCCGGTGTTGGAAACGTACTTCTGCACTTCGTAGAAGCGGCTGGCGAGAATCAGCGCGAAGGGGTTGTCCTGTCCATCGATGACCTTCTGCTCCAGTGCCGAGTAGACCTCCTTGATGTCCATCGGCAGCGGGTTGGCACCCAGTGCCCGGAAGGTGGCAAGGTGGGTCTCGATCGGCTGCATGCGGATCTTCAGGCCCTTGAGGTCGGCCATGGTCTTGATCGGCTTCTGGCTGTTGGTGACCTGGCGCAAACCCAGTTCCATGAAGCCCAATGAGGTGAAGCCTTTGTCGGCCATCTTGGCTTCAATGAGGTCGACGGCCGGGCCATCCATCACCTTGTAGGCCACTTCGCGGCTGGGGAACATGAAGGGCAGGCTCACCGCTTCGAGTTCCGGCACCGTGCGCGACAGGAAGGCCATGCCCACCCAGCACATATCGATGGTGCCCGAGCGCGTCTGCGTCACATTCTCTTGCGCGCCGCCTAGTTGCTGGTTGTCGAATACATCGACGATCAGTGTGCCCTTGCTGGCTGTGTCCACCTCTTTCTTGAACATTTGCATGGCCATTGACGATGAGTGGTCCGGCGCAAAATTGCCGGCAATGCGCAGCTTGGTCTGTGCGCTCGCGAGCCCGCTGAAACAGGATAGGGCGAGGGCAATCACGAGCGCGCGTCGGATGAGCTTGGGTTGCATGGCGATACTCCTTCGGAAGGTTGTTTCAATTCTGTTTTTGCAGATTGTATGCAATACACTAAGTTCGCTGTATTCAACGTGTCAAGCAATAAATGCTATGATAATCAACATGTTGTGTGCAGAAACCGTGCATTTAATTGGTGCGTTACGCCCAGTTGTGGTGCGGAATACTTGTCGTGACGGTGTTGTTTATGTACGCAATTTTGGTGCGTTGTTACAGAATGCATGGCCGGCTTTGGTGCAGGCTGCTCGTAAAACCGCGCTGACGTTGAGAGACGGGGATGCAATAAAGTGGCGCATGCCGAGCGAGGCGCAGAGAGCGTTCGCCGAATGAGGAGAAGAAAACGTGGCACAAGACGGTGCATCGCCCCGGAAACCCCGGGCCAAAAAAAATGAACGCCCCCTGAGTTCCGATGAAATTCATCAGCGGATTCTTGCGGCGATCATGGAGCACAAGCTGCCGCCGGGTACCCAGCTCGTCGAAGAGCGCCTGGCGCGCATCTTCAATGTGAGCCGTACCAAGGTGCGTGAGGCTATCGGCCGCCTGGTGCACGACCAGATCGCCACCAATATTCCCAATCGTGGCGCCTTCGTCAGCAGCCCCACAGCGCAGGAGGCGCGCGACGTGTTCTTTGCGCGCCGCTTGATCGAGACAACGCTGGTGCGCTCGGTCGCTCTGACGGCCACGGCAAAACAGATTCAGCAACTACGCAAACATCTTGAGCGCGAGACGGCTGCGCGGATGGGGAGTAACCCACTGGCCATCATTCCGCTCTCGGGCGAGTTCCATATCTTGCTCGCCGAGATATCGGGCAACAGCTTTCTGGTGCGCACCCTGCGCGAGCTTGAATCACTTACCGCACTGATCATCATCCTGTACGACGCGCCCGACGAACATCATTGCCCCTACGATGACCACCCAAAACTGGTGGACGCCATCGAAGCCCGCAACGCCGATCTTGCTGCCGAACTGATGCAGCACCACCTCGAACACGTCGAGCACTCGCTCAAGCTTGAACCGCCCGAGAGTGGTGAGGTGGATCTCGAGCGAGTGTTTGCGTGATGAGCCATTACTCACATCCGCTCACCGCGCCCTGTGGGAGCGGGCCATGCCCGCGACCGGTTGCCAACAACGTGTCACGCTGATTATTGGACGAATCGTTTCGCGGGCATGGCCCGCTCCTGCATCCGGCGTCTGTGCGGATGAGCTAAGCGACAGAGAACCGAAAGCCTTCCCATGCGCATCCTCCTGATCAACGCCAACACCTCCGACTTCGTCACCCAGAAAGTCGCCAGCGCTGCGCGCGAAGTGGTCTCGCCCGGAACCGAAGTCGTCGCCGTTACGGGTGAGTTCGGCGCGAATGTGATCGCTACGCGCACCGAGCTGGCCATCGCCAATCACGCCTGCCTTGATCTTCTCGCCAAGCATGCCGAAGGCTGCGACGCCGCCGTCATCGCCGTTTCCTACGACGTTGCCCTGTGGGCCGCGCGCGAGATGCTCGACATCCCCGTCATCGGCATCACCGAAGCTGCGCTGCTCACCGCCTGCCAGCTCGGTACGCGCATCGGTGTCGTGATGTTCGGCCCGCGCGTGCTGCCGGTGTATCAGGAACTCGCCGCGTCCTACGGCTTCGCCTCGCGCATCGCCGGCTGGCGTGGTGTCGATACCAGTGCGCCGTATGCCGCTGGCAATCAGGACGAAGCCGACCGCCTTGCCATAGCCGCCGCCAATTCACTCGTCGAGCAAGAGGGCTGCGAGGTTGTCGTGCTCGCCGGTGCTGTGATGGCCGGCGTGCCACAGCGCCTGCAGGCGCAGGTGCCTGTGCCCGTGATTGAAGGCGTCAGCTGCGCCATGCTGCAGGCCGAATCGCTGGTTCGCCTGAATCCCATCAAGCCCCGCGTCGGCAGCCTCGCCGCGCTGCCCGCGCGCGCGCAGGTTGGCCTCAGCGATGCACTCGCTGCCCGTTTCAAGGACGCCCCATGAAATTTACCCAAGCACCCATGCCCCTGCCGCTGCGCCAGCACGGCCGCTACGACTACAGTCCGATCACCGAGCGGCCCGACTTCAGCTGGCCCGGCGGCAAGCGTCTCGCCGTATTCCTCGCGCTCAACCTGGAGCACTACGCCTTCAACGAAGGCATTGCCGAAGACCTTGTGCCCGGCATCCCCGCACCAGATGTGCTCAACAACTCCTGGCGCGACTATGGCAATCGGGTAGGCGCTTGGCGCCTGCTCGATCTGTTCCGCGAGCTCGACCTGCCGGTGACGCTGCTCATCAACTCCGCGCTCTACGATGCCTGCCCGCCGCTCATCGCAGCCTTCCGCGAGGCCGGTGCCGAAGTTGCCGCGCATGGCCGCACCAACTCCGAACATCAGGCCGGCTTTGACGAAGCCACCGAGCGCTCCCTCATCTGCGACGTGCGCGACAGCATCGCCGCCCACGAAGGCACACCGCCTGCTGGCTGGCTCAGCCCCTGGATTGCCGAGACGGCAGTGACCCCCGACTTGCTGCACGAAGCGGGCTACCAGTACCTCATGGACTGGTGCATGGATGACCAACCTGTGTGGCTCAACACGCGCGGCGGCCGCATCCTGTCGATGCCTTACCCGCAGGAGATCAACGACAGCGCCGCCATCATCGGCCGCCAGATCGGCGCCGAAGAATTCGCCGACATGATCGTCGACCAGTTCGACGAGATGTTGCTGCAGTCCGCCGAGCAGCCGCTTGTCATGAGCGTGGCGCTGCACTCGATGATCATCGGCCAGCCTTTCCGAATGCGCCATCTGCGCCGTGCGCTGGCGCATATCGCGGCGCAGCGGGAGCGTTGCTGGCTGGCGCGAGCAAAAGATATCGCCAGTCACTTCGCGACTCAGCAGGGGGGTTGAATAGCCCTGTCCGTACAGGCGCAAGCCGGGCGTGTGGTGAGCTCAGTCGGCTGATTCAAACACCAGGTCTTGCGCGCCTTGCCACAGGCATTTTTCGCCCAGTGCGCGAAGGTTTTCGCGGCCTTCGGTGATGCTCAGGAAATGGTTGCCGGCGAGCTGGCCGAGTTTGCTGGAGAAGCAACAGGCGCCATAGGCGAGGATGATTTCGGTCTCGCTGTAGCCGCCGGGGTAGAACAGGATGTCGCCCGGTGCAGGATGGCTGCTGGCGTTTTCGAAGCCGACGCCCAGATCAAAGTCACCCATGGGAATCCAGCAGCCTTCGCCACTCCAGCGTACATGGATGAGTTTCTGCGTATAGGGCAGCAGCTTTTCAAAGGCGGCGACGGTGAGCGGCGCGGCAGGGTTGGCTTCGGCGATGAAGTTGAAGCCGCCGGCTGTGATGCGGATTTTCATGGGCGGATTATCTGGTGTGGGCTCACAGGCTGAAGGCGATGCTGGCGCGACCCAGTGTCTCCCCCTTGGCATCGGTGAAGTGTGAGTCGAAACTGTGCGGTGCGGGTGCAAAGTGCATGCCGTTCCAGGTGCCGGTGGTCACGATGTCACCCGCTTGAACGCCGCCCCAGTCCAGCGCACCGGAGCTGGCCCACCAGGGCAGCAGGGTGAAAGGGTCGATGTGTGGGTGGCCACCCGTGCGCTCGGCGACGAGTTGCCCATCAATAAAGCTGTGCGCGCTCAGCGTGCTCCAGTCGAGCCTTCGCCAGTTTTGGATGGAATCACCCAGCACGAAGCTGCCGTGCAGCATGCTGTCACCAAGGCAGGCAATCGGCCCGGCGGCAGCATAGTCAGCCAGAGCGGTGTCCACGATCTCGATGGCGACATGAGCCGTGTCGATGGCGTCCAGCACCTCGTCATACGCATAGGGTGTGGCGCGGGGGGGGAGCGCTTTGCCAAAGCGCACGGCAATCTCGGTCTCGATGCCGAAGCAGCGAAAGCGCGCTTGCGGCGTACTGGCGCCAGTGAAAAGGATTTCCGGCATTGCGGCGCGCACAGGGGTGGGCTGATCTGAACTGCCGCCAATCTTCCATGCCTGCGGCCTGACGCTAGCCTTCTGCGCCTGCCATACCGCAGCTTGCACTGCATAGGCTTCGCTGCGAGTGAGCACTTGTAGCGCGGCAAAATCGCCCGGGGCAAGCGGCTGTTTGCGCTGGCGTGCGGCGATCAGGCGTTCGGCAAGGGTCTGGATCTGAGTCATGTTTTCAGGCGTTGCTGCGTACTCTGGGCTTGGCCGGTGCAGGCAGATCACAGGGCAGGAACTGACCGTGCCCCTGTGCCCCGAGAAAGCTGCCGGCATCGGCGACTACTTTACCGCGGGACAGCGTGGTGCGCGGCCAGGCCTGCACGCACTGGCCCTCGTAGGGCGTGTAATCGACGGCGTGGTGCAGGTCGGCATTGCGGATGATGCGCTCCAGCCCGGTATCCCAGATCACGAGGTCGGCGTCAGCGCCAATGGCAATCGAGCCTTTGCGCGGGTAAAGGCCGTACATCTTGGCGACATTGGTGGAAGTCAGCGCGACGAACTCGCAGATATCCAGACGCCCGCTCAGCACGCCGGCCGAGAACAGCAGTGCCAGGCGTGTCTCCAGCCCCGGTATGCCATTCGGAATCTGGTTGAAGGCGGCATCCTGACCGGCGACGAACTTGCCTTGCTGATCATCGAAGCGGAAGGGCGCGTGGTCAGACGAGAACACGGCAAATACGCCTGATTGCAAGCCATCCCAGATTACTTGCTGGTTGGCCGCGTCGCGTGGCGGCGGGCTGCAGATGCACTTTGCGCCGTGGTGATCGTGCTCGCCGAGCCCCAGGTCGTCCGCCGTAAGGAAGAGGTATTGCGGACAGGTTTCGGCATACACCTTGAGGCCTTGCGCCTGTGCCCACTGGATTTGCTCGACCGCTTCGCGGCCTGAGACATGCACGATCAGGATCGGCACGTCGACCAGCTCGGCCAGCGCGATGGCGCGGTGTGTGGCCTCGCGCTCGACGAGCATCGGGCGTGAGGCCGCATGGTAGGTCGGCGCAGTCTTGCCGGCGGCCAGCAGGCGCTCGGTGAGCCAAGCGATGCAGTCGCTGTTTTCGGCATGCAGCATGACCATGGCGCCTTCGTCGCGGGCGACCGAGAGTACCTCGAGGATCTGGCGGTCGTTGAGCTTGAGGTCGTCGTAGGTCATGTAGATCTTGAACGAGGTATAGCCTTCGCGGATTAGAGCGGGCAACTCTTCCGTCAGGATCTGCGGCGTGGGGTCGGAGACGATCAGGTGGAAGCTGTAGTCGATGCAGGCTTTGTCGCCGGCGCGCTGGTGATAGTCCTCCACTGCGGCACGCAGGCTCTGGCCCTTCATCTGGCAGGCGAAGGGGATCACCGTGGTGGTGCCGCCGCAGGCCGCCGAGCGTGTACCGGAGAGGAAGTCGTCGGCCATGACCGAGCCATCGTTCATTGGCTGATCGAGGTGGCAGTGCCCGTCCACGCCACCGGGCAGCACATAGCGTCCGGCCGCGTCGATCTCTTCGTGGCCGGGGGCCAGGTGCTGGCCTAGTGCGGCGATGCGACCGTCCTTGATGCCGATGTCAGCATCGAATACATCCGCAGCCGTGACGCAGCGTGCGTTGCGGATCACCAGATCGAAATCAGCCATCACTGAACCTCGGTGAACAGACGGCCCCAGCCCGTGATCTGCGTGGTGTCATAGCCCTGCATGCGCAGCATCTTCCACACCACGGTGCTGACCGTGTCGTAGATGGCGATGCCGTGCGCGGTCTCCCAGGCCTGAGCCAGATGGGCCGCTTTGAGGTTGGTGCAGAAGGTGGTGATGGCCTCTGGCTTGGCGGCGGCCACCGCGGCCACCATCTCGCTCAGCTGGGTCTCGCTGACTTCGGAAAAATCGAAGTTCACGCAGATGCCCAGGTGGCGTTCGGCGATGCACTGCATGCCTTCGCTGGCGAAGTTGCTGAGGATCTTGGCCTGCACATCGTCGAGGTATGGAGTGACCAGGCCCAGCGTCGTGCGGCCGGTCTTCTCCATGATTTCCTTGAGCGCCAGCGTGGAGGTAGTGGCGGGGATGCCTGTGGCATCTTCGATACGGCGACACAGGATGCGATCTGCTTCAAGCCCCAGCCAGCCCGATGAGGTGCCGCTCCAGCCGATGCACTGCACCTTGGCATCGGCGAGCAGGCGTGCGGCGGCGAGGATTTTTTCGTCGTCGAACTGGCCCAGCGCCAGCGGTTTCAGCGAGATCTCGGTGACCGGGAAGCGCGCGAAGTGCGCGGACACGCCGGGCGCAGCGGCGCAGAGCGCGCTGGTCAGCGGTTCCAGCGAGGTGTTTGAGGATGGGGTCAGAATGCCCAGCAGGGTGCGTGGCGTGCTCATGGACGGGTCTCTTTCCGAGCCACAAGTGCGGGCTCTTGAATGTTCAAAAAATTGTGAACAATTCTAGCAAGAGACGGGCCAGAAAAAGTGCGTGATCCGCTTCATTCTGGCCACGGCAGCGCTGGCTGGGCGAAACCGCTCAGGCGAACATCTTTTCCCAGTCGATATCGACTTTCTCGTCGACCGAGAGCTTGAGTTCGTTTTCCACATGTTGCAGGTGGTGCAGCATGAGCGAGACGGCGGTGGCTTCGTCCTTGAGCTCGATGGCCTCGACGATACGGATATGCTCATCCTCGGGGCAGGCAGGGGTTTGCGGCGAGTCGTAGAGCGCGATGATGAGGCAGGTTAGCGGGCATAACTCGTCCATCAGTTTGCTGATGTAAGGGTTGCCACTGAGCTTGGCGAGCAGCATGTGAAATTCGCCAGAAAGCTTGATGAGCGCACGCCGGTCGTTGGCCAGACGCGCCTCTGATTCCTTGGCGATATGGGCGCGCAGTCGGCGCAGTTCGGCTTTGCCGGCGCGGTCGATGACCTTGCGCACCACTTCCGGCTCGAGCAGGCGGCGGGTGGCGAAAAGCTCTCGCGCATCTTGCACCGAGGGGCTGGCAACGAAGGCCCCGCGATTCGGGTAGAGCGTGACCAGGCCTTCCTTGGCGAGCACGGTGAGGGCGTGGCGAACCTTGGTGCGGCTGACCTTGAAGGCTTCAGCCAGACGCTCTTCGGCGAGCTTCACGCCGGGGGGCAGGCGATGCTCCATCACGGCGTTGGTGATGCGCTCGGCGATCACGGCGATGTCCGATTTTTCAGACTTGGCGATGGTGTTCATGGGCAGGCGGGAGCAGGCTTGAGATTGAAGATTTGCGCGGATTGTACGCGTCGCGTACGTGGGGCACATAAAGTCATGGAATGATTGTTCACAATCGTGCGCCGTGCTGGTGCGATTATGGTGTTTTTGCACCACTCTGTGCCGGCCTGCCCAGCAGTACCGCGAGGCCGCTGAGGCCGCAGGCGACCGCTAGTGCAAGATAGGTGCTGCGCATGCCGATGCTGCCCAGAGTGAATAGCAGCGGGGCAGTCACCAGACCGGCATAGCTGACGGTCATCGTGGCGCCTGTCCACGCAGCGGTGCGGCTCGGGCCCGCCCGGCGCGACAGCTCGGCCAGCAGCAAGCCATTCCAGCCCGAGGCGAGAAAGCCGACGACGAACATCAGCAGATACAAGAGCGCACTGGCCTGCCCGGCCGGCATCAGCGCAAGGGTGATGACGCTGAGCGCGATGCCGGGGCCGATCCAGCCCAGCGCACGCGCGGTACTGGTGGCGCGGCGCGCCCAGGTACCGAGCAGGATCCGCGCGAGCAGCCCGGCTCCCTGGGCAGTGGCAAGCAGGGTGCCGGCGATGGCGGGGGTGAGTTCCAGAACGCGCACCAGATAAGAGAAGGCAAAACCATTGATGGCGATCTGAATGGCTGCATAACTGGCCGAGAGGGCAAGCAAGGCGGGCATGCCGGGGCTGCGGCATTGCGCGGCCAGTGTCGGCAGCAAGGCGTGGCTGAAATTGCCCGCGCTGTTGGCGTCGGACAAGGGGATCTGATCAATTTTGAGTTGCGATATCAGGGCGGCCATAAGCACGAGGCAGAGCAACGCCAGCAGCCCGAAAGCGGCCGCCCGGTTGTATTCCATCAGCATTGGCAGGCACAGCGAGGCGGCGATGGCCCCCCACTGGTTGCCGGTCTGGCGCAATGCGATCACCCCGTTGCGCTGTGCGGGCGTGGTGACGCGTACCAGACTGGCCGAACTGGCCGCGGTTTCAGGGCCGAAGGCCAGCCCCAGCAGGATCGCAGCAGGCCATACCGTGATGCTCAGCGGCAAACTCAGCAGCAGGCTGGCCAGCAGTACGCAGCCTACGCAGACGATCGTGACCTGTACGCCACCCCAGCGCTGACATAGTCTGCCGGCTTGCGAGGCGCCACAGGCGCCGAGGCCGAAGATAAGTACGTTGAGCCAGCCGAGTTGTGTGACCGGCAGGCCGATCAAGGGAGCGGCAATGCCCAGACCGAAGATGCCGGCCGCGATCACGGCTTGTACAGCCGTCATGCTGGCGAGGGCAGGCCACAGCAGGGCACGCTCCTTGCGAGTGGAGTTTCCGGGGCGCGTCTCAGGCATGCGACTGCACTCGACAATCAATCTGATGAGGGGACTGGATATGGCTGGTGGAATCTCGATGCATGGTGTGGATGTGGCGCGCGGCATTCCTGCGCGTGGCATGCAGGTGGAATTGTGGATGCTGGCGCCGGAGAATCGCCTGCTCGGCAGCGGCACGCTGAGTGATATCGGCGTGTGGGAAGACCCGGTGACGCGCACCGACGCCATTGTGGCGGGCACCTACGAGGCGCGCTTTAATGCCGGTGCCTATTTCGAAGCGAGCGGCAGCGTGCCGGGCATTCTCGACGTCGTACCCTTCCGCTTCGTGATTCGTGATCCGTCGCAGCACTATCATCTGCCTTTGAAAATGACGCCTTGGGGCTATTCCTTGTTTCGCGGGGCCTGAGGGCTGTGCCCCTTCTTTCGCTTGCGGGAGAGGGGCTAAGGGAGAGAGTGCGCGCCTCAGCGCATGCGCTTCGTGATGCCGGTCAGTTTCTCCATCACGATCATCAGGATCAGGGTGGAGAAGATCATCACGCCCGAGAGTGCGGCGATGGTCACGTCGAGTTTGCCTTCCAGGTCTTGCCACATGCGGATCGGCAGCATGTCGGTGCGGGCGTCGCGCAGGAAGAGCGAGACCGGCACGTTGTCAAAGCTGGACATGAAGGCGATGAAGGCGCCTGCCGCGATGCCCGGCGCAATCAGCGGCAGGGTCACTCGGCGGAACGAGTACCAGCGATCAGCGCCCAGACTGGCTGAACTCTCCAGCAAGGTGGCCGGAAGTTGTGCCAGCGCCGCGACCGTGGTGCGCATGACGTAGGGGATGCACACAACGGTGTGGCCGATCACCAGCGTGGTGACCGAGGCGCTCATGCCGAGCTGACTGAAGAAGATCAGCGCCGCCAGACCGAAGGCCAGTGCCGGCAGGATCAGGGGCGACATGAAAAATGAATCCAGCACGCGGGCCATCAGCTTTTCTGAACGTGCGATGCCCAGTGAGGCAGAGACCCCCAGCACGACGGAGAGAAATGTTGTGAGGCTGGCAATCTTGATGCTGTTCCAGGCTGCGAAGTGCAGTTGCCAGGCTTCGAACAGGGCTTCGTACCAGCGCAGCGAGTAGCCCGGGGGCGGGAACTTGAGCGAGAAGCCGCTGGTGAAAGAGACGATCAGTACGACCAGCGTCGGCGCCATCAGCAGGATGACGGAGAGCAGCGCGAGGCTCCACAGGGTGAAGCGCAGGCTGAGGTCGGAGATGCTGTTGCGATGGCCGAGTGTCATGTTGTCGCGTAGCCTTTCGAGAGTCGGCCGAGGTAGTTGAAGATGCTTACGCAGCCCATCACGGCGATCAGGAAGATCAGCGAAATGGTGGCGGCATAGGGCCAGTTTTGCAGTGTCGAGGCCTGCTGGTAGATGTACATCGGCATGAACAGCATCTGCCCGCCGCCGATCAGCGATTGCGAGATGAAGGCCGTGATCGACGCCGCGAAGGTCAGCAGGCAGCCGGCGATGATGCCGGGCAGGGTCAGTGGCAGCGTGACTTTTATGAAGGTGCGCCAGGCGCTCGCGCCGAGGATGGATGACGCGTCTTCAAGGTTGGGTTCGAGGCGCTGCAGCGTGGTGATCAGCGGCAGCACCATCAGCGGCAGCTGCACATTGGCGAGCGCGACGACGAGACCGGGCCGCGTGTAGATAAGCTTGAGAGGCGTCTCGATCCATTCCCACTGCAGCAGCACCGAGTTGATGATGCCCTGGCGGCCGAGGATCACGATCCACGCAAAGGTGCGCACCACCACGCTGGTCAGCAGCGGCAGCACGATGATCATCATCAGCACGGACTGCATCGTGGAATTGCTGCGCACAAAGGCCCAGGCGAGCGCGTAACCCAGCACCAGACATAGCAGAGTGACCTGCAGGCCCAGCCACAACGTGTCCGCAAGGATCGGCAGCGCAAAACCTTCGGTGAAGAACTTGGTGTATTGGGCGATGCCGAATTCGGTGAGCGAGGTGTCGTTGTGCAGGCTGATGAAGAGCAGCAGCATCAGCGGCGTGAGGAAGAAAACAACGAAGAACGCCGCCAGAGGCATGGCGAAGCGCAGGCCGTAAACGGTGACCGGATTGAAAGTGCGCACGGGCGGTGTCCTGAAAAGTTTGTCCGATGGGTTTGTTGGAATTCAAGCGAATCAGCCGCGTGGAATCCGTAACAAATGGAGCGAGCGCGCCGCTGGCCGAACTTGCCAACTAAGGGCTCGCGCAGAGCAGTGCTTTCGCACGGCGAGCGAGCCATCTTTTACCCAAATGCCGCCAGCGGCGCGCGCAGCCCGTTTGTTGCGGATTCCTAGAGCTTGATTTCCTTATTGAAGCGCTCAATCCAGCCAGCACGCTGCTCGTTGATCTTCTTCCAGTCCTGGAACAGGAACTTCTTCTTCATCTCGGCGTGGTCCTTGGCCAGTGCCTTGGCGATTTCGCCTTCCATATTGACCTTGGTGTTGGTCGGCACGACGAGGTAGGGCGCCTGCATGAGCTTGCTCTGCACTTCGGGCGACATGGCCGCTTCGATCAGTGCGATGGCCAGCTCGCGGTTGGGCGAGTTCTTGACGACGTGGATGGTGGTCTTGAAGGCAATCGCGCCTTCCTTCGGAGCGACCCATTCCACCGGCACGCCTTGCGCCTTGAGAATCTGGATGGCATTGAAGTTGCCCGGGCTGATGTCGATTTGCCCTTGCTGGAACAGCGAGGCGAGCTGGCCGGGGTTGGCGGCGACGGCGGCGAGGTTGGGCTTGAGTTCCTGGATGGCTTTGAACGCAGGTTCGATGTTCGATTCGGAGCCCCCCTTCATCTTCGCGAGTTCGACCATGAAGCCCGTGCCCAGCGTGGAATTCATGTTGGTGATGCCGACACGACCCTTGAACTCGGGCTTCCACAGATCGAGCCAGGAGGTGGGGGCTTTCTTGACCGTCTCGGGGTTGTAGGTGAGGCCGACGACCTGGAAGAAAATCGCCGGGCCATTCACCTCCTGTGCCTCGGGGAGCAAGTCCTTGAAATACTTGCTCTTGGCGACCGGATAGGGCTCGACCAGATCTTGCGCAACCGCGGTGAGCGCAGGACCCGGATCGTGCAGCATCACATCGATGGGCGGGTTGTTGCGGGCAGCCGTGACTTTGGCGATCTGGTCGACCGACAGCATCGGGTCGAGCGAGATGTCGGCGTTGTTGTTGGCCTTGCGGAAGGCGGGCACGAGCACGGCCTTGTGCGCTTCTTCCCAGCTGCCGGTGAAGGTGGCGAAGACGAGGCGGCGTGCCTGTGCATGAGAGATGCCGGGGAACATCTGCGCGGCGGCGAGGGTGAGCGCCGTTTGCAGGACGCGGCGACGACTGAGGTCCATGTAAAGCTCCTTTCGGGTCAGATTTGGTGTTCAGATGTGGGCTGGGAAAACCTGGATGGATGTGGCGGCCAGCGGACTGACCTGGATGCGTGTGCCTGCGGCACGGGGTTCGAGGCCGGGAAGCCGGGGCTCCGAGGTCTTGATGCGCAGGCCGTCGTCGGTGACGACCTCGTGCACGATGGTGGGGCCGAGCGGCATACCCAGTTCGACTGTGGCGGGCATGCCAATGCCATCATTTCCCAGGCGCAGACTCTCCGGGCGGATGCAGGCAATCACCGCACTGCCTTCACTCAAGGTTTCGCGGGGTGCGGCACAACGCAGGCGCTGACCGTTGGCGAGCTGCACTTCGCATTCGCTTGCTGACACTGAAGCCAAAGAGCCATGCAGCTGGTTGGCGTTGCCGACGAATTGATTGACGAAGAGGCTTTGCGGGCTGTCGTAGATTTCGGATGGCGTGCCGAACTGCTCCAGCTTGCCGCGATTGAGCACGGCTACGCGGTCGGACATCGACAGGGCTTCTTCCTGATCATGCGTGACCATGATGCAGGTGGTGCCAGACTGACGCTGGATTCGCTTGATCTCGATCTGCATGTCCAGACGCAAGCTCTTGTCGAGCGCGGCAAAGGGCTCGTCCAGCAGCAGGATGCGCGGCTCCACCGCCAGCGCACGTGCCAGCGCCACGCGTTGTTGCTGGCCGCCCGACAGTGCGCGCGGCAGGCGGTCTGCAAGATGAGCCATCTGCACCAGCTCCAGCATTTCGCCGCAGCGCTTTTTCTGAGCGGCACGGTCTTCGCCGCGCGCGGCCAGACCGTAGGCGATGTTTTCCGCCACGCTCATGTGCGGGAACAATGCGTAGTTCTGGAACACGATGCCGACGGCGCGCTTGTTTGGTGGCAAATCATCAATCGGCCGGCCGCCCACAATGACGCGGCCCGAGGTCTGCTGGATGAAGCCCCCGATGATGCGCAGCAAGGTCGTCTTGCCGCAGCCTGAAGGGCCGAGCAGCGAGACCAGCTCGCCGGCGGCAATTTCAAGCGTTACATGATCGACGGCGACCGAGCTGCCGTATTGGTGAAGGATGTCGTCCAGCGTGATGCTGAAGCCGTGGCCAGGAGTGCTCATGCTCGGGTACGAAAATTGAGTGATATGTGTTTATTAGCAAGTGCAATGCCAGTTTGTTTTTTGATTTTGATGAACAGTTTTTGTTTAAAGTTTATGTTTTAAAAACATTGGCTTATAAGTTTTGCTTGATGGTTGTAGAGTAAGGCTGTCACAATTTTGTACACAATTTATTCAACTAAACATTGCACTAAATTCGGGCCTGAAACCGGTGTTCTGGACGTCTTTGGTGCGTGCTTGTAAGAGTTCGGGAGTGAGCAAATGCAGATCGAATGGATGAAGGCGCGCGATATCGCCTGCCTGGTTCGAGGGGGCGAAATGAGCGCGCAAGCGATCGCTGCGGCGGTGTGTGATCAGGTCGAGCGCGAGAATCCGGCGCTCAATGCGCTGATTTACTTTGACCGTGCAGCCGTTCTGGCCGAAGCGGCGGAGGTGGATGCGAGGCTGGCGGCGGGCGAAGACCTGCCACTGGCGGGTGTGCCCTTCACGACGAAGGACAATCTGTGGGTGGGCGACCTGCCGGCCACGTTCGGCTCACGCTTGTTCAAGGATTTCGTGGCGCCGCGCGATTCCTGGTGCGTGGCGCGCCTGCGCGCACTGGGCGGCGTGATGCTGGGCATTACCAACTGTGCCGAGTTCGCCTGCATGGGTATCACCAATAATATGCTGCATGGCGTGACACGCAATCCTCTGGATCTGAACCGCACGCCCGGAGGTTCATCAGGCGGCGCCGTGGCAGCGGTGGCGGCAGGCATGGGGCCGCTGGCGCTGGCCACCGATGCGGGTGGTTCGACGCGGCGCCCCGCTGCCCACACCGGACTGGTCGGCTTCAAGCCTACTCTTGGCGCGGTGCCCAACCCCTGGGGCTTTGACGACCCTAGTCACATGCTGTCGGTGATCGGTCAGGTCGGGCGCGATGTGGAAGACGTGGCATTGATGTTTGACGCGCTGGCCGATTTTGACGCACGTGATCCGCTCTCGCAGCCTGACTTTGCGAAATTGCGCGCGATGCCCACGCTGAAGGCGCCGCTGCCAAGGCTGCGCATCGCGTTCTCGCTGGACCTGGGCTGTGACTTTGCGATTGACGACGACGTTGCGGCAGCCATGCGCGCTTCAGTCGAACGCTTGCGCGCAGCCGGCTGGCAGATCGACGAAGCAAGCCCGGAATGGCCGGCTTCGGCACGCGAGTACCCTTTGCTGGTCTTGCAGCAGGCAGAGCTGGCGGCGATGTTCAGTGAGGCGCTGGTAACTGCGCCGGAAGATATTTATCCCAACATTGCGGACCAGATCCGTCTAGGCCAGCAGGTGACCGGCTCGCAACTGGCGGCTGTGTTGATGCTGCGCGACAAGCTTGCTCAGGCGTTGGCGGGCTTTTTTGAGCAGTATGATCTTTTGTTGTGTCCGACCTCACCGGTCGAAGCCTGGCCGGTCGAGCTTTTCGGCCCGCCCGTGATTGGCGGCCGTCCGGCCGGCCCGCGCGGGCATGCCGCCTATACACCGCTGTTCAACTATTGCAACGTGCCGGCGGTGTCGATTCCGTGTGGTAAAGGTCGCCAGGGCTTGCCAGTTGGCCTGCAAATAGTAGGACCACGGTATGCCGATGCGCTGGTTTTGGCCGCGGCATGGCAAATAGAAAAAACTTGGCACGCGTGAAGCCGCTGTTGCAGAGTAGGGGCCAACACCGGTCATTCCTATGGACAACACGCGCTCTATCCTTTTATCCCTAGCATCGGACGTCCTTGTCAGCCGATGCTGCTGCTCAACGCAGCGAGGTTCGCAACGCAAAGGCCTCTGCAAAGCCAAGCCAGAACGGCAGAAATGGCCTCCCTTCGGAACTTGGGTTCAGGCTGCATCTGAAGATAGTTGGCTGAGCGCATGAAGCGGTCGCTCTGGCCGACGATTCGGGGAAGCGGAGTTTGGCGAGTCGCGTTGGTGAAGTCGTAGCGCGCCAGATTGGCTAGTAGCTCTTCGGTGCGGCAGCGCATGCGGTGGACTCCGCATTTGTGCCGGATGCGACAAATGAAAACGGACTGTATCCCGTGCTGGAATACAGTCCGTCTGACGTTCATGGCGCGATCAGGCTTGCCGGGCGTCCTGGCGGCTGGCGGCCTCCAGTGAGGCCAGCGCGCTCATGTTGACGATGCGGCGCACCGTGGCGACCGGGGTCAGTACGTGCGCCGGAAGTGCGGTGCCCAGCAAGATTGGGCCAACGGTGAGGCCGTGGCCGGAGGTGGCTTTCAGCACATTGAAGGTGATGTTGGCGGCATCCAGGTTGGGCATTACCAGAAGGTTGGCTTCGCGCGTCAGCGTCGCCTGGGGATGATTGCTGGTGAGGATTTCGTACGAGAGCGCGGCGTCGCCATGCATTTCGCCATCGATTTCGAAGTCAGGATCCCTGGCGCGCAACAAGGCCAGGGCTTCGCGCATCTTGTGCGCGCTGGGTGAGTCATCACTGCCGAAGTTGGAGTGTGATAGCAGCGCGGCGTGCGGCGCGAGGCCGAAGCGGCGGATCTCGCGGGCGGCCAACAGGGTCATCTCGGCCAGTTGTTCGGCGCTGGGGTCGTGGTTGACGTAGGTGTCGCATATGAACAGGTTGCGCTCGGGCAACATCAAGAGATTGAGTGCTGCCAGTGTGTTCACGCCCTGGCAGCGACCGATCACGCGAGTCACCACGTCGAGGTGGCGGCGGTAGCTGCCGGTGGTTCCGCATAGCAAGGCATCCGCTTCGCCACGCTTGACCAGCATGGCTGCCAGTACGCTGGCATTCTGGCGCACAGCCAGCTGAGCTGCCTCACGGCTGACGCCTTCGCGCCAGCCCAGCGCGTAGTACGCGTCGGCGATTGCGGGCAGACGGGCGTCATTCTCGGGGTCGACCAGTTCGAAATCACGGCCTGCTGCCAGACGCAGACCGAAGCTCTGGATGCGCTCCGCGATCACGCTGGAGCGGCCAATCAGTATCGGGCGGGCCAGACCTTCGTCGACCACGATCTGCAGTGCACGCAGTACGCGCTCGTCCTCACCTTCCGCGTAGACCACGCGTTGCGGACGCTTCTGTGCGGCATCGAATACTGGTTGCATGACTGAGCTGCTGTGATAGACAAAGCGCGACAGGCTGGCACGATAGGCATCCATATCGGCGAGCGGACGACGCGCCACGCCACTATCCATGGCGGCTTGTGCAACGGCGGGTGCCACCGCCACGATGAGGCGCGGATCGAAAGGTTTGGGGATCAGATATTCCCGGCCAAAACGCAGTCCTCGAGCGCCATAAGCCTTGGCCACCACATCAGGAATCTCGGCATGCGCCAGTGCGGCCAGGGCGCGCACTGCTGCGAGCTTCATGGCTTCGTTGATGGTTGTGGCGCCTACATCCAGCGCGCCCCGGAAAATGAAGGGGAAACACAGCACGTTGTTGATCTGGTTCGGGTAGTCCGAACGCCCTGTACCGACGATGGCATCCGGCCGTGCTTCAAGCGCTAGTTCGGGC
This sequence comes from Uliginosibacterium sp. TH139, assembly GCF_002855595.1. NCBI lineage: Bacteria > Pseudomonadati > Pseudomonadota > Betaproteobacteria > Rhodocyclales > Zoogloeaceae > Uliginosibacterium > Uliginosibacterium sp. TH139. The sequence continues at coordinate 8,436 of NZ_PKRR01000005.1, read as the reverse complement.
AAAATCTCAGGTGAAGGGTTGGCCATGGCAAAGATCAGCGGATTGGCCGCCATGCGTTTGACCATGTCCTGGGTCAGTACGTTGGCTGCCGAGAGGCCGAGAAAGATGTCCGCGCCATCAATGATTTCGGACAGTGTGCGTGCCGAGGTCTCTTGCGCGTAGCGCGCCTTGTTGTCGTCCATGCACTGTGTGCGGCCCGCATAGACAACGCCATACAGATCAGTGATCCAAACGTTCTCGCGGCGTATGCCCAGGCTTACCGCCAGATCCAGGCAGGCCAGAGCCGCAGCACCGGCGCCACAGGTGACCATCTTGATCTGGCCAATATCCTTGCCCACTAGTCGCAGGCCGTTGAGGATGGCGGCCGCTGCGACGATGGCGGTGCCATGCTGGTCATCGTGAAACACTGGGATGCTCATGCGCTCGCGCAGCTTCTGCTCGATGTAGAAGCACTCTGGCGCCTTGATGTCTTCCAGATTGATGCCTCCAAAAGTCGGCTCCATGCGGGCGATGGTGTCGATCAGTGCATCCGGGTCGTTTTCGGCCAGCTCGATATCAAATACATCGATGCCCGCGAATTTCTTGAACAGGCAGGCCTTGCCTTCCATCACCGGCTTGCCGGCCAGTGGGCCAATGTTGCCCAGGCCCAGCACTGCCGTGCCGTTGGTGATTACCGCTACCAGATTGCTGCGCGAGGTCAGCGTGTCGGCGGCCGTTGCGTCGGCAACGATGGCGTTACAGGCTTCGGCGACGCCCGGCGAGTAGGCCAGTGCCAGGTCACGCTGGGTCAGCATGGGCTTGGTCGGCGTGACCGAGATCTTGCCGGGCTGGGGGAAGCGGTGATAGTCGAGTGCGTCCTGCTTGAAGTTTTCGCTCATGATGAATGGGGGCCTAGTGTCGTTTTGTCGTGAAGGAAGAAAGTGGAAAACACCGCAGGACAGGCCGCGATCATCGGCTGAGGCTGATGGGCTGACGCGGGCGGGTCAGCACATCGGGCTGGAGAATTTCGTCGAGCTGGCTCTTGCTGAGCAGGCCGTGCTGCAACACAAGCTCGTAGACACTGCCACCTGTGAGCAGGGCTTCCTGAGCAATCCGGGTCGCATTTTCGTAGCCGATATAGGGGTTCAGTGCGGTTACCAGCCCAATCGAGTTTTCAACGCTGCGGCGTAGTGCCTCGCGGTTGACGGTGATGCCGCGCACGCAGCGCTCGGCAAGGGTCAGGCAGCCGGCGCGCAGGTGCGTCACGCTCTTGAAGAGGCTGTGAGCGATGATCGGTTCGAAGGCGTTGAGCTGCAATTGGCCGGCTTCGGCTGCGAAGCTGATGGTGAGATCGTTGCCGATCACCTCGAAGGCGATCTGGTTCACCACTTCCGGAATCACCGGATTGACCTTGCCCGGCATGATCGAGGAGCCCGCCTGCATCGGTGGCAGGTTGATTTCGCCGAGACCGGCACGCGGACCGGAGGACAGCAGGCGCAGATCGTTGCAGACTTTGGAGAGCTTCACTGCGACGCGCTTGAGCACGCCCGAGAGCTGTACGAAGGCACCGCAGTCCTGTGTGGCTTCGACAAGGTTCGGTGCAGTCAGTACCGGGATGCCGGTGATTTCGGCCAGACGTTGGCGGACCAGCGCGGCGTAGTCGGGGTGGGCATTGATGCCTGTGCCGATCGCTGTGGCGCCCAGATTGATTTCGCAGATCAGCAGTGATGCTTCGCGAAGACGGGCAATGTCTTCACCGAGCATCTCTTCATACGTGGAGAACTCCTGGCCGACAGTCATCGGCACCGCGTCCTGCAACTGGGTGCGTCCCATCTTGAGCACGTCGGCGAACTCGCGGGCTTTGTCACCGAAGGCATCGCGTAGAACCTGCATGGCTGCGATGAGGCTTTGCACGCCCATGTAGCCGGCCAGCTTGAGCGCTGTGGGATACACGTCATTGGTGCTTTGACCCATATTGACGTGTTCGTTGGGGTGTAGCTGGCTGTACTCGCCCTTGTTGAAACCGTGGATCTCCAGTGCGCGATTGGCGATTACTTCGTTGGCATTCATGTTGGTTGAAGTGCCGGCGCCGCCCTGGATGACGTCTACCACGAACTGCTTGTGCAGGGCTCCCGCGCGGATCTCTTCGCAGGCGCTGATGATGGCGTCGGCGCGAGGCTTGTCGAGCAGGCCTAGGTCGTGGTTGGTAAGGGCTGCAGCCTGCTTGATGGCGGCCAGGGCGTGAATGAGTTCGGGATAGACCGAGATCGGTGTGCCGGTGATGGGGAAATTCTCGATCGCCCGCAGGGTATGCACGCCGTAGTAGGCGTCAGCGGGAACGTCGCGATTGCCGAGCAGATCGTGCTCACTGCGGGTTTGAATCGGATTCATCTTGTTCTGCCTGCTATTGGGGTATTGGAATCCTAGGCAGGAAGTTGGCGCTTAGCGTGACTTAATGCAAAACTCGCATGAAAGCGCGCACAATCCGTATCGTGTTCAACTTTTCGGCAGGCTTCGAGCGTGCCTTGCCGTCTGCTCAGATCGTCGGCAGTGCGGTATGCGTGACGTGTCGCCGCAACTGCAATGCAGATACGATGGATTGAAGACTTCCTGACGCTGGCGGATGCGCGGGCTTTCTCCAAGGCGGCCGAAAGTCGCAATGTCTCGCAGCCGACCCTGAGCCGTCATGTGCAGGCGCTGGAAGACTGGCTCGGCGTCCAACTCATCGACCGCCGCGAGCACGGCGTGCAGCTCACGACGGCCGGACGGATCTTCCGTGGCTTTGCGGCGGACATGCTCAAGCGCACCTACGAAATGCGTACCGTGCTGCGTGGGCAGGTGCCGAGCAAGGGCGATACCGTGCGTTTTTCGGTGGCTCACACACTCTCTCTGACCTACTTCCCGCGCTGGCTGCGGAGTGTCAAGGAGAGGCTCGACAGTAATGTGATCACGCGTGTTGGCGCGGTCAATATCCCTGAGGGCGTTGCTGCGTTGATCGAAGGCGCCAGTGATCTGTTGATCATCTACCATCACCCTCAGTTGCCTATCCTGCTGGATCCAAAGCGATTTTCCTATCTCCCCCTGGGGACTGATCGCCTCCTGCCTTTCTCCGCCCCACGCGAAGATGGTGGCCCCCTGTTTTCGCTGAACAAGGCCACATTCAGCGCCATTCCCTTCCTGGCTTATGCGCCAGGCAGCTATCTCGCCCACGCGGTCGAAATGATCCTGCTCGGCGCGCCGGAGCGCATCCCGCTGGAGCGCAACTTCGATACCCACATGGCCGAGGCGCTCAAGGCCATGATCGTTGAAGGACATGGCCTGGGCTGGTTGCCGGAGAGCTGTGTGACCCATGAGCTTGCCGAGAAACAACTGGCTGTCGCCGGTTCGCCGCAATGGAGTTGTCCGCTGGAAGTGCGCCTCTATCGTGCCAATGACAACGGTAGCCAGATGGCCGAGCGGATCTGGAATCTGCTGCAACAGGAAGCGCAAAAATAGTCTCTCAGCGTGTTTTGCTGATGCGTTGGTGATGTGGTGTAAGCAGATAGCTCTGACCAGAGAAATACATGCAAGTGACGCTTACGAATCGACATAGATGTGCACCTGCTGCGCAAAAAAAAAGCGCCTTCCCTTGCCGGGTGGCGCTTTTAAAAGAGTTGTGTGATCCGCCCGTTGGTGGGCGGGTTCAGCCGCGTCAGTCGACGATCAGGCGGTTGTTCTTGAGCATGTCCTGAATCACGGCATTGTCACTGAGCAAGCTGGCAGTGCCGTCGTTGAGCAGATTCACGCCTTGAAGCACGATGGTCTGGTCCTCCTTGGTCGCATCGTAAGTGCCGCTCGTAAAGCCGCCAGTGCTGCTGATATGAACCACGGTGTTGCCATTCGAAACCTCAAAGTGCAGGTAGTTGCTCAGGTTGCCTGGGTCAACGCCGAGGTGGCTTTCGCCGCTGAGCAGATCGCGCAGATCGAGCACATCACCATCTGCCTTGCTGAAGTCGGTGACCAGATCCGTGGTGCTGGAGAGGCCGATGCCGGCCGCCACGCCATACACATTGCCGTCAAGCGCAGCCGTGGTGCCGGAAGCACTAGCCTGATCATTCAGTGACCAGGCGAACACGTCGGCACCCAAGTCACCGCGCATCACGTCGTTGCCCGCGCCACCTTCGAGACGGTCGTTACCTTCTCCGCCACGCAGTGCGTCGCTGCCGCTGCCTCCGACCAGATAATCGTCCCCCACTCCGCCATAGAGAAGATGGGTACCACTACCTGTGCCGATCAATGCGTCGTTGCCTGTACCACCATTGGCAAGATCACCATAGGCCTTGTGGGTGGCGTCTGCGACGGTGAGCAGACCGTTGCTGTCGGTCATGCTGGCATCTGCCGTCGTCATGAAAGCAGAGGCAGCGAGCTCAGTCTGAGTCGCTGTGCCGCTGGCGTCTCCTGTGCGGACCACATCGTGGCCCGCGCCGGCCTCGATGTAGTCATTGCCTGCCAGACTCTGAATCAGGTCTGCCGCACTGGTACCGCTCAGCGAGTCTGCGCCTGTGGTGCCGCTGATCGTTGAGGACGTCGAGTAACTGTCGCTTGCTCCATTGATCGTGATCGTCAGCGTGCTGGTACTGGTGAGACCTTCCGTATCGGCGATGGTGTAAGTGATGGAGTCGGTCAGTGTCTGGCTAGTGTTGAGGGCGTTGACGCGTGCGTCGTCGTTGTTCAGCGTGTAGGTGTAGCTGCCATCCGCGTTAATGTGGAAGTAGCCATACAGGCTGGCGACATCCGCGCCGAGCAGGGCTGACTGCCGGTTAACAGCAGTGACGGTGATGGCGTCGCCGTCCGGATCGCTGTCATTGCTCATGACATTGCCGCTCACCACATAGCTGCCCGAATCCTCGACCACGCTGGCGGTGTCGTTAGCCGAGACCGGCGCATCCTGAACAGGGGCTACCGGAATGGTCAGGGTGGTGGAGTTGGTCGCCAGTTCGCCGGTGGCGTTTTCCTTGCTGGTCAGCGTTAGCTCAAGACTGTAGTTGCCAGAGAAATTGAGTGGCGGCGTGATCTTGAGCGTGCTGAGGTTCCAGCTGGTGATGTTGACCGAGGTATTACCGCTGGTAGCGGTGAAAGTATTGGTGCCATCGGTCAGCACGGTGCCAACAAGCAGGTCGGTGGCGACCAGGCTGACCATCGATTCCGAACCATCGCTGTCGGAAAGCGAGATCGTGATCGGCGAGATGGAGATGGCCGTGTCTTCAACGCCGCTGTTGCTGACCGGATAGTAGCCGGCGGTCGAGCTGCCGACGACCGCATCGTGAACGCCTCCCGCGGCCTCGACCGCTGCCAGTGAGCTGTAGATGAGGAAGTTGCTGCTGGTGAGCTCCAGTGCGGTGCCGCCATCAACCGAGAGGTAGGGCTTGAAGGCGCCAATGCTGTTGCCGTTATAGACCGCCCAGTCGATGGTGTAGTAACCGCTAACGGTGACGGTGTAACTGGTCGCGGTGATGTTGCCCCAGCTGTTGTATTGCTTGGCCATCAGCACCGTGCCCCCCACCACCAGCAGCGCGGTGTCATCCATGTAGGAGCTGAAGGTGTAGGTGTGACCCGCCTCTAGGTAGATGAGACCGGTGATCCGTGTCGCGCCGTCGGTGGGGATGCCGCTCGGATCGCTGTTGGTGTTGGCGGTGTAGTTCTGAGGCGTAGTGGAGATCGTGGTCGAGCTCGCCGTGTTTGCGTCGAGCAGGGTCAGCAGGCTTTGCACTTCGGCAAGCGTGTCCACCGTGGCGGTGGAGATGTTGCCGATGCTCGTGTACTGGCGCACGGTCAGACCATCGCTAGCCGGCGGTGTAACGATCAGCGTGGAGCCATCGATGACGGATACACCGCCCACCGTGAGCTTGGCGTCGTCGGCAACCGGGGTGATGTCGATGGTGACGGTGCCGGTCGCACTGCTGGTCGTCGTGCCGTCGTAGCCCTTGAAGGTGAAGGACGCATAATCGTTCTTCATGTTGCCGGTGCCTGAGGCGCCGTAGATATCCGCACCCGATTCGTTGCTGTCCGGCACGAAGCGGAAGTAGCCGGAGTCGATGTCACTCTTCGAGATGTTCTGCCCGGCGGTGACCGAGACCCAGGCGCTTCCGTTGTAGTACTGCAGCGTGCCGTCGCTAGGCAGGGTGCTGACCTGCACATACAGGGTATTCGACGTATCCACATCCGAGATGCCGAACTGCGACCAGGAGAAAACATAGGACGTGTCTTCGGTGCCGGTCACCGCGACGCTGGTCGCACTGATTACCGGCGCATCGTTGGCGCCCGTGATGGTGATGGTGAGCGTGGAGGTGTCCGTGCCGGTGGAGTAGGTCTCTCGGTAGACAATGGTTTCGGTAATGCTCTGGCCCGCGGCGAGGTATTGCACTGCCGAATTGTTCACGGTGTAGGTGTAGGCGCCGGTCGAGGTGATCGTGAGCGTGCCGTAGTTGGTGCTGAAAGCCGTACCGACGGTTTGCGTCACCCCTTCGAAGCTCACCAGTGAGACCGACTTCGTGTTGCCCTGGTCATTGGTCAGCACATTTCCGGTCAATGAGGTCGTCGCATCCTCGGTGAGCGTGCCGGCGTCAGGGTCGGCATTGCCGGTGGTCGAGGTCTCGGCGATCGTGATCGTCGTGACATCGGTGTCGGTCAGCGAGCCGTCGCTGCTGGTCATGGTCAGATCTGCAGTGCCGGTCGTGCTGGCAGACGTGGTGCTGAACTTCAAACCGTTTCCGGCCGCGTTCGTGCCGGTTGTCAGCGCCAGGTAGGTGTTGATGGCAGTGAGGGTTCCTGTCAGCGTCAGGGTCTGGACACCGCCCGTTGTGGAGGTGCTGGAAGTGACGCCGGAGGCGGTCGAGCCGGTGGCGGCCAGTGTCCCATAGGCCGTGCTGACCTTGAAGGTCACCGTGATCGTCGAGGTGCCCGCATCCACGTCGGTGACAGACATTCCCCCCAGTGAGATGTAGGTCGTGCCCGTGGTCGGTGCCGAGGTCGAGAAAGTCTTGACCGTGTTCACCGGCGCGTCGTTCACCGGCGTGATGCCGAGCGAAAGCGTGGAGGAGGCCGACGTAGAGCCATCTTCCAGTACCGAATAGGTAGCTGTCGGAACGGAGCCGTTGTAGTTGCTTGCCGGTGTGAAGGTGTAAGCACCGTTGCTGCCGATCCTGAGGCTGCCTACGCCAGTGATCGTGGCTGTGGCGCCGGCTGAATAGGTCGTGCCGTTCCAGGTAAAGCTGCCGACGGTGAGCGCGCTGTCTACATCAGTGTCGTTGCTCAGCACATTGCCACTGACCGCCGTGTCTTCATTGGTGGTCGCGCTGTCCGCCGTCAGCACTGCAGCATCGTTGACCGGTGTGATCGTGATGGTCCGTGTGTCGACGTCGGTCAGTGCTGCGCCACCGGTGTTGCCATTGTCATTGGTGGTCATGGTCAGCGTGACCGCTGCCGTGGCGTTGCTGGCTGGGGTGAAGACCGGCATGGAGCTGCTGCTGGCCAGATAGGCGTTCAGACTGCTCAGAGTGCCCGTGAGCGTGAGTGCTGAAGTGCCGCTGCCGCTGATGGTGACGCCGGAGCCGGAGGTGGCAGCGAGGCTGCCGCTGGAGACGTTCAGGGTCACACTCATGCTGCCTGAGGCGGCATCAACGTCCGCGACAGATAGACCACTCAGCTTGAGGGCCGTGTCTTCGACGGTGCTGTAGGACGTGGCAAGGCTGTTCACCGGCGCGTCATTGACGGGCGTAACGGTAATGCTGACCGAATCGTTGTCCGTGAGTGTGCCGCCGCTGCCAGTATTTCCGCCGTCACTTGTGCTCATGGCGAGCGTGTCTGTGCCATTGAAATTGCTGTTGGGCACGTAATTCACGCTGGCGGCCAAGGTCGCATTGATCTGCGCCACCGTGCCGGTGAGGGTCACGATGCTGCTGCCGCTGCCGGCAATGCTTGCGCCGCCGCCGCTGACATTCAGGACGCCGTTGTTCACGACTAGCGTGACTGTTAGCGAGCCTGTGCCGGCATCCACATCGCTGATCGAGAGGCCGGTCAGGGCTTTGCTTGTGTCTTCCTGCGTAGTGAAGGAGGCCGGCATCGTGTTCACCGGCGCATCATTGACAGCAGCAACCGTGACATTGACGGTAGCCGTCTCGCTCACACCGCCGGAGGTGACGGTGTAGGTGAAGGAAGCCGCGCCGTTGTAGTTGGCTGTCGGCGTGAAGTCCAGCGTGCCATCGGCCTTGAGGGTCACCGAACCATTGGTGACGGCGACCGAGCCACCCACCGCGATGGCTGTGCCATTGATGGCGGTGATGGTGTGACCGCTGTTCTCGAAGCTGTCGTTGCTATTGACATTGATATTGACCAGCGTGTCTTCGTTGGTCGTCACCGTGTCATTGGCAATATCCGCCACCGGATTGACGGTGATGGCAATGCTGTCGGTATCGGAGA